>JANNMM010000039.1:0-4745 GCA_031397915.1 Rhodoferax sp. | reverse complement strand
CACCAGCGCGATCAACCTGCCAGCAGCCAGCACGGGTACACCGGAAGAACGGATGCCGCTGACGGGCGTGGACCATGCCACGCTGCATCTGGCGATCTATGACGCGGTGACGGCCATCGCGGGCACGCACCGGCCTTATACCATCCGACCGGCAACGCCCGCCGCCGGCGCGTCGATGGAGGCCGCCGCCAATGCTGCCGCGTATGGTGTGATGCGGGGCCTGTTCCCGGCGCGCGCCAACCTTTATCAAAACACTTACGACACCCGCATGGCAGGCGTCCCCGACGGCGACGCCAAGACGCGCGGCATGGCCATTGGCGCCGAGGCTGCGCGCGACATGCTGGCGCTGCGCGCCAATGATGGCCGGCATACGCCTTTGGTGCCCTATGTTCATGGCACAACAGCCGGGAAGTTTCGCGCTGGCGCGGCAGTCCTTCGACCCTATATCTACGTCAAACCGTTTGCAATGACCAGCGCCGCCCAATTTCGAGCCGGTGGTCCGCCTGCCTTGGACAGCGCAGCGTATGCGGCGGACTTCAATGAAACCAAATCCTTTGGCCGGGCCACCAACTCGGCGCGAAATGAGGCGCAAACCGAGTCAGCGCGCTTCTACACCGACCCGCCCCCCGCTTACTGGCCGCGCAACCTGCGCCAGTTTGGATCGGCCCAGGCCAGCCTTGCCGACAACGCCCGGTTGATGGCGCAAATCTGGGTGGCGCAAACCGACTCCTTGATTGCCTGCATGGAGTCCAAGTACCACTACAACTTCTGGCGTCCGACGACGGCGATCAACCTGGCTGACAGCCGCATCAACCCGGCGACCGTGGCTGAAGCGGGCTGGACACCGGTGGTGCCAACGCCGCCCCACCCGGAGTACCCGGCGGCGCATTCCTGTGTGACCACCGGTGTTTCCGAGACGCTTCGCAATTATTTCCGGACCCATCAGGTCAGCGCCAGTTTTTCCAGCGGTGTGCCCAATACGGTGGTGAGAAGCTTCAGCAGCACCGACGAGATGTCACATGACACGGGGGTTGCCAGAATCTACGGCGGCATGCACTTTCGATTCTCCATCGTCGATGGCGCTTTGATTGGGAAACAAGTTGCAAACTGGATTGCCGACAAGCACTTCGGACCGCGCAACTGATTGTCAAAACATGATGCGGGCTGGCGTCATGCCAGTCAGTTGTACTGCCTGCAAGCGCACTGAAAGGCCAGCGGGTCGATGGCGTTGCGGAACAGCCTAAAATTGCGCCTTTGTCCACCGCATATTCCATGGCCAAAGCACCCGCCAAAACAACTGAAGTCCAAGCACCCGCCAGTTACGAAGACGCCCAGGCCGAGCTGGAACAGCTGGTGGCGCGGCTCGAATCCGGCGAGATGCCGCTGGAGCAACTGCTCAGCGGTTACCAGCGTGGCGCCGAGCTGCTGAAGTACTGCCGCGAGAAGCTGCAGGCGGTCGAAGAGCAGATCAAGCTGCTGGATGCGAAGTCCATTGACGGCGGCGTCGTCAAGTCCTGGACGCCGCGATGAGCGCGGTGTTGAGACCTGCAGACACTTTGGCCGCCGGCTTTGAGCTCGGTGCCTGGAGCCGGCACCACCTGGCTGCGGTGGAGCGTGCGCTGGAGCGCTGGGTGACCGTGGAGGCGCCAGCCGGGCTGGACCATGGCGCGCCCGCTGAGTTGGTTGACGCCATGCGTTACGCCGTACTTGACGGCGGCAAACGCCTGCGCCCGTTGCTTGTGATGGCCAGTTGTGAAGCGGTGGGCGGCAACAGCGCCGCGGCCCTGCGCGCCGCCTGCGCCACCGAACTCATCCATGCCTATTCCTTGGTACACGACGACCTGCCGTGTATGGACAACGATGTGTTGCGCCGGGGCAAACTCACCGTTCATGTGAAATACGGCGAGGCGCAGGCCTTGCTGGCGGGCGACGCCCTTCAGGCTCTGGCCTTTGAGCTGCTCACCCCGGACGAATCAACACCCGACGGCGCGGCCGTGCCGGCTGCCTTGCAGGCGCGCCTGTGCCGCTTGCTGGCCCAGGCAGCGGGCAGCGCGGGCATGGCGGGAGGGCAGGCGATTGACCTGGCCAGCGTTGGGCAAATACTGAGCGAACGGCAGCTCAGTGAAATGCACCGCCTCAAGACGGGCGCCCTGCTGCAGGGCAGCGTGATGATGGGCGCCGCCTGTGGCCGGCCATCCGCTCAGGCGGCCCGTTCGCTTGAAGCGTATGGCGCCGCTGTGGGCCTGGCGTTTCAGGTGGTCGATGACATTCTGGACGCCACCGAAGACTCCGCCACCCTGGGCAAAACCGCCGGCAAAGATGCCCAGCAAGACAAACCCACTTATGTGTCGTTGTTGGGCCTGGCGCCTTCGCGCGCGTTTGCGCAGGAGCTTTTGCACAAGGCATTGGCGGTGCTGGACGCCAGCGCTTTGCCCGACACACAGGCCCTGCGCGGGCTGGCCAACATGGTTGTCAACCGCAAGGCCTGACAACACCCTCGGGAAGAACAAAAAAACATGTCCATCGCCAACGATCCGTTTCCCCTGTTGAAGACCATCAGCGCCCCGGCCGACGTGCGCAAGCTGGCGCGGGGCCAGCTCGGCACACTGGCCGACGAGCTGCGGGCTTACCTGCTCGATTCGGTCTCCAAAACCGGCGGGCACCTGAGCTCCAACCTCGGCACGGTGGAACTCACGGTGGCGTTGCACTACGTCTACAACACGCCGCAGGACCGGCTGGTTTGGGACGTGGGCCATCAAACCTACCCGCACAAAATATTGACCGGGCGGCGCGAACGCATGGACAGCCTGCGCCAGTTGGGGGGACTTTCGGGTTTTCCGCAACGCGCCGAGAGCGAGTTTGACGCCTTTGGCACAGCACATTCCAGCACCTCCATCTCGGCTGCGCTGGGCATGGCAATCGGCGCGAAGCTGCAGGGCAGTGAACGCCGGGCGGTGGCCATCATCGGCGACGGCGCCATGACCGCCGGCATGGCCTTTGAAGCACTCAACAACGCGGGTGTGGCTGACTGCAACCTGCTGGTCATCCTCAACGACAACGACATGAGCATCAGCCCGCCCGTGGGCGCGCTGAACCGTTACCTGGCGCAGTTGATGAGTGGCCAGTTTTACGCGGCGGCCAAAAACGTTGGCAAGACGGTGTTGAAAGGCGCGCCGCCGCTTTTCAACCTGGCCAAGCGCCTGGAAGAGCAGGCCAAAGGCATGGTGGTTCCGGCGACTTTGTTCGAGAAATTCGGCTTCAACTACATCGGCCCGATTGACGGGCACGACCTCGACTCACTCATTCCCACGCTGGAGAACATCAAGCACCTCGACGGCCGCCAGTTCCTGCATGTGGTCACCAAAAAGGGCCAGGGCTACAAACGCGCCGAGGCCGACCCGGTCGCCTACCATGGCCCCGGCAAGTTTGACCCCGCCGTGGGCCTGCTCAAACCCGTGGCGCCACCCAAGGCTACCTTCACCCAGGTTTTTGGCCAATGGTTGTGCGACATGGCGGCCCAGGACGCGCGCCTGATCGGCATCACACCGGCCATGCGTGAAGGCTCTGGCATGGTCGAGTTTCATCAGCGGTTCCCGGACCGTTATTTCGACGTCGGCATCGCCGAGCAACACGCGGTGACTTTCGCTGCGGGGCTGGCCTGCGAAGGCATGAAGCCGGTGGTGGCGATTTACTCCACCTTTCTGCAGCGCGCCTATGACCAGTTGATCCACGACGTGGCAATCCAGAACCTGCCGGTGGTCTTCGCGCTGGACCGCGCCGGCCTGGTGGGCGCAGATGGCGCCACCCATGCGGGCAATTACGACATTGCCTTCCTGCGGTGCATTCCGAACATGGGCATCGCCTGCCCGGCCGACGAAAACGAATGCCGGGGTTTGCTCAGCAGCGCGTATGCGCAGAATCACCCAGTGGCCGTGCGTTACCCGCGCGGCGCGGGTGTGGGCGCTGCCATGTCAGCGGGGCTCGAGGCCTTGCCTTATGGCAAGGGCGAGATCCGCCGCCACGCCAGCGGGGCCAACAAACGCATCGCCATCCTTGCCTTTGGCACCTTGTTGTACCCGGCGCTGGCGGTTGCCGAAAAACTCAACGCCACCGTCATCAACATGCGCTGGGTGAAACCACTGGACACCGAACTGCTGCTCAAGGTGGCCAGTGAACACGAGTCTTTGGTGACGCTGGAAGACGCCGCCGTGATGGGCGGCGCTGGCAGCGCGGTGGCGGAGGCGCTGCACGCGGCCGGCGTACAAAAGCCGCTGTTGCACCTGGGTCTGCCCGACAAATTCATCGAACACGGCGACCCGGTCAAACTGATGGCCCTGCAGGGGCTGGATGCGGCGGGCATTCTGGCGTCGATTGAGCAACGCTTTCCGGCGCACGCGGAGCTTGCGCGGCCAGCTCTGAAAGTCGTCGGCTGAAGAAAGCCTGCGCTATCAGGCCGATTCAAGCCGGGTAATGCTCGCCATCCAACCCTGGCACATGCACAAGGCGCGGGTCGTTGCCGCAGGCGATGAGCTGGGCCACGGCAAGGTCTGTGACCGCGCCTGAGAGCAGCTGGCGAGGGTCTTCCACAGCGACGCGCAGGCGGGTTACCAGAGCGCGCCAGTCGTCGGTGTTTTTGACTTGCGGCAGTTCGCTCACGGCCAGCGTTTCGGGGCCAATTTCCGGCAATGTCTGCGCGCCCGGCTGGTAGGCCGGGTAACCCGCAAACATGGTGGCACCCAGCTCCG
>JANNMM010000080.1:0-15600 GCA_031397915.1 Rhodoferax sp. | reverse complement strand
TGCCCGCCTTGCCCTTTGGCGCAAAAGCCGTAGTCTTCCAGCGTCATCAGCACAGCAATGGTGAAGCAGTCGTAGATCTGCGCCACGTCGATGTCGGCAGGTTTCATGCCGGCCATGGCGAACGCCGTCTGCGCCGAGACTTTGGCAGCGGTGGTGGTGAGATCCGGGCGCAGCGCCACATCCCATGAGGATTGGCCTTGCCCGAAGCCCAGCACCGGCACCGGTTTGTTGACCCTGAGTTCGGCGGCCTTTTTCGCGCTCATCAGCACCACCGCAGCGGCGCCGTCGGAGACCAGGCAACAGTCATCGCGGCGCAGAGGCGCAACGATCAAACGCGACTCGCGGTATTGCTCCAGCGTCAGCGGTTTTCGCAGCTGCGCGTTCGGGTTGTTTGCGCCGTGTTTGCGGCAGGCCACGGCGATGGCACCCAATTGGTCACTGGTTGTGCCATATTGACCCATGTGGCGCTGGGCAATCATCGCGTAACCTGCGGGCGTTCCAAACCAGCCAAACAGACCACTGCCATCGTCGCCGTAGGATTTTTCATACGCCTGGCGCGTGCCCGTAGCCGGGTTGTCAGCCAGAGCGACAACGGCAATCTCGCATTGCCCCGCCTCGATCGCCATCGCGGCGTAACTGATCATGCTGATGTTGCTGGCACCACCATGGTCGTACACACCACCGATGCGGGGGACCGTGCCCAATGCTTCCGCCAGCTTTTGCGCATACATCATCTCGAATTTCGACGTGGGTGCTTTCACGAACAGGCCGTCAACCTGGCTCTTGTCTACACCGGCGTCTGCCAGGGCTTTGCGAATGGCCTCGACGTTGAGTGAAACCGTGCTGCGCCCCGGATGTTTGCCAAAGGCCGTGTGGCCGATCCCGGCGATGGCAACTTTGCCACTCAGGTTGCGCGTCATGTTCAGATCACCTCTTCCGCTTGCAGCCTGGCGATTTCGACCTTGGGCAGACCCAGCCAGTCGCCATAGACCTCTTCGTTGTCACAGCCGAGCGCACCGCTGGGGCGGATCGCCATCGGCTCGACGCCATCGAAACGAAGCGGCGAATTGGGCAGGCATACACGCCCGTACATTGGGTGCTCCACCCACTCCAGCGCGCGGCGTGCATGCATGTGTTCGTCATTGACCACCTCATCCAAGTCGCGCACCGGCGCGCAAGGCACGCGGTGGCTCATCAGCAGATCGAACAAGGCCTTCTTGGTGTGTTGTGCAGTGAATCCGGCGACCAGTTCGTCCACTTCGTCCATGTGCGCCACGCGTTGTTTCAAGTCGGCAAAACGCACGTCCGCCTGCAAGTCCTCCCGCTGCATGGCTTTGAGCAATGCCTTCCAATGCGCTTCACTGACGCAGATGATGGCAATGTGGCCATCCACTGTGGGATAGACGTTGTAAGGAGATTCCGCCAGGCCACCGTGCCGGTTGCCGGTGCGCGGTGGCACCGAATTGCCCATGCTGTGGTGCAGACCCAAATTGGAACTGAGCGAGGCATACACAGCTTCCTGCATCGACACCTCGACCAAGCGGCCAACGCCCGTTTTTTCGCGCTCATAAAGCGCAGTCATGATGGCACCATAAAGATGCACGCCTCCGAAAAAATCGCACAGGGCCGGACCAGCCTTGACGGGCGGGCGATCCGCAAAGCCGGTCACATTCATGATGCCAGCCATGGCCTGCACGGTCAGGTCCATGGCTGGATAGTTTTTGTTCGGACCCGATCGGCCAAAACCCGAGCTTGAGCCATAAATCAGTCGGGGGTTGACGGTCCGCAATACGTCATACCCGACTCCCAAACGCTCCATCGCACCCGGCGCAAAGTTTTCCACCAGCACATCGGCCTTTTTCACCATCTGGCGAAGCAACTCGCAGCCCCGCGCGGCTTTCAGATTGAGTGTTGCAAACGTCTTGTTGGAGTTGAGCATGGCAAAAGGCAACGCAGCGCCGCCCACCACACCTCGCCTGCGCAGGTTCTCGCCGCCTTTGGCCTCAATCTTGATGATCTTTGCGCCGGCCATGGCCATGAGAAAGGTGCAATACGGACCGTTGTAGATCTGCCCCAGATCAACGACTGTCACGCCTTCGAGTGGGTATCTTCCGGTCATGCTCACCGCCCCTTGAATTCAGGTGGGCGTTTGGCTGCGAACGCTGCAGGGCCTTCTTTCGCATCCTCGGTCATCGACAACATGCGGTTGATCACAGCTTCAAAGCGCAATCCAGTCACACGGTCCATCTCGCGGCTGCGCACGGCCAGCTCTTTGGCCGCCTGCACGGCCAGCGGCGCGTTGGCCGCTATCTTCTTTGCGTAAGCAAAAGCCGAGTCAAGCAGTTGCTCTTTGGGCACCACCTTGTTGATCAATCCCCAGCGCGCAGCCGTTTCTGCATCCATGGTGTTACCCGTCAACAACATTTCCATGGCGATCGGATAGGGCAACTGGTCCAGCACCCGTTGTGTGCCACCATTGCCGGGTATCACGCCGCGCTTGACCTCGGCCAAATTGAACGTGGCATGAGTTGCGGCAACGCGAATGTCGCAAGCCAGCATCAGTGTCATTCCGCCGCCCAGGCAATAGCCGTTGACGGCCGCGATCACGGGCTTCCATACCTCCAGGCCCCTGTTGAGCAGCTGGTCGCGTTGCGTGAGCCACATTTCAGAAAGCTCGGCAGGCGCTGTCAGGAAACTCTTGATGTCGGCACCCGTGGTGAACGACTTTTCCCCGGCGCCCGTGACGATGGCCACGCGTATGGCAGGGTCGTCACGCACAGTGCACCAGGCGCGCGACAGACCCGCGTAATGTTCGGCGTCCATCGCGTTCAGCCTTTCCGGCCGGTTGATGGTGATGAGGGCGATGCCCTCAGCGGATACGTTCAAGTCAATGGACATGATCAGCTCACCCGCTTGCCACTGAGCATGTCGCGCGCAATCACCATGCGATGCACCTCCGACGGCCCTTCGCCGATGCGCTTGATGCGCAGTTCACGGTACCAGCGCTCCAGCGGCAACTCCTGGGCGACACCCATGCCGCCAAATATCTGAATACACCGGTCTACCACTCGCCCGGCCGCTTCCGTGCCAAACACCTTGGCAACAGAAGCATCGACCTTGATGTCGCGTCCCAGGTCGGCGTTCCAGGCCGCCTGATAGACCAGCAGCCTTGCGGCGCGCAGCTCAACCTCGGAGTCCGCGATCATCCACTGGATCGCCTGCTTGTCAGCCAACAGACTTCCAAACGTCTTGCGTTGTGAAGCCCATTCAATGGCCAGATCAAGTGCCGCCTGTGCAATGCCGATCGTCGCAGCCGCATAGGGTGGACGCGCATGGATCAGCCATTCCTCGGCAAACGCAAAACCTTTGCCCTCTTCACCCAACCGGTCCTCAATGGGCACCTCGTAGTTGTCAAAATGAACTTCATAGGGTGAATAGGAGCGGATCACCGGGATTCTGGAGAGAGAGATGCCGGGTTTGCTCTTGTCAACGATGAAGCTGGTGATGCCATCTCGCCCTTTGCTTTCGCCCACGCGCGCGAACACGATGCCCCACTTGGCCATGCCAGCGCCTGAAATCCATATCTTGGTGCCATTGATCACATAGCGGTCACTTTTACGCTCGGCGCGCGTCTGGATCGAGCGACCGGGATCGGAGCCACCGCTGGGCTCACTGATCGCGACAAAGGCCTTGGTGCCGTTTTCCACGTCTTCTCGGGCAAATCGCTGCTGATGGGAGGTGCCTTTCCAGGTCACCACCGGAGGATCGAACCCAAACGCGCCACACCCGGCAATGTAGGCGCCCATGCGGCATTTCGCGGTTTCTTCCGCCGCCACGCACTGGCCCAGCAAACTCAGGCCAGCGCCTCCGTGTTCAGCCGGTGTTTCCAGGCACCACAGGCCAATATCGCGCGCCTTTTTCTGCAGAACCTTGAGTGGCTCGGGCTCCAGCGTGTAGGCGTCGTGCGGCAATTTGTCTTCGACGGGCTTCACCTCCTCGACCATAAAGCGCCGAATGGTGTCCTTGAGCATTCTGAGGTCTTCAGGCAATTCCCAACTTCCAACGCTGTCCATTTTCATTCCTTCCCGTGATTCACGATCTGTGTTTCGGCCCATTCGGGCTTGCCCTGCAACTGGCCGCGCCGCGCCGCACTGGCCTCAACGTCGAGTTGGTAACGGGTGTGCCCTCCCGCCATAACTTTCGCTTCGCCGACCACAACTCCATACGTCGACTCCGCGGTTTCGCGCCCGATGTATCCGCGATTCAGGTCTCGTTCAACGGCCGCAAGCTCACGCTCCATGGCGCTGCCATACCCACCGCCGCCCGGCGACGACGCGCGAATGGAGTCCCCGCTCGCAAAGGGTTCCTTTTCCTGTTTGCTGCGCAACTCAGGGGTCCAGGTCTTTCCAGCCGTCGTGAACTCAACCACATTCGCCAGCGCCGCTTCACCGCCCACAATCCCGAAGGGCGCATAGTCCACGCGGTCGCCCAACACAGAAACGATGCAGTCAGACCAGGCCGTGAAACCATATTCAGTGCCACAACCGCCCCGGTGCCAGCCCGCACCGCCCGAGTCGTTTCGAATCCTGAAGTAGTCAAAGCGAAGCGGAAAGCGGTGTTCACACATTTCCAGCGACATGAAATTCGCCATGGACTGCGGCGGTGTTCCGTTAATCAGGCCGTCGCTGGCCTGGGTGGCGCCGTACCCCCCCGGGTAAGGGAAGACGCCGACGAAATAATTTTTGCTCCTCGGGTGTGTGCCACTCACCGTGACCACGCCAGTCGTGCCAAAGAATGCAGCCGGTGCTTTTTCCGGAATCACTTTGGACATCGCGCCGAACACCACGTCAATCACGCGTCCTACCGGGTCAAGGTAACCGCCGACCGGTGCAGGGTACTCCGCCGACAGCAGGGTATTTTTGGGCAGTGTGAAATGGATCGGCCTGAACGTGCCGCCGTTGACCGGCACATCCGGAAAGATGTGTTTGATCGCCACGTAACACGACGACAGCGTCGTGTTGCGCGACATGTTCATCGGCCCGATCGAGGTTCGGCCCGTGCCGGTGAAGTCAAAGTACATGTCCTCGCCTTTGACGGTAATGCTCAGGCGGATCGGAATCGGCGCATCCACTATGCCGTCGTTGTCGAAATGGTCCTCAAAGCTGTAAGTGCCGTCGGGCAGCTCACCAATGTAGGAGCGCATTTGCCGTTCAGAATAGGCGATCATTTCATTCAGGCAGTCCGACAACACCGGGCGTCCGTACTTTTTGACCAGCGCTTCAATGCCCCGGGTTCCTACCGAGAATACATTGGACATGGCCGCCAGATCGCCGGCAATTTCGGTGGGCAGACGCACGTTGGCCTTGAACATGCTCACCAGGGCTTTGTTGATCTTGCCTTCGTCATACAGCTTGACCGGCGGGATGATGATGCCTTCCTGGTGAATTTCAGTCGCCTTGGGTGCCCAGCCGCCGGGCACATTACCCCCAATGTCCATCCAGTGGCCCGTAGTCGCCATCACTGCAAACAGCTCGCCGTCCACGAACACGGGGGCAATCAGCTGCACGTCCTGCAGGTGGCTGCCACCGATGTAGGGATCGTTCAGGATCCACATGTCACCCGGTTTGAAGCCGCCGTCTTCCCGGGCCATTTCAATCACGGTTTGAACGGTGAATTGCATGTAGGCCAAAAACACCGGCAAGCCGTATCGCCCTTGTGCAATGGTCTCGCCCGTGGTCGGATGAAAGATGCCATTGGCACAGTCGTTGGTCTCGGAGATGATGGGTGAAATGGCGGCGTGAATCAGATGCAAGTCCATCTCGTCGGCAATTTGCTCCAGGCTGCCGCGCACCACCGCCAGGGTTACGGGATTCATCATGAAACGTCCCTCACTTTGACCAACATATTGCCTTTGGCGTCCACTGTAACGGCCATGTCGGGCTCAACCACTGTCGTGGTGTCACTTTGCTCAACGATTGCCGGGCCGTCAAATGTCATGCCGGGTGCCAGATCATCCCGAAGGAAAACAGGCGTGTCATGCCAGCCATTGAAGTGCACCGGTCGGCGTGAATGTACTCTGGGTGCTCCAGTGGCACTGGCTGTGCTTTGCGGCAACGCGGCGCTGGACCGCCTGCCCACAGCAATGGTTCGCAGGTTGACGATCACCACGGGCATTCCCGTCAGCGTATTGCCAAAGGTTGACCGGTAAACGTCGTTAAAAGCCTGCTCCAGCCGTGCCGTGTCCCAGTCTGCGTCAATCATCACGCGTAACGAATGAATCTGGCCGGCATAGGCCATGTCGGCCGCATGGGTGATGGTTGTCACATCCACCGGCACCTGGCTTTCGTCAATCTGTTGCTGACCCTGCTGGCGCTGGCGCGCGACGATTCCAGCCAACTCTCCCGGGACCAGCTTGTCCAGGCGCTTTTCCAGCGTTTGGGAAATGTCGTAGCGCAAGTCGGCATACACACAGCCCAGCGCACACAACACGCCCGGGTACAGCGGTACCAGCATGGTGCTTATGCCCACTTCACGGATCAAGGCGCCGCCATGCAATGGCCCGGCACCCCCAAAAGCCACCAAGGCGAAGTCGCGCGGGTCCAGCCCGCGTTCAATCGACATCAGGCGGATGCGCCCTGCCATGCGCTGGTTGACCACGGCCAGAATCGCTTCGGCCGTCTGCTCCAGGTTCAAGCCCATCTTGTCACCCAGCTGTTTGACTGCACTGCGCGCGCCCGCCACGTCCAGGGTCGCGTCGGTGCCGTTCATGGGGCTTGCAGGGTTGATGCGCCCCAGCACGATGTTGGCATCGGTCACCGTGGGCTCGGTGCCGCCGCGCCGGTACGCCACCGGGCCGGGAACAGCGCCTGCACTGCGCGGACCGACCAGCAACATGCCGCCACGGTCCAGGTGCGCGATGCTGCCGCCACCTGCACCGATGGTGTGCACGTCGATCATCGGCAAGCGCAGTGGAATGCGAAAGTCAAGGTTGGTGATCTCCGCCACGTTGGGCTCACCGTTGATGACGACTGCCACGTCAAAACTCGTGCCGCCCATGTCGCCGGTGATGATGTGTGAAAAGCCCGCCTCAGACGCCAGCTGGGCGGCGGCCATCACACCCGCAGCCGGGCCCGAGCGCACGATGTACGCCGAGCGCTCCCCCAGCTGGCGCAAGGGCGCCACGCCCCCATTCGATTGCATGATGGCCACATCGCGCGTATAGCCCCAGTTGGCCAGTTGGCGCGCCAGATTTTTGGCGTAGCGTGCCACCAGCGGCTGCAAATAACCCTGCACCACCGCCGTACTGGTGCGCTCAAACTCGTAATACTCACGCACCACCGACGTCGCAGTGACCAGCTCCCAGGCGGGATTGACCTGTGCCAGTATGTCGCGGGCCTGCAGCTCGTGTGCCGGGTTGGCATACGCGTGCATGAAGGAGATCACAACCGATTCCACCCCGAGTTCTTTCAAAGCTGCACCAACCGCGCGCAGACCCGCCTCATCCAGCGGCACCAAAACCTTGCCTTCAAAGTCCATCCGTTCGTCAACTTCAAAGCGCAAGTCGCGCGGCACCAAAGGCTCGTGGGTGCCTTCCAGCCCATACATGTGGGGCCGGTCGCGTCGCCCAAGCTCCAGAATGTCGCGAAAGCCAGTGGTGGTCACCAGCGCGCAGCGGGCGCCCTTGCGCTCAATCACGGCATTGGTGGCAATGGTTGTGCCGTGCATGATGGCGTCAAGCGCGCTCGCGCCAAGCCCGGCCGCCTTGAGCGAATTGAGCAAGCCAATCGAAGGGTCCTGGGGTGTCGATGGCACCTTCAGGATCACATGCGGGCGTTTCGCGTCACCCGAAAAAAACAGGTCGGTAAACGTACCGCCCACATCAATGCCCACAATTCCAGCCATCAGGTCACCTTAACTTTTGCGGCGCGGCGCATTTCGCCTGCCAAGGAGGCGCGGTAGACGCGCGGATCAAGTTCCAATGCGTAACGCGGGCTGTCCGGGTACAGCCGGGTGATTGCCTCACGCTCCTTGAGAATGGTCTGGTTCATGGCCTCACGGCTGGGCAGCCCGATGTCGCCCGCTTCCAGCGCCGCCACCCACTGGCACTGGTCGTCCATCATGCGAATATTGCCGCCACCGCTTACGTTGAAGAAGCCAACGAAATAAATGCCTTGAACCCCGGGCTTGACAACCTGGTGAAACAACTCCAGCCAGCGCCCGCTCATGGGCGAGAGTTCCTTGCTCAAAAACGGCAAATGCACTTCGTAGCCCGTGGCAGCGATCATGGTGTCAAAACGTTTGGCGCTGCCGTCGACAAACGTGACGGTATCGCCGCTGACTTTGGCAATGCCGGGCCTGGCCTTGATGCGGTTCCAGATGAAATGCCCGATCAACAAATGGTGGCCGGCAGGGTGGGTGCGTGTCTTGGGTGTCACAAACCCCCATTGCTCCATGCGGCCGTGCGCCATGCGCGCGATCATTTCACGCATGCGCCGGCGGATCGCCCAAGGCATCCACGGCTTTTCAATTTTCCCCAAAACGCGTGACGTTGGCACCCCGAGAAACATGCGCGGCATCAAGAGCACGGGCGAGCGCGCCGCCATGGTGGTGGACGAAGTGACAGTACAAATGTCCGAAGCAATGTCGCAGGCGCTGTTGCCCGCACCCACCACCAGTACTTCCTTGCCCTTGAAGGCCTCCGGTACGCGGTAACTGTGTGAGTGCAGGTATTCGCCGGTGAAGTCCTTGGCAAACGGTGGATGACTGGGCACGCCCTGGTGCCCGGTAGCGACGACCACGGCATCGAACCGTTCACACGCGCCATCGGCCAGCGTCACCTGCCAGCCACCGCCGGCTTCCTGCGTCACAGCAGTCACCCTGGAACTGAATCGGATGTGCCTGCGCAGATCAAAATGCCCGGCATAGTCCACCAGGTACTGCGCCATCTGCGCGTGGTCCGGGTAGATCGGTGCTGATTCAGGAAATGGAAAATCCTTGTAGGCCGTAACCTTGTTCTCTGAATTGACGTGCAACGACTGGTAGGCGCCGCTCAGCCCGTTGTCGTTCTCGTACACCCACAGCCCGCCAATGCGTGTGCCCCATTCGTAGACCACCACCGCCATGCCTTTAGCCAGGAGGTGTTTGGCCGCACACAGCCCTGCGGCCCCTGCGCCGATCACCGCAACACTGCGTTGGGCCATTTCAGTTGGCCCCGCTTTCGTAACCCGCGCGCGGAATCAGGCTCATCAGCATCTGGGTAAAGCCGCCATCCACGGCAATCTCCTGCCCGTTGATGTAAGCCGCCCGGTCACTCGCCAGAAACACCACCGCCTGTGCAATGTCTTCTGGCGCGCCCACACGGCCGGCAGGAACCGCCTCGCTGCGCCGCTGGGTCACGCCCGGCTGGTCGTAAAAGGCCTGCGACATCGGCGTGACGATCAAGCCCGGGTTCACCACATTGCTGCGAATGCCATACGCGCCCCACTCCACGGCCAGCTGACGCGACAACATCTGAATACCTGCTTTTGCCACGCTGTAGGCGCCTGCATTGGCCGTCGCGTGGTCCGCTGCGATTGACGCGGTGTGGACCATGGCGCCAGGCGCGCCGCTTTTTCTGTCGCGCATTTGACGGCCGAAAGCCTGGGCGCAGATGAAATAACCGGTGAGATTGACCGCCAGCACTTTGTTCCAGAGGTCCAGCGCGAGGGTGTCCAGTGGTCCCGGCCGCAGAATGCCGGCGTTGTTCACCAGCACATCACACAGACCGAGTGCCACCGCGCTGTGTGCCGCTGCATGGGCCACACTGGCGGCGTCCGCGGTGTCGCAGGTAAATGCTGCGGCCTGGCCGCCGTGGCCGGTGATCAATGCGGCCGTCTCAGTAGCGCCTGCGGTGTTGAGATCAAGCACTGAAACCTTCGCACCCTCTTTTGCCAGTGCCAGTGAAATCGCGCGGCCCATGCCGCTGCCGCCACCCGTTACCACGCAAACCCGCCCTGCCAGTCCCGCCGTGTCTTTGGTCGTGTTGTCGGTCATGAAATCGTTGCGAAAAATTTTGTCAAAAAAACAGTGACAGTTCAATCTTGTGTGGCCAGCGCGCGCAGGTGAAAGCCTTCGTAAGCCTTCGCGGCCACGTCCTCGCACTTTTTCCGATACGGCACCACGCCGCCCGCGTAGGGCATGAACACCCGCGGCTTGCCCGGCACATTGGCACCCAGGTACCAGGAGTTCGCCTGTTTGAACAAAGTGCGGTCTGCCACCTCGTTGACGTGCGCCACCCATTCGTCTTGCGCCCGTGCATCCGCCTCGATCGTGTCGACACCGCGCTCACGCAAGGTGCGCATGCAGTCCACGATCCAGTCCACGTGTTGCTCAATCGCAAAAATCATGTTCGCCAGCACCGAGGGGCTGCCCGGCCCGGTCACCATGAAGAGGTTTGGGAACCCGGTGACCATCAGGCCCAGGTAAGTGCGCGGTCCGGCTGCCCAGGCTTCGGCAAGGCGCTGGCCTTCACGTCCGGTGATGTCGACCTTCAAGAGCGAACCCGTCATCGCGTCGTAACCCGTGGCAAAGACGATGGCATCCAGCGCGTAGTGCTCTTGCGCCGTCTGCACGCCGGTGGCGGTGATGCGCTCAATCGGCGCGACTTTCAGATCGACCAGCTTGACGTTGCTGCGGTTGTAGGTGGCAAAGTAGTCTGTGTCAACACAAATGCGTTTTGTGCCGATCGGGTGGTCTTTCGGTGCCAGCAATTCGGCCACCTTCGGGTCATGAACCGTGGCGCGAATCTGGTTGCGCACAAACTCCGCCGCCGTCACATTCGATTTGGCGTCCAGCATCAGGTCATTGAAGGTGTGCATGAAGCTCACACCGCCGCCCTGCCAACGCCGCTCGTATTCGCTCTGCTGAAACTCAGGTGCGACTTCATGCGCCTTGAACTTGCCTTTTTCGTACACCGTGCCCGAGGTGGTGTCGTCGCGCGCGCGCTGGCGCAATGCGGGGTAGTTGTCTTTCCAGGAGCGCTCGTAGGCGTCGTCCATGGGCGCGTTGCGCGCCGGAATGCTGAAGTTGGCGGTGCGCTGGAACACCACCAGCGCTTTGGCCTGTTGCGCCAACTCCGGTATCGCCTGAATGCCCGAGGAGCCGGTGCCGATCACGCCGACACGTTGCCCGGTGAAGTCGACCCCCTCATGCGGCCAGTGGCCGGTGTGGTAACTCTTGCCTTTGAATTCGCCAATGCCTTCAATCTCCGGCATGCGCGCGGTTGACAAACAGCCCGTGGCAAACAGGCAGAAGCGGGCGCTGAGCCGGTCCCCTTTCTCCGTGCGAATGTCCCAAAGGGCCGTGGCGTCGTTGTAATGCGCCGCCGAAACCGCGTTGCCAAAGGAGATGTCACGCCGCAGATCAAACCGCTCGGCCACATGCTGCGCATAGGCCAGAATCTCCGGCTGCGCGGCAAAACGCTCGGGCCAGCGCCAGCTTTGCTGCAACTCTTCGTCAAAGGAAAACGAATACTGCATGCTCTCCACGTCACACCGCGCGCCGGGGTAACGGTTCCAGTACCAAACACCGCCGACGTCGCTGCCCTTTTCAAACACCCGCGCGGTGAAGCCCGCCTGGCGCAGCTTGTGCAGCGCGTACAAGCCGCCGAAGCCAGCGCCCACGACCACCGCGTCTAGCACGGACTTGCCGCCCGCCACCATGCCGCTGCGGTCGGCCGCGTGCATTGCCGGGGTGGATGTTGCGCTCATCGGTTTGTCACCTTCAGATCGTTTTATGCTTCATGGTATTTACCCTAAAGCTTCTAAACATTCTTAATGGTATCTTTAGGCTACTCGTGAGTATATTAGGGTTTACACCAATCAACCGCGCAATGCCATGACCCCGGAAAAACCCAAATTTCAAACCTTTGTTCTCGTTCACGGCGGCTTTCATGGCGGCTGGTGCTGGCGCTTTGTGGCCCAGGCCCTGCGTGCGCGCGGCCACACCGTGTTCACACCCACGCAAACCGGCCTGGGCGAACGCTCGCACCTGATCTCCAAAGACATCACCCTTGACACCTTCATCGAAGACATCACCCAGGTCATCGCGTACGAAGACCTGCACGACATCATCCTCGTGGGCCACAGCTTTGGCGGCAACGCCATCTCAGGCGTGGCCGACCGCATGCCCGAACGCATCAAATTGCTGGTGTACCTGGACGCCGTCATCCTGCAAAACGGCCAAACCATGTTTGACGGCCTGCCGCCCGAGGTGGTCGCCGCGCGCCTGAAAGCGGCCGAAGCCAGCGGTGGTGTGAGTGTGGCCGTGCCGCCCGCCGCCATGTTCAACCTCACCGAAAAAGCGCATGTGGATTTTGTGGAAGCCCACCTCACGCCCCACCCGATGGGCACTTACCTCTCCAGGTTGAACCTGAAGCACCCGGTGACCAACGGCTGCCCCGCCTTGTATGTGCAGTGCACCGAGCCGGTCTTCACCAGCCTGAAGGCGTCGCGCGACTGGGTCAAAACAAACGGCATGCGCAGGGTAGAGATCAAGACCGGGCATGACGCGATGATTTCCGCGCCTGGTCTATTGACAAATTTGCTGTGCGAGTTGGCAGGCTGATAGCGGCGGCAGGGGTTGCCCGCGGGACTCTGATTTCAAAGATCCATGGCTTGGCGCAGGCGCCAACCACTAGCGGAGGCCGAAGAATGACAAGACAGCGATGATGATGACGACTGCGCCTACCAGGTAGATGATGCTGTTCATGGTGTACCCCTTTGTGGAAGTTGTGAGACCGGTGCAGACAGGATGTCGCGCCTGAATGCTGTGCACCGCGTCCGAAAACCATTGAAACGCGCGCTGCCCAGGCTGTCTGTGTGCCAGCGCACACAAGGTCCAGAAGGCTGTGCCTAGAATGACCTGCACGTGGCGTGGTATTTGCCACGAAGAGCGGTCATGACAGATCTATCAAAACCTGGCGACGCGGCAGCGGCCCCAAGTGGTCTTTGGTTTGCCATCAAGAAGGTATTCAATTGGCTGCTGGACTGGTTCGCCATCCAACCCCTGGCCATCAGGCTGGCTGTGCTGCTTGTGGCGGCATTGATCCCCGCCACTGGCATTTATTCATTCACGCTCCTGAATAAACAGGCCACCCTGGCCGCAGAGGTCAAGGCCATGGTGGTTGCCGGAAAAAGCGGCGAAGGGATGTGGACGTTCAATGACAAACTGCCCGTTGTGTTTGGCACGGGCTCGGTGCTGGGTTTTCTGGATGCCAGCCCGGTCGAGCGCATCACGGTGGTCTATGAGCCCCTGTTGTGGAACGCATCGGAGCGCATCTTCCTGATCGAATCAAACGGCAGGCACTACGCGTATTACCCCAGCGACATGGAGAGCAAAATTGTTGCCGACAAGGCGGTCAACGCAGCCTGGGGCGGCAAGATGGTCTTTATCCCCCGCGCGGAGCTCCAGCCCAGCGCTCTGGACCTCTTCGCACGCCTGGACCAGCGTTTTGCCGACGCCCGGCCACAGGCTGAAAAGGCCAGCTGGCGGGCGGGTGTCAGTGGCGCGTTGTCGGTGGCACTGACACTGGGCGTGCTGGCTTTCCTGTTTGTCCAGCTCAAGGCCCAATACAAGTCGCTCAAGTTCATCGAGCCCGACCAGGTGAGCGGTTCCATTGACGATCTGGTGGGCATGGACGACATCAAGGCGGAGGTCGCCCAGATCAAGGACCAATACCAGCGCCGCACAGAATACGCGGAGTACGGCGTCAGCAAGCCCTTCAATGTCATGTTCAGCGGCCCGGCCGGCACCGGCAAGACCAAGCTGGCCAGTTACCTGGCCAAAGAGCTGCACCTGCCGATCCTGTTTCATTCTGCGGCCAATCTGGAAACCGGTTTTGTCTCCGGTGGCTCCAACACGCTGGGCCGCATCATGACCATGGCCAGGCGGCGCAAACATTGCATCGTCTTTCTCGATGAGGCGCAAGACCTGTTCATGAAGCGCGGTGGCCGGCGCAAGTTTGACGACGACACCGCCAATACGCTGCTGTCCGTGCTCGATGGCGTACGCAGCAAGAACGAAGCCGAAATCATCTGGATCGTGGCCAGCAACTTCAACAGTGAAACCATGGAGATGGACGAGGCCATGCTGCGCCGGTTTCAGATGAAGGTGGACTTTCGCATGCCCAACCGCGACGAGCGCCTTTCGATCATTGGCCACTACCTGCGTCAACGCGCCGACAAGGTGCTGCCCGACCTGGACCTGCGCCATCTGGTGGACGTTACCGAGGGCCGCAGCCCGGCCGACCTGGAGACCATCGTCAACCAGGCCGGCATCACGGCCGTGCAGGTGGGCCAGATGATTGGCGCCGATACGCTGATGCAGGCCGCCGAGCGTGTGCTGGTGGGCAATGTCAACACCCACACGACCCAGGAACGTGACCGCGACCGCCGCATCATCGCCGTTCACGAGTGGGGCCACTTTCTGGTGGACCTGGAGTATGAGCGCCGCTTGACGCAAGGCAACTGGGTGCAGATCCTGGCGGACATGAAGACCGTCAAGATTTCGCTAAAGGCCAATGCGCGAACCAACGCCTTGGGTTTTGTCATTCACAAACAGGGCGCCAACCTGCTCAAGTCCAAGAGCGACATCGAACACGACGTGCGGGTGCTGTTGGGCGGCATGGCCAACGAGGAGCTGTTTTTTGGCGAAGACGGCACCACCAACGGCGCGCACAACGACATCACCCGCGTGACGCAATTGCTGCACCACGCGGTGGGTGAAATGGGCATGTACCGCAAAACCCGGCTGAACTTCGGCTCGCTGGCCAAAGACCGCTCCGGCGGCGGCCGTGAACTGGATGCCGACACGCGCAGCCTCATGGAAGCCCAAAGCGAGCGCCTGTACAGCGAGACCAAGGCGGTGCTCCAGCCACTCAAACCGCTGACCGAGCACCTGGTCGGGCGGTTGCTGCAAGCGGGAGAAATGAGTCTGGCTGAAGTGCTGGCAGAGATACGCAGCTTTGAGGCGCTGCACGCCTGATGATCAGCCGATCCGCACGCCGGGATTTTTTACACCTCTCGCCTGGCACCTGACGCAGGCTGTTCGTTCAGGCGATGTGACAGCCACCGTGCCCGAGCCGCAGACGGTTGCCTTGCTGCTGGCCGGGCTGGGGCTGCTCGGGTGGCGTCGCCGCCGTTGCTGCGAGCGCTGTCCGTTGGGCTCTGATTTCATTGTCAAGCTAAACGCTATTATTTACATAGCAAATTGTGCTTATTATTCGTGACTTAGGTGCCAAATTTTCTTCAAATATCGCGGGATTGAGCTTGAAAATCACTTTTGTTAACATGGGTGTTAACCTTTAGAATATTTGCACTATTCCGTGACCACCGCACGGCGACCGGGCAATGCGCATGCGGTTTTGGTGTGAAATCACGCGCGACACGAAAAATGTGTGCGACACGGTGGTCGCGCATTTTTTGTTATTCCCGCCAAACGGGCTGCCACGCGCCTTTCCCACCAAAGCCCGGTCGCATTTCCCGATCACCGCGCTCAGTGGTCGTTTTTGTGCGGGATGGGAGCGGCCATTAAATTTTGTGGCTGTGCTTTGGGGGCTGGATT
>JANNMM010000058.1:0-7822 GCA_031397915.1 Rhodoferax sp. | reverse complement strand
GAGCCACGCCCACCCCCGCATCTGCCTGAAAGACGACCTGACTTTGCTGCTCGCCGATGTGAAGTGTGATCATTCGTCTGGAAGCACGAAAATACTGCTTCTATTTTTATAGCAAGATAATCAACATACTCGTGACTTACTGCCCCAAAATTATCAAAACTCACCTAAAAATCAGAAATAATTAACACCCATGTTAATTATTATCTGATCACGCCCTCTGCGGCCCCCGAATCAGCCGCCCCGGCAAGTCACCAGTGGACGCACCGTTCATGGCCACCGGCACCCCATTGACGAGGGTCGCCAGGTAGCCCGATGCTTTTTGCATCAGGCGTTTTCCATTGGCCGGCAGGTCGTGCGTGAAATACGGCGCTTCGAGATGCAGGCGCGCGAAGTCGATGATGTTGATGTCGGCCTTGTAACCAGGCTTGAGCACCCCCCGGTCAAACATGCCATAAAACTGCGCAGTGCGCTGGGTCTGCGCGTTGACGATGAATTCGAGCGGCATCTTCTGGCCACGTGTGCGGTCACGCGCCCAATGCGTGAGCATGTAGGTGGGCAGCGAGGTATCGCAGATGAAGCCGCAATGCGCGCCGCCGTCGCCCAGGCTCAACACCGTGGCGGGCGATTTCATTTGTGTGACGAGGTGGTCGAGGTTGCTGTTGGAATAGTTGAAGATGGGGAAGTACAGAAGCGCGCTGGCCGGGGTGCCGCTCTGGCCGTCATGGCCCGCACCGGCGCCCATCATCAGGTCGTAAGCGATCTCGGCGGCGGGTTTGCCGGTGCGCTGCGACTGTGCGGCGACGCTGGTGGACGGGTCGGGCTCGTACTCGGGTGGGTCACCGAGCAAAAAGAGTTTGTGGAAGCTGCGCGTCACAAAATTGCCCGTGGGGCCGAGGTCTTTCGGTGCCTCGGAAATGAGGCGGGCGCGGAATTCGGGGTTGCGCAGGTGGGCAATTTTGTCGGCGTGTGGCAAGTCTGCAATGCTGGCCCACGAGGCGCAGCCCACAAACGGATGAATGGTGGACTGCCAGCTGTACAACATGCCTGCCGGGCGCCCGGCCATACCGCCATAGATCTTCAACCCCTCAGCATGGGCGCTCTCCATCATCGTCAAAATGTCGCGCCACTGGTTGGGCGCCGCGTCGCCCTGCTGGAAGTTGAACTGCACGGTGCAGCCGGTCTCGCGCGCGAGGTCCTTGATCCAGGCATATTCACTCTCGAGCTTGTCGTGGATCGAGGTCATCTGAAAGAGGCCGTGGCCCACATCCTTCAAGGCGTGGCCAATGCCAAACAGCTCCTCGCGGCTGGCGAAGGTACCGGGCACCAAGTCGCCCGATTTCGATTTGTGGATCAACACGCGCGAGGTTGAAAAACCCAGCGCCCCGGCGCGCAGGCCTTCGGCGACCAGTGCTGCCATTTGCGCGATGTCCTGTGCTGTCGCCTCTTCATTGGCCGTGCCGCGCTCACCCATCACGTAGGCGCGCAAGGGGCCATGGGGAACCTGGGTACCAATGTCCATCGCGTATTTTTTGCGGGCGATAGCGTCCAGGTATTCCGGGAAACTTTCCCACTCCCACTGGATGCCTTCGGCCAGCGCCGCACCGGGGATGTCTTCCACCCCTTCCATCAAGTCGATCAGCCAGGCGTGTTTGTCGGGCTTGGCGGGGGCGAATCCCACGCCGCAGTTGCCGGCCACGATGGTGGTGACGCCGTGGCCGTCTGACGGGGAGAGGTACGGGTCCCAGGTGAGCTGGCCGTCGAAATGGGTGTGGATGTCGACGAAACCGGGCGTCACCAGCGCGCCTGCCGCGTCTATTTCGCGCGTGGCCGCACCGGCCTTGCCACCCACCTGTACGAGCTTGCCGGCTTGCAAGGCGATGTCACCGCTGAAGGAGGGGCTGCCGGTGCCGTCCACAATGCGGCCGTTGCGAATGACGAGATCAAACATGTCAGAGTCTCCTGTTGACAGGATTCTCTGACATTTGCCCTGCCATTCAGCCCGGCGGCTATTTCGGCAGAAACAGCAGCCAGTAGACCAACAACACGTTGAACAGTGCCGAGACCGCCAGGCCCAGCTTCCACTTGGCAGTCGGGTCGCGCTGCAGCAGCGTCGAAGCTTGCGGTGCCGTGATCGGGCGGCTGGCGCCGCGCTCCAGCGCCAGCAGCATTTCTTCAGCAGTTTCAAAGCGCTGGCGCTGGTCGCGCGCCACGGCTTTCAGTGCGATGTGGTCCAGCCAGATCGGCACCTGCGGGTTGATGCGCGAGGGTGCCACCGGGTCCCGGAAATAACGCCCGGCCTGGTAGGGCAAGACCTCGCCGTAAGGCAGGCGGCCGGTGAGCAGAAGGTAAAGCGTGACGCCCAGGGCATACAGGTCCGACTGGGCACTGGGCAACTCTTCCTTCACATCACCACCGGCCGGCGAATAACCCCATTGCTCCGGGTTCACATAACTGGGCGTGCCCGCATGCAGGCTGCGCATTGACTCGGGCTCTTTGCCGCTCAAGGCCACGCCCAGGTCCAGAAGCCGCAACACACCGTCGTCGCCCAGGTGCAGGTTGGACGGCTTCACGTCGCGGTGAACCACGCCCTGGCGGTGCAAGGCACCCAGCGCCTTCAAGGCCTGCTGCATGTAAGCGGCCACCTCGGCGGGGACACATTTGTTGTCATTGTCCAGGCATTGCTGCAGGGTTTCGCCGGCGTGCCAGTCGTACAGCAGATAAAAGACACTGCGCGGCTTGCCGCCCGGCGGGTGGTCATGCAGGTGCACGAGGTGCTGCGCCGCGCGCCCGGCCTGCATGTGTTTGGCCAGCCAGGCCTCGTGCGCGAGCATGGCGCGCTCCTGGGTGTCGTGCGCACGGGCGGGGTTCAGGGTCTTGAGCGCATAAAGCTTCTGGGTGGCCGGGTCCCGCGCCTGATAGATCACGTTGACGCCGTTGTCGGCCACCATGGCGGTAACCGTCAGGCCGTCTATCACCTCGCCCACCCGCAGTTTCGAGGGCATGGGCAGGGCCTGCGCGTTGTCGGTCATGTCCTGCAGCGAGGCCTCCTGCAGTGCCTCCACCCGCGCCACCATGGCGGTCAGGTTGTCGGTAGCGCCGGCCATGAGGGCGGCGTCCATCAGGCGCTGGCTGGTTTCCTGCACGCCCAGATCCACCGAGAGGCTCTGCAACTGCTGCATGGGCAGGTGGCCGTAAACCCCGTCGCTGAGCAAGATGAAAACGTCGCCCACGTGCAGCTCGCCCTGGCTGTAGTCGACCACCACGTGGTCTTCGGCGCCGATGCTGCGCAAGAGCTGGTGTTTGAAGTCCGGGTGGTTCACCGCGTGGTCGTGCGTGAGCTGGGTGAGCGCGCCTGCACGCAGCAGGTACGCGCGCGTGTCGCCCACATGCGCCAGAGTGTAGGAATGCCCGCGCAGCACCAGTGCCGTGAGGGTGGTCAACCCCAGGTGAGGGCTGCGTTGCCGGTTGACCGAACACAGCCAGCGGTTTTGGGCGCCGATGATACGGTCCAGCGCCACGGTGGTGTCCCAGTTCGGCGGGGTGCCGAAGTAGTCACGCACCAGGCTGGTGACCGTGGTTTGCGCGGCCTCGCGGCCCATGCCACCGGTGCTCACGCCATCGGCAATGGCGAGGATGCAGCCCATGTCAGCGTCGCTGGGCTCCGGCAATAACGCCGCGCAAAAGTCCTCGTTGATGTCTTTGCGGCCCGAGGCGGACGCAAAGCCGATGTCGATTTCAAAAGCCATGCACCAGCATACGCAATTGCCGTGCCCGCAGGGAAATGCCAAAAATAGGTTCACGCCTCTTTTTGGTGCGCAGCCATCGCTCTGCGCGCCCTGGCCCTGGTTGAAAGTGGCACGACCCTTGCACTGTCTACCGTGTAACTGGTGAACAGAGGAACCCATGAAGAAACTGAAGTTGGTGATGGTTGGCAATGGCATGGCGGGGGTACGCACACTGGAAGAATTACTCAAGGTCGCGCCCGATTTGTACGACATCAGCGTCTTTGGCGCCGAGCCGCACCCCAACTACAACCGCATTTTGCTCAGCCCTGTGCTGGCCGGAGAGCAGACACTCGATGAAATCGTGCTGAACAGCTGGGACTGGTACAAAGAGAACCACATCACCCTGCACGCCGGCAAAAAAGTGGTGGAGGTTGACCGCGTCAAACGAATCGTGAAAGCCGACGACGGCACCGAAGAGGCGTATGACCGCCTGCTGATGTGCACCGGCTCCAACCCCTTCATCCTGCCGGTGCCAGGCAAAGACCTGCCCGGTGTGATCGCCTACCGCGACATCGCCGACACCGAGGCCATGATCGATGCCGCGATGAAATACAAAAACGCGGTGGTCATCGGTGGCGGCCTGCTGGGCCTGGAAGCCGCCAACGGCCTGATGCGCCGGGGCATGAACGTCACCGTGGTGCATGTGATGCCCACCTTGATGGAGCGCCAGCTCGACGCAGTGGCTGGCAAGATGCTGCAAAAATCGCTGGAAGACCGGGGCTTGAAGTTTTTGATTGGCGCGCAGACGCAGGAGTTGGTGGCCAGAGCCGATGGCCGTGTCACTGCGATCAAATTCAAGGACGGCACTGAAGTCGCCGCAGACCTGGTGGTGATGGCCGTTGGCATTCGCCCCAACACGGCGCTGGCCGAAGCCATGCACCTGCACTGCAACAAAGGCATTGTCGTCAACGACACCATGCAAACCACCACCGACGCGCGCATTTACAGCGTGGGCGAATGCGCCGCGCACCGGGGCATCGCGTACGGCCTGGTGGCGCCCCTGTTTGAGCAGGCCAAGGTAGCCGCCAACCATCTGGCGCAGTTTGGCATTGGCCGTTATACCGGTTCGCTCACATCCACCAAACTCAAGGTGACAGGCATCGACCTCTTCAGCGCGGGCGACTTCACCGGCGGGCCGGACACCGAAGAGATCGTGATGAGCGACCCGTTTGGCGGGGTCTACAAAAAGCTGGTGCTCAAAGACGACAAACTGGTCGGCGCCTGCCTTTACGGCGACACCGTTGACGGTAGCTGGTACTTCAAGCTGCTGCGCGACGGCCGCAGCATTGCCGACATCCGCGACAAGCTGATGTTCGGCGAAAGCAATATCGGCGACACCGGCCACGAAGGCCACAGCAAGGCCGCCACCATGCCGGATGACGCCGAAGTGTGTGGCTGCAATGGCGTCAAGAAAGGCACGATTTGCAAGGCCATCACCGACAAGGGCCTGTTCACCCTGGATGAAGTGCGCAAACACACCAAAGCCAGCGCCTCGTGTGGCTCCTGCACCGGCCTTGTCGAGCAGATCCTGATGTTCACCGCCGGTGGCGACTACTCCGCCGCCCCCAAACTCAAAGCCATGTGCGGCTGCACCGAACATGGGCACGCAGCCGTGCGCGAGGCGATCGTCAAAAACAAACTCATCACCATGGCCAGCGTGCACCAGTTTTTTGCCTGGAAAACACCCAACGGCTGCTCCAGCTGCCGTCCGGCGGTGAACTACTACCTCATCTCCAGATGGCCCAAGGAAGCCAAAGACGACCCGCAAAGCCGCTTTATCAACGAACGCAGCCACGCCAACATCCAGAAAGACGGCACCTACAGCGTGATCCCGCGCATGTGGGGAGGCGAGACAACGGCCAGCGAACTGCGCCGCATTGCCGACGCGGTGGACAAATACAAGATCCCCACCGTCAAAGTCACGGGCGGCCAGCGCATTGACCTGCTCGGTGTGAAAAAAGAAGACTTGCAGGCGGTATGGAAAGACATCGGCATGCCCAGCGGGCACGCATACGCCAAAGCTTTGCGCACCGTAAAAACCTGCGTGGGCAGCGAGTGGTGCCGCATGGGCACACAGGACAGAACCCAGATGGGAAAAGACCTGGAGCGCGCCATGTGGCGCATGTATGCCCCGCACAAGGTGAAATTTGCCGTCAGTGGCTGCCCGCGCAACTGTGCCGAATCCGGCATCAAGGACGTCGGCATCATCGGTGTCGACAGCGGTTGGGAAATGTACGTCGGGGGCAACGGCGGCATCAAGACCGAGGTGGCGCACTTTTTCACCAAACTCAAAACGCCTGCCGAAGTGCTGGAATACACCGGCGCGTTTTGCGAGTTGTACCGGCAGGAAGGCTGGTACTTGGAACGCACTGTGCATTTCGTCAACCGCGTCGGGCTTGATTACGTGAAGAAGCGCGTTCTCGAAGACCACGAAGGTCGCAAGGCCCTGTGGGAGCGGCTGCAATTCGCGCTGGACGGCGAGCCCGACCCATGGTTTGAACTCGACAAGGCGGCCGTGGACAAACGCCAGTTTGAAGCGATTGCCGCCTGAACAACATTTTGACCACGACCACAAGCCATGACTGACTGGAAAAAAATCTGTTTTGTAAGCGACATCCCGGTGTTGGGCGCGCGCCGCGTGTCCCGCGCGCAGGGCCTTGACGTAGCGGTGTTCCGCAATTCGGAAGACAAGGTGTTTGCCCTGCTTGACCGATGTCCGCACAAGGGTGGCCCGCTGTCGCAAGGCATCGTGCACGGGACCAGTGTGGCCTGTCCGCTGCACAACTGGAACATCAGTCTGGGTGACGGGTGCGCCCGCGCGCCGGACGAAGGTTGCACGCCCAAATTTGCTGTGCAGGTGAAAGACGGCACCGTTTTTCTGGATGCCGCCGAGCTGAAAGGCCATGCGCTCGACCTGACCCGCCCCGTCGCCGGGCCGGCCCGCCGCGTGCACGAGACAGCCTGAGGGCTGCCTGGATGCGAGAAACCAAATCCACCTGCCCTTACTGCGGCGTGGGCTGTGGTGTCGTCATCACCTCCTTGGGCGACCAGATCACGGGTGTGCGCGGTGACCCGGATCACCCGGCCAACTTCGGGCGGCTGTGCACCAAGGGCTCTACCCTGCACCTCACGGCCAGCAGCGCCATCACGCGGCAAACCCGTTTGCTGCACCCCATGCAGCGCATCCAGCGCGGCCAACCGGCGCAGGCCGTGAGCTGGGACGCAGCTTTGGACCTGGCCGCCGGCAAATTCCGGCAAATCATTCAAGACCACGGCCCGGATGCCGTGGGTTTCTACATCTCCGGCCAGTTGCTCACCGAGGACTATTACGTCTTCAACAAACTCGCCAAGGGCCTGATCGGCACCAACAACGTGGACACCAACTCGCGCCTGTGCATGAGCAGCGCGGTGGCCGGCTACAAGCAGACGCTGGGCGCCGATGCGCCGCCCGCCTGTTATGACGACATCAACCACGCCAGCTGCCTCTTCATCGTCGGCTCCAACGCGGCGTTTGCACACCCGATCCTGTTTCGCCGCATCGAAGACGCCAGGCAGAAGAACCCTGCGATGAAGATCATCGTGGCCGACCCGCGCAAGACCGACACCGCGAACATGGCCGATTTGTTCCTGCCGATCCAGCCCGGCACCGACGTGATGTTGTTCAACGGCCTGCTGCACATCATGTTGTGGGAGGGCTGGGTCGATGCAGCTTTCGTCGCCGCCCACACCAACGGGTTTGACGCTCTCAAGGCAACCGTGCGCGACTGCACACCCGACGTGGTGGCGCAGACCTGCGGCATCAACAAAAGCGATTTGCTGGCCGCCGCGAAACTGTTTGCCACCTCCCCTGCTACGCTGAGCCTGTATTGCCAGGGCCTGAACCAGTCAAGCAGCGGCACCGCCAAAAACGCCGCGCTGATCAACCTGCACCTGGCCACCGGGCAGATCGGCAAACCCGGCGCCGGGCCGTTCTCGCTCACCGGCCAGCCCAACGCCATGGGCGGGCGTGAAGTGGGTGGCCTGGCGAATTTGCTCAG
>JANNMM010000053.1:0-14974 GCA_031397915.1 Rhodoferax sp. | reverse complement strand
CACGCCCTGTGGGCCGGTGTGCCAGACGGCAGCTACTTCTATTTCGTCCACAGTTTCTACGTCAAACCGTCTGAAACACGCCACAGCGCGGGCGCGACCGACTACGGCCAATTGTTTTCGTCTGCAATTGCGCGCGATAATATTTTTGCCACCCAATTTCACCCGGAAAAAGCGCAGCCCAAGGTTTGTCACTCTACAAAAACTTCCTGACCTGGAACCCTTGATTGCCCCTGCCGGCGCCCCTTCACACCTCCTGTTCTGCCTCACCCGCTTTCACAGCGTCTGACATGCTGCTCATTCCCGCAATTGACCTCAAAGACGGTCTGTGTGTGCGCCTCAAACAAGGCGACATGGCCCAGTCCACCACCTTTGGCGAAGACCCGCCCGTCATGGCGCGCAGCTGGGTGGACAAAGGCGCGCGGCGCCTGCACCTGGTCGATCTGAATGGCGCCTTCGCCGGCCATCCGAAAAACGAGGCGGCGATCCGCAAGATCCTCAAAGCGGTCGGCAGCGAGATTGATGTGCAGCTCGGCGGCGGCATCCGCGATCTCGACACCATCGAGCGTTACCTCGACGCGGGCCTGCGTTACGTCATCATCGGTACGGCGGCGGTAAAGAACCCCGGTTTCCTGCAAGACGCCTGCACGGCGTTTGGCGGCCACATCATCGTCGGCCTGGACGCCAAAGATGGCAAAGTCGCCACCGACGGTTGGAGCAAACTCACGCGCCACGATGTCGTAGATCTGGGCAAAAAATTCGAAGACTACGGCGTTGAATCCATCATTTACACCGACATTGGCCGCGACGGCATGTTGTCGGGCATCAACATCGAAGCCACCGTGAAACTCGCGCAGGCGTTGACGATCCCCGTCATCGCCTCGGGCGGCCTCTCTAATATGGCGGACATTGAAGCGCTGTGTGAGGCGGAGAGCGACGGTGTTGAGGGCGTGATTTGCGGGCGGGCGATTTATTCAGGTGATCTGGACTTTGCGGCTGCACAAGCCAGAGCCGATGAACTGAATGGGTGAGTTGTCTGGTTTGCTTCCTCAAGTCGCCGAAGACATGGGGGTGGCCGATGACACCGGGTTAAATAACTCCGCGAATGTCCCCCGGCCTGCGGGCTCCTCCTTTATTTCGCTGCGTCATTCACCCCAATGTCATCGGCGGTTAGCGGTGGTGCATTGCGCAGGAAAGACACCCAGACTCGTCGACAGGATCGCGTCGATGGGGCACTCAGCGCAGCGGCATAAAGGAGGAGCAGTCGGAGAAGGCCGCTGCGGGGGACAGCCGCGGAGCTGAGTGCCTCATCAGCGCGGTCCCACCCCCAATGGTTCATTCGGTCTTCCTTCGAACCTTCTATTTTCAAACATGTTAGCCAAAAGAATCATCCCCTGCCTTGACGTGACGGGCGGTCGCGTCGTCAAAGGCGTTAACTTTGTCGAACTGCGTGACGCCGGCGACCCGGTGGAGATTGCTGCGCGTTACAACGAGCAGGGCGCGGATGAACTTACCTTTCTGGACATCACCGCCACGTCGGACAACCGGGGTTTGATTCTGCACATGATTGAAGCGGTGGCTTCGCAGGTTTTCATTCCACTCACCGTGGGCGGCGGGGTGCGCACGGTGGACGATGTGCGCCGCTTGCTGAACGCGGGGGCCGATAAAACCAGTTTCAACTCGGCGGCAATTGCCAACCCGGACGTGATCGACGCGGCGTCAGGAAAATATGGCGCGCAATGTATCGTCGTGGCCATTGATGCGAAGCGACGTTCCGTCGCCGATGCCAATCGCCTCGATGCCAGCGGTCTAAAAATCGGCTCCGGCTGGGACGTCTTCAGCCACGGTGGTCGCAAAAACACCGGGCTTGATGCGGTGCAATGGGCCGTTGAGATGACACAACGCGGTGCCGGAGAAATTTTGCTCACCAGCATGGACCGCGACGGCACCAAATCCGGCTTCGACTTAGAACTCACCCGCGCGGTAAGCGAAGCGGTTGAGGTTCCGGTGATCGCATCGGGCGGTGTTGGCAACCTGGACGACCTGGTCAACGGCATCAAGATCGGAGGCGCCGACGCCGTGTTGGCCGCCAGCATCTTCCATTACGGCGAATACACCGTGGCGCAGGCCAAGGCGCGTATGGCAGCGTGCGGCATTCCAGTGCGGCTCTGACCGGATCAGACCGGCTCTGAGACAATGCCGGCATGAACTGGCCGAACTGGATACACAACGTCAAATGGGATGAGAAGGGCTTGATCCCCGCCATCGCGCAGGAGCAATCCTCGGGCGACGTGTTGATGTTCGCCTGGATGAACCGCGAAGCCTTGCAGGCCACGGTCCAGAGCGGCAAAGCGGTGTATTTCAGCCGCTCGCGTGGTCGTCTGTGGCACAAGGGTGAAGAATCCGGGCACGTGCAGACAGTGCATGAGATCCGGCTCGATTGCGACAACGACGTCGTGTTGCTCAAGGTGACGCAGCTTGGCCATGAGCCAGCAGAAGCGGGGGCGACTTCCCAGTCGATTGCCTGCCACACCGGCCGCCACAGCTGTTTTTTCAGCGTCTTGAAGAATAATCAGTGGGTTGCGGTCGATCCGGTCTTGAAAGACCCGGCCACCATCTACAAATAAGCGGCACACCCGCGCCAACCGCCCACGAGCGCGACCCACAAGGACCCGATGTCTTCCAACGATTCTCTCGACCAGCTGGCGCAGGTGCTGCAAACCCGCCGGGGTGGCGATCCTGAAACCAGTTACGTCGCGCGCCTGCTGCACAAGGGTCCGGACGCCTTTTTGAAGAAAATCGGCGAGGAAGCCACTGAAATGGTGATGGCCTGCAAAGACGCCAGCCATGGCGGCAACTCGGCCGCCATGAAGGAGAAAATCGTCGCCGAGACGGCCGATTTGTGGTTTCACAGCCTGGTGGCGCTGGCGTATTACGGCCTGGCCCCCAAAGATGTCATCGCGGAGCTTGAGCGGCGCGTTGGCATGAGCGGGCTGGAAGAAAAGGCCTCGCGCAAGGCCAAGGCGCGCGAGCGGGATGAACAAACTTCGAAAGGCGCATGATGAACGACGTGATTGACGTAAAAGCCATTGACTCGGAAAAAGCCCAAAACCTCAAAACCGTGGGCTGGATCAGTTATGCCCTGCATTTGGTGGTGGCCGTGGGCGCCCTTATTCCGGGCGGGCAGTTTGGCGCGCTCTTGCTCATCGTCGCGCTGGTCATTGACCTCGTGAAAAAAGATGAGGCCGAAGGCACCTGGCAGGCCAGCCATTTCAGCTGGCGCATCCGGTCGGTGATCTGGGCCGGCATTTTGTATTTGATTACGTTTCCGCTGTTCCTTTTGCTGTACGTGCCGGGCTGGATTGCCTGGACCGCCATCTCCATCTGGTTCCTCTACCGCATCGTGCGCGGCATGGTGGCGATGAACAACAACCGCGCCGTGGGAGCCTGAAACAATGAGTGATGTTGTGAGCCACGACCCGAATTGCCTCTTTTGCAAAATCGCTTCGGGCAGGATTCCGTCCAAGAAAGTGTACGAAGACGAAGAAATCTTTGCTTTCCATGACATCAACCCCTGGGCACCGGTGCATTTCCTGCTGATCCCCAAGGCGCACATTGCGTCAATGGCCCAGTTGACCGACGCCCACGCGGGCCTGATGGGTCGCATGATGGTGTTGATCCCCAAGCTCGCGCTGCAGGAGGGTTGCAACCCTTACCCCGATGGGGGCTTTCGTGTGGTGTCCAATATCGGGGCGCAAGGGCGCCAGGAAGTCCACCACCTGCATATTCACGTCACCGGCGGGCCACGCCCCTGGTTGCGTGGCTGATGTGCCTTAAAATCAACGCAATTCCTTAGGAGCGCCTCATGGGTCTGTCCACTACACATCTGATCATTTTCCTGGTCATCATCATTGTCATTTTCGGCACGAAGAAACTGCGCAACATCGGCTCCGACCTCGGCGGTGCGGTCAAGGGTTTCAAAGACGGCATGAAAGACGGCTCCGACAAAACCGCTGAAGCCGCCGCTGCTGCGGCCGCCGCAACGGCCACCCAGCAAGTTGGCAGCGCACCTGCGCCTGCCGCGGCTGCCAAAGACACGATTGACGTTGAAGCCAAAACCAAAAGTTGATACGTGCTGGATATTGGCGTCACCAAGCTGGCCATCATCGGCGGTATCGCACTGATCGTCATCGGCCCCGAGAAACTCCCGGGCCTGGCCAAAACCATCGGCACCCTGCTCGGGCGTGCGCGCCGTTATGTGGCTGACGTGAAAGCCGAAGTCAGCCGCTCGATGGAGCTGGACGAACTCAGGAAAATGAAAGACACCATGGAGAACGCTGCACGCGACGTGGAGTCTTCGATCCAGACCACCAGCAGCGATTTTGAGAAAACCTGGGCCGACGCCACCGACGGCCTCAACGGCAACACCACGCTGGCACCGCCGCCGCCCGCATTCCCCGAATACAAGCACCCGAAGAAGAAGTGGCGCGTCAAACAAGGCGCCATGCCCAACTGGTACAAAGCCCGTACCGGCACACGCACGCGCGCGCTCTCCGGCGCTGCACGGGTAGCCCGGTTTCGGCCACAGCGGTTGGGCTAGATGGCTGATTCAACCGACAACCCGGGCGGCAAAGACAGTGCTGAGGCCGCCAAAAATGACGCCAAAGCCGACGCCAAGGTCGACGAGCTGGCCGGCACGGAGCAGCCTTTTGTCCAGCACCTGGTGGAGTTGCGTGACCGCCTGTTGATGGCGATGTACGGCATTGTCGCCGTGCTGGTGGTCTTGTTGTTTTACCCCGGACCCTCCGAGATGTATGACCTGCTGGCCAAGCCGCTCGTCAAAGCGCTGCCCGAAGGCTCCAAGATGATCGCTGTGGGCGTGGTCTCGCCGTTTCTGGTGCCGATCAAGGTGTCGGTGATGGCAGCGATTGGCCTGACCTTGCCCTGGATTCTTTACCAAGTCTGGGCCTTTGTGGCGCCGGGCCTGTACCGGCATGAGAAAAAACTGGTGTTGCCACTGGTGGCGGCGAGCACCATTCTGTTTTATGCGGGCGCGGCGTTTTGTTACTTTTTTGTGTTCGGCCAGGCGTTCCCGGCGATCCAGAAAATGTCGCCGGCTTCCGTCGCGGTCAGCCCCGACATCGAGGCTTACCTCGACTTTGTCATTACCATGTTCATCGCCTTTGGGGTGGCTTTTGAGGTGCCGATTGCGGTGGTGATCCTGGCGCGCATGAAGGTGGTGACGATTGAGCAGCTCAAGTCTTTTCGCACCTATTTTGTGGTGGGCGCAGCCGCTGTGGCGGGCCTTGTGACACCACCGGATCCGGTGTCCATGTTGGCGCTTCTGGTGCCGATGGTGCTGCTCTACGAGGTGGGCATCATTGCTGCGCGGGTGTTCATCAAACACACCAAAGCGCCCGACGATGCCGCCGAGGCGGCCAAAACCTGAGGCACAGGGTGCCCGGCTAGCGCTCCACCGGCCGTTTCGGCTTGGGCCGCACGCCGGGTGTCACGTCCAGTTCCAGCTTTTCATCGCGCCGCTGCAGGCTGAACTTCGAGGCGGTACCGGGTTTCAGGGCCGCCACCTGGCTGAGCAACTCCGAGACGCTGGCCACCGCCTTGCCGCCCACACTGGTAATCACGTCGCCCGGGCGCAGGCCGCCATTGGCCGCCGGGCCGTTTTGCAGCACACCGGTGATGATCACGCCCTGTTTGGCCTTCACGCCAAAGGTTTCGGCCAGCTCCGCAGACAACTCGTTGGGCTCCACGCCGATCCAGCCGCGGGTGACCACGCCGTCTTTGACGATACCGTCCATCACCATGCGCGCTGTGGCCACCGGAATTGCAAATCCGATGCCCATGTTGCCGCCCGAACGTGAATAGATCGCAGTGTTGATGCCGGCCAGGTTGCCGTTCACGTCCACCAGTGCGCCGCCCGAGTTGCCGGGGTTGATGGCGGCGTCGGTCTGGATGAAATTCTCGAAAGTGTTGATGCCCAGCTGGTTGCGCCCGAGCGCGCTGATGATGCCGCTGGTGACCGTCTGGCCCACACCAAACGGGTTGCCGATGGCCAGCACCTGGTCGCCCACCTGCAGGGCGTCGGAATTGCCCAGCACGATCACGGGCAGGCGGTCGAGCTCGATTTTCAGAACGGCGAGGTCACTGTCGGGGTCGGTGCCGATCACCTTGGCAATGGTGTGGCGGCTGTCGTTGAGCACCACTTCGATTTCATCCGCGCCGTCGACGACGTGGTTGTTGGTGAGGATGTAACCCGAGCTGCTGACGATGACGCCGCTGCCCAGGCCGCTTTGGGGCTGGTTGCCCTGCTCTCCGAAAAAGAACTTGAACCACGGGTCGTTCGAACGCGGGTCGCGCCGCGCATTTTTGCTGGTGTTGATGCTGACCACGGCGGGCGAAGCCTTTTGCGCCGCCAGACGGAAACTGCCGTGGGGCATGCTGCCTGAAGCCGCAGCCGGCGCCTCGATCACGCTGACAGTGCCGCTGGGGCCCGCGCTTCGCCCCAGCCAGTTGGGCTGAAGCGTCGCGACCACAAAGTAAGCCGCCAGCAGCACGGTGGCCGCCTGCGAAAACACAAGCCAGAGTCGTTTCATGGCACAAATTGTAGGGCGGCGCAGTGAATTGCAAGCGCCAAGCCCCCAGTACGCCTTGGGCGCGGCCTTTGCCGTGTTTGCGCAGGTTTCCCATTTTTCGCCTGAAGCGGCAAAAATCGCCTTAATCGTACCCAAATTGGGGTTTATCGGACGGATTTTTGTGGAATTTCAAGAAAATGGAGGAAAATTGGCCTTGAAGTCACGTGTTATGTGAATTATATGCTATATAAATAATAGCATTGCATTTGGTGCCAACCTGAAGCAGTGCGTGCAGGCGAGCCCCCGCTACTCAGCGACAATCACGCCACCATGGCGACCCGAATCGAACTTCTGCAGGCCTTTGACGCCCTGCTGCAACCTGAAGCCTTCAAGGACTACGGCCCCAATGGCCTGCAAGTCGAGGGCAAGGCGCGCGTGCGCAAAATCGTCTCGGGCGTCACCGCCAGCAGGGCCTTGATCGAAGCGGCCATTGAGGCGCAGGCTGACGCGATTTTTGTGCACCACGGCCTGTTCTGGCGCGGGCAGGACGGGCGTGTGACGGGCTGGATGAAGCAGCGGCTGTCCTTGCTGCTGGCGCACGACATCAACCTGTTTGCCTACCATTTGCCACTGGACGCCCACGCCGAGCTCGGCAACAACGCGCAGTTGGCGCTGCAGCTGGGCCTGAAGGCCTTTGGCGGCGATGCCGGGCGTTTTGGCGAGCATGCGCTGGGGTTCATGGGCGCACGCCTGGACGGCCGCAACTTTGCCAAGGCGCAGAGCCTGGCCAACCACGTCGAGCGGGTGTTGAAGCGGCCAGTTGCCCTGGTCGACGTGCCGGACAAACCGATCAAAAAAGTGGCCTGGTGCACCGGCGGCGCGCAGGATTATTTTGAAGCAGCGATTGCTGCCGGGGCCGACGCTTTCATCACCGGTGAAATCTCGGAGCCGCAGGCGCATTACGCGCGCGAGTCGGGCGTAGCCTTTCTGGCTTGCGGACACCACGCGACCGAGCGGTATGGCGCGCCAGCGGTGGCGGCGCATGCGGCTGCGCAACTCGGGCTGCAACACGAATTCATCGATATTGACAACCCAGCCTGAATATATGACCCCCACGCTTCCCACTTCGTGTGGTTCGCTGCTCCCTTGAAATCCATCGCCATCACCTTGGGAGACCCGGCCGGTATCGGACCGGAAATCATAGCGATGGCGTTTCGCGACGCACCCGAGGTCACGCGCGGCTGTTTTGTCGCGGGTGACCTGGCCACGGTGCGCCGGGCAGTGGGCTTCATCAGTGCCGGGCAGATTCCGCTGCCGGTGGTGCTGATCGAATCGCCACAGGAGGCGCTGGATTTGCCGCCGCGCTGTATTCCCGTGTTGCAGGTGCAGGCGCAGGCGCCAGGCGCCTTGGTGCCGATGGGGCAGATCAGTGCCCAAGCCGGTGAACTGGCCGCCCAGTGTGTGGTTTGGGCCGCTCAGGCAGCGCTCAAAGGCGAGATCGCTGCCCTTGTGACGGCGCCCCTGCACAAAGAAGCTTTGGCGGCCGCCGGCCCGCCGCATTCAAGCTTTCCTGGCCACACCGAGATGTTGCAGGCGCTGGCAGCCGCGCACATGGGCCAACCTGTCGCGAAATTGCCGGTTCGCATGATGCTGGCGAATGACGAACTGCGGGTGGTGCTGGTGAGCATTCACATTGCCCTGCTAGACGCCATTCGGGTCGTGAATTTTGACAATGTGTTGCAAACCTTGCGAATTACCAACACAGCTTTGCACACTATTTTGGGCCGGGCACCGCGAATCGGCGTGGCCGGGCTGAACCCGCACGCGGGTGAGGGCGGGCTTTTTGGCCGTGAAGAAATCGACGTGATTGAACCGGCTATCACCCGGGCGCGCCAAGAAGGCATCGACGCCAACGGGCCGTTTGCGCCCGACACCGTCTTCATGCGCGCGCGTGCCAAAGCCGCAAAACCGGGCGAATTTGACGCGGTGGTGGCGATGTACCACGACCAGGGGCTGATTCCGGTGAAATACCTGGGCGTGGAGAAGGGCGTGAATGTCACGTTGGGCCTCCCCTTGGTGCGCACCAGCCCGGACCATGGCACCGCCTTTGACATCGCGGGAACCGGCACGGCCGACGCGTCGAGTCTGGTCGAGGCCATCCGCATGGCCCAATCCCTCGTGCGGCTCGCGAAGGCGTGAAAACGCCCGCCACAGTTGCCTGCGCGGGCGTGAACGAAGCGGCTTGACGGCCGCCTGAGTCGGTTATTTTTTCAATGAATCGCGAATTTCGCGCAACAAAACCACGTCTTCCGGTGTGGCGGCTGGAATGGCCGGGGCCGCTTCCTTCTTCAGGCGGTTCATCTGTTTGACCATCATGAAGATGATGAACGCCAAAATGATGAAGTTGACCGCGATCGTGATGAAGTTGCCATAGGCGAACAGGTTGGCACCGGCGGCCTTGAGGGTGGCGTAACTCGTCGCCCCTTCCACAGCTTTTGCCGGTGGCGCCAGCATGATGTACATCTCCGAGAAGTTCAGGCCGCCAAAGATTTTGCCGACCACCGGCATGATCAGGTCGCCGACGATGGAGTCAACGATCTTGCCAAACGCCGCGCCGATAATCACGCCTACGGCCAAGTCCATCACATTGCCCTTGAGCGCGAAGTCCTTGAATTCCTGCATCATTCCCATTTAAATCTCCTTGGTTGATTAAAGCGAGGGGGAGTATCGCCTCGAAACTCACCCTGTCAAGGCCTGAACTGGCGGTCAAAAACCCGGTTTTGCTCAGCTACAATGCCGGGTTGACCCCTAGAACATCGACTCTAGTCGACATTTCGTGACATCTTTTCGAGGAATCCCATGAGTGAATCCCTGGTTGGCGACGGCCAAATTGACGCCAGCAAACGGACTTGGTTGATCGCATCAAGCTGCGCTGGCGCTGTCGGCGCCGGTTTTGTAGCCGTGCCTTTTGTCAGCAGTTTTACCCCGTCTGAACGCGCCAAAGCCGCTGGCGCTGCGGTTGAAGTCGATATTTCCGATCTCAAACCCGGCGAAAAAATCGTCCGCGAATGGCGCGGCAAACCGGTCTGGATCGTCAAACGCACGCCGGAGCAGCTGGCCACCTTGACCAAGGTTGACAGCCAGCTGGCTGACCCAAAATCACTGCGCAACCCCGACGAACTCACGCCCCCCTACGCCCGCAACGAGGGCCGTTCGATCAAGCCTGAAATCTTCGTTGCCGTCGGCATTTGTTCCCACCTGGGTTGCAGCCCGTCCGACAAGTTCCAGATGGGCGCGCAGCCGTCCTTGCCCGACGACTGGCAGGGTGGCTACCTGTGCCCCTGCCATGGCTCTACGTTTGACATGGCTGGCCGCGTTTACAAAAACAAGCCGGCTCCGGACAACCTCGAAGTGCCGCCGCACATGTTCCTCTCGGACAACCGCCTGCTCATTGGCGAAGACAAAAAGGCCTGAAAGCACAGACCATGGCTGACTTCAAAGAAATCTCCCCCAACGCCAGCGTGACTGCTCAGGTCACCAACTGGTTCGAAAACCGCTTTCCCACCGCATTTGACGCCTACAAGGTGCACATGTCGGAGTATTACGCGCCGAAAAACTTCAACTTCTGGTACATCTTCGGTTCCCTGTCGCTGCTGGTTCTGGTGATCCAGATCGTCACCGGCATTTTCCTCACGATGCACTACACGCCAGACGCCGCCTTGGCCTTCGGCTCGGTCGAATACATCATGCGTGACGTGCCCTGGGGCTGGCTCGTGCGGTACATGCACTCCACCGGCGCCTCGGCGTTCTTCGTGGTGGTGTACCTGCACATGTTCCGTGGCCTGATTTACGGCAGTTACCGAAAGCCGCGTGAACTGGTCTGGGTCTTTGGCTGCGCCATTTTTCTGTGCCTGATGGCCGAAGCCTTCATGGGTTATTTGCTGCCTTGGGGCCAGATGAGCTACTGGGGCGCCCAGGTCATCGTGAACCTGTTTGCCGCCATTCCCTTCATCGGCCCTGATCTGGCTTTGCTGATCCGCGGCGACTACGTGGTCGGCGACGCCACGCTGAACCGCTTCTTCGCCTTCCACGTGATTGCTGTGCCGCTGGTGCTTTTGGGCCTGGTGGTCGCGCACTTGCTGGCTTTGCATGACGTTGGTTCCAACAACCCCGACGGCGTGGAAATCAAGGCCACCAAAGACAAAAACGGCATTCCGCTGGACGGCATTCCCTTCCACCCGTATTACACGGTGCATGACATTTTTGCGGTGAGCCTGTTCCTGATGGTGTTCACAGCGATCGTGTTTTTTGCGCCGGAAGTGGGCGGTTATTTCCTCGAGTACAACAACTTCATTCCGGCAGATCCGCTGCAAACGCCAGCGCACATCGCGCCAGTCTGGTACTTCACGCCGTATTACTCGATGCTGCGTGCCATCACCAGCGAGATGATGTACGTGCTGATCGCCTGTGTGGTCGGTGGTGCCGTATTGGCTGCCGTGAAATTCAAGATGCCTTCCTTCTTCAAGGCCGTGATCGTGGTGGTGGCCCTGGCCGTTGCCGCGATGATGCTGGCCATCGACGCCAAGTTCTGGGGCGTGGTGGTGATGGGCGGAGCTTGCATCATCTTGTTCTTCCTGCCCTGGCTGGACTACAGCCCGGTCAAGTCGATCCGTTATCGCCCGACATGGCATTCCTGGCTGTACGCCGTCTTCGTGGTCAATTTCTTTGTCTTGGGTTACCTGGGCACACAACCGCCGTCCTATGCCGGTGAGCGCATCTCACAAATCGGCACCTTGTTTTACTTCGGCTTCTTCATCCTGATGCCGTGGTGGAGCCAGATTGGCCAGACCAAACCTGTGCCTGCGCGTGTGACTTTTGCAGCCCACTGATAACGAGCAACAACGATGAAAACCATGGGCAACCTCAAGAAATATTTCCTCGGTGTAGTCGCGGCTGCAGCGCTGTTGGGCGGCGCAACCACCGGCGCGCTGGCTGCCACTGGCGGCGGTATCAAGTGGGACAAGGCACCAGACCAGCTCAATGACATGGTCTCGCTGCAAAACGGCGCCAAGCTGTTTGTCAACTACTGCCTGAACTGCCACTCGGCCGCCTACGTGCGGTACAACCGCCTCAAGGACATCGGCCTCACCGAAGGCCAGATCAAGGACAACCTGTTGTTCGCCACTGAAAAGGTTGGCGAAACCATGAAGGCGGCGATCGACCCGAAACAGGCCAAGGAATGGTTTGGCGCGAACCCGCCCGACCTCTCGCTGATCACCCGTTCGCGCTCCGCACAAGGGCAAGGCAGCGGCGCGGACTATCTGTACACCTACCTGCGCAGCTATTACCCGGATAGCACGAAGGCCACGGGCTGGAACAACCTGGCCTTCCCCAACGTCGGCATGCCGCACGCCTTGTGGGAACTCCAGGGCAACCGCCAGCCGCTGTTTGACAGCACCATGGAGCATGGCCATGAGGTCAAGGTGTTCAAGGGTTGGCAACAGGTCTCGCCTGGCACCATGACCTCGGTGCAATACGACCAGGCCGTGGGCGACCTGGTGAGTTTTCTGCAATGGGCGGGCGAGCCCGCACAGGCTTCGCGCGTGCGCGTGGGCGTCTGGGTGATGTTGTTTCTCTTCGTGTTCACCTTTTTTGCCTGGCGCCTCAACGCCTCGTATTGGAAACATGTGAAGTAAACATTGTTTGATTGCCCGGGTGCGCAAAATGCGCCCGGGACCCTCAGAGTGGGATGGCCAACAGGCTGCCCACTCTTCATTTTTTTAGGAGTCCCCACCATGATGGTCTTGTATTCAGGCACCACCTGCCCGTTTTCCCACCGCTGCCGGTTTGTGCTGTTCGAGAAGGGCATGGACTTCGAAATCCGCGACGTCGACCTGTACAACAAGCCCGAAGACATCAGCGTGATGAACCCGTACGGCCAGGTGCCGATTTTGGTCGAGCGCGATTTGATTCTGTACGAGTCCAACATCATCAACGAGTACATCGACGAGCGTTTCCCGCACCCGCAATTGATGCCCGGCGACCCGGTTGACCGCGCGCGCGTGCGCCTGTTCCTGCTCAACTTCGAGAAAGAGCTGTTTGTACATGTCTCCACGCTGGAGTCGCGTGCCGCGAAGTCCAACGAGAAAGTGCTGGAAAAAGCGCGCTCGCACATCCGTGACCGTTTGACACAACTGGCGCCGATCTTTCTGAAGAACAAGTACATGCTGGGCGACAATTTCTCGATGCTCGACGTGGCCATCGCACCGCTCTTGTGGCGCCTCGACTACTACGGCATTGACCTCTCCAAAAACGCAGCACCGCTGCTTAAATATGCAGAGCGCATTTTTTCCCGCCCAGCTTACATCGAAGCGCTCACACCCTCCGAGAAGGTAATGCGAAAGTAAATGTTGCTCCCACGGTCGCCCACTGCGTGTGGCTTCCTGCCCCCCGAGGGGGCCGCATTTTTGCTTGGGGCGGCCCGGCGCAAAAACATTCGCAAAACGCCACTGCTGTAGTGCTACCATATGCTCCATGTTTGATGCGAAAGACAGCACCTCCACCCGCCCGTACCTGATCCGGGCGCTGTACGAGTGGTGCACCGACAACGGCTTCACGCCGTACGTGGCGGTGCTGGTCGACGACACGGTGCGCGTGCCCAACGAATACGTCAAAGATGGCGAGATCGTCCTCAACATCAGTTTTGACGCCACCAGCTCCTTGAAACTCGGCAACGAGTTCATCGAATTCAAGGCCCGCTTTGCCGGGTCTGCCCGCGAGATCATGGTGCCCATCAACCGTGTCATTGCCATCTACGCCCGAGAAAACGGCCAGGGCATGGCCTTCCCCATGTCAGTGCCCACGGCGGCGCGGCCTGAAGGGCAAACCCCGGTATTGGCGGCGGTGCATGAAGTGCGCCCCGGCACGGGCGCAGCGAGCCAAAAAGTGGTGCATTTGATTGGCGATTCACACAACGCTGGAGGCACTGCCGGAACGGCCGCTGGAGACGGTGACGCCCCTGCGCCCAATCCTCCCAAACCGCCCGGCGGCCCGCGGCCCGCGCTCAAGCGCGTGAAGTAGGCGCGCGTCGGTTTTGTCGCCCATTTAGAGTACAGAGCGGGCCTCATTTTTCCGCGTGCGTCTAGTAGAATTCCCGCAGTGCCGATTTAGCTCAGTTGGTAGAGCACCCGCCTTGTAAGCGGAAGGTCGTCAGTTCGACTCCGACAATCGGCACCACTTCATTCAAGGCTGTTTTCAGCGCCATGACCTCTTCCTCCCCTGACCAGTCATTGCAGACCGACGCTGCGGCCTCTACCCGCGAACGTCTCGAAAAGCCGACCCTTGTCTACCCTTACCCGGCAGCGCCCGAGCCCGGCAAATCCATTGAGCTTGCCCCCGGCGTAGTCTGGATGCGCATGCCCATGCCGGGGCGGCTGGACCACATCAACGTCTGGGGTCTGCAAGACGGCGACAGCGCTTCAGGTACTGCCGGTGCAGGCAATGGCTGGGCTGTGGTCGATTGCGGCCTGCACACCGACGAAACCGTAGCCGCCTGGCGTGCGCTGTTTGCGTCGGCGCAAGGCCAGGGCCCGCTCACGCGCGTGTTGATCACGCACATGCACCCGGACCACATCGGCGCGGCCGGCTGGCTCGTGAAAAAGTTCGACTGTCGCCTGTGGATGACGCAGCTCGAATACCTCAACTGCCGCGTGCTCACCGCCGACACGGGCCGCGAAGCGCCGGTGGACGGCGTCAATTTCTTCCACCGCGCAGGCTGGAGCGACGCCGCCATTGAGGTCTACCAGGCGAAATTCGGCAACTTCGGCAAGCGCATTTTCGCGCTCCCGCAAAGTTACCGGCGCATCGTGGACGGCGAAGACATCCGCATTGGCGAACACACCTGGCGCGTCGTCGTCGGCAACGGCCACTCACCCGAGCACGCGTGTTTTTATTGCCCCGACCTCAAATTGCTGATCTCCGGCGACCAGGTGTTGCCCAAGATCTCCAGCAATGTCTCAGTGCACCCCACCGAGCCCGACGCCGACCCGATGCGCGAGTGGCTGGAATCCATCGAGAAAATCAAGCGCCTGGTACCCGACGACGTTCTGGTGCTGCCCTCGCACAACGACTGCTTCCGCGGCCTGCACGCGCGCCTCGACTACCTGGCAGCCTCGCAACACCGCACGCTCGACCGGCTCAAGAAAACCCTGCAAGCCAAAAAACGCGCCATCGACGTGTTCGTAGCCCTCTTCGGCCGCGCCATCACCGAATCCGACACCGCCGTTTATGGCCTGGCCACGGGCGAAGGCACTGCCTGCCTGAACTACCTGATGCACCGCGGCGAGATTTCGCCGAACTCGTCGCCGGCACCGGTTACGGCAATGCGC
>JANNMM010000370.1:0-11164 GCA_031397915.1 Rhodoferax sp. | reverse complement strand
CACGGCCAAAGACCTGTTGCATGGCATTTTGAGTGGCGCACTGCACGGCGTTGCCAACCCCGGCACCTTGAACGTGCCGCCGGAAGTGGCCAAAACCGTGTTGCAGGTGCGCCCAGGCCACGCCTATTGCATTGCCGAACTGAGCGAACACCTGCCCGGTGTGATGGACGCCAACCTGGTGTTGTTCCAGCCGGCCATTGCCATCGTCACCGTGGTGAAAGACGATCACCTGGCGGCCTTTGAATCCCGTGATGCGCTGGCTGGCGAAATCGCCAAACTCGTGCACCACCTTCCCGCCACCGGCACTGCGGTACTGAATGCCGACGACCCGCAAGTGCTGGCCATGGCCGCGCAATGCCGCGCCAAGGCCTTGACCTATGGCCTCGCGCCCGAAGCCGATGTGCGTGCCGAAGACGTCAGCGCGGCCTGGCCGCAGCGGCTGCAGATGACGCTGGTGTACCGCGACCAGCGCATGCATGTGCAAACCCAGCTCTGCGGCGCGCACTGGTTGCCGTCTGTGCTGGGCGCCGTTGGCGGCGCGCTGGCCAGCGGCCTGACGCTGGCCCAATGCGCCAAAGGGCTTGAAGGTGTTGAGCCGTTTGAAGGGCGCATGCAGCCGGTGACCACGCCCGAAGGCGTAACTTTCATTCGTGATGATTTCAAGGCGCCGCTGTGGACGCTGGACGCCTGTTTTGAGTTCATGAAGGCGGCGAAGGCCACGCGGAAAATCATCGTGATTGGTGAACTTTCAGACATCATCAATAAAAAAGAAAAGCGGTACGAGCAGGTCGCCCAGCGCGCTCAGGAAGTTGCCGATATCACCGTTTTTGTTGGCCCATGGGCGACTAGCGCTTTGGCAGCCCGACAAAAATCCAATCCCGACGCGCTGCAGATTTTCAACCACGTTAAAAGCGCGGCGGACTACATCAACTCAATCACGCAAGAGTGTGACCTGGTCTTCCTCAAAGGCAGCTGCAAGCAAGACCATTTGCAACGCCTGATTCTGGCCCGCTGCAAGGAAGTGGCCTGCTGGCGGGACGATTGCCAGCGGAACCAGTTTTGCACCGTATGCCCTGACCGCATGCGGCCTTCCCTGCCTGCGCCTCTATCGCGACCCGTGGCGGTGCTACAGCCAATATCGCTTGAGACGGTGAATGGGGTACAAACAAGCGTCGATGAAGCGACCGTTTTGATTGGTTTGGGCAACCCGGGTCCCCAGTTTGCCAACACGCCCCACAACGTCGGTTACGCTTTGGTGGACAAGTTGGCCGCGTCAAGCAACCTTGCCTGGGAAGAAGCGCCAGAGGGCTGGTTCGCGCGCGGCCAGATTGGGGAGCGGCCCGTTTGCCTCGTCAAAATTCGATCAGCCATGAACCTCACGGGCGCGGGCCTGCACCAGTTGGCTCAGCGCCTGCCCTTCACATCGGCGCAATGCGTGCTGGTGTTTGACGACCTCGATCTGCCGCTGGGTGCCGTGCGCCTGCGCGAGCGCGGCAGCGCGGGCGGGCACCGGGGCGTTGCCTCGATTCTCGAAGCGTTTCAAACCGACGCCTTTCGGCGGCTCAAAATTGGTGTGGCGCCAAAAGACAAAACGGTGAGCCGGGCCGCCTATGTGCTGCAAGCTTTTGACGCCACGGACCGACTTGAGGTGGAAAAAGCGCTGGTATTGGCCACAGCCAAGGTGGGTGACCTGTTGGCGGGCACGCAGGGGAAACCAAAATGAATTTAATTTTTAAATATTTAGTAATTTTTTTAAAGAATACTTATCGAATTTAAGTCACCTAGAATAACAAAAATATGCTCTATTTATTGGTATAAAAATTAATCAAAATTTAGTCATTTTAATAACTTTAATTGTAATTAAACAAATTTTATGAAGCCGGACCCACTTCGTATCGTCGAGGCAGTTGCCTGGCGCATGCACCGGCTGTTGGGTGATCGCATCGTCTATGGCGGTTTGCTCCGGTCGGCCAAACTATGGCGCGGTGTGTTGACGAAAATGGTTTTTGTCGGCATAGCGGGAAGCGCTGGCAAAACCACCGCCAAAGAACTGTTCTGCGGCATGCTTGCCAAATATGGCCAATCGATTGGCAACCGCGGCTCTTTCAACAACATTGAAGAGATCGCCAAGGCCATGTTGGGCGCACGCCCAGGCCACCGGGCCTTTGTCTCGGAACTCAGTGAGCACCTGCCGGGCGAAGTGGCGCGTCAGGCTGCCCTGCTTCTGCCGGCGGTTGGCATCGTCACCGTAGTGAAAGACGACCATCTGGCGGCTTTTGCGTCGCGCGAAGCGATTGCCGCCGAGATGCAGGCGCTCGTCACCTCGTTGCCGGCCAACGGCACCGCCGTCCTCAACGCCGACGACCCGCTGGTTCTCGCGATGGCATCGACCACCAAGGCCAAAGTGTTGACTTACGGCCTTTCCAGCCACGCCGAACTTCGTGCTGAAGATGTCAGCTCGGTTTGGCCAGACCGGCTCCAGATGACGTTGGTGTATGGCACGCAACGGGTGAAACTGGTCACGCAGTTGTGTGGCACACACTGGATTCCCTCGGTATTGGGTGCCATCGGTGGCGGGCTGGCGACCGGCTTGACGCTTGAAGAATGTGCAACCGGCATCGCCGCAGTGGCACCTTTTGAAGGGCGCATGCAACCAGTGACAACGCCCGAGGGCGTGACCTTCATCCGCGATGATTTCAAGGCCCCGCTGTGGACGCTGGACGCCTGTTTTGATTTCATGAAGGCGGCGAGAGCCAAACGGAAAATCATCGTGATTGGCGAGCTGTCAGAGATTGTCTCCAAGAAGGGTAACAAATACGCCAAAGCCGCAGCGCTCGCGCAGGAGGCAGCGGATATCGTTCTGTTTGTCGGCCCCTGGGCCTCCAGCGTGCTCTCCGCAAGGGTGCCAGGGCGGGCGGCGGACGCCCTTCAGGTGTTTGGCCAGGTACGTGATGCGGCGCGGCACATCCAGTCGATCACCCGGGAAGGTGATCTTGTGCTGCTCAAAGGCTCCGCGAAGACTGACCACTTGTTGCGCATCATCCTGGCGCATGGCGATGGCGTCGCCTGTTGGCGCGACAACTGCCAGCGGGTCATTTTTTGCGACGCTTGTCCAGACCGGCTGAAACCCTCCGGCATGCCGGCTGCGGTGCATTCGTCGCTTAAAGACATGCCAACAATGTTGTCAGTGCCGCTTTCGGCTGCGCCGGTGGGCGAGCCTGACGGCAGCCAGCGTGCCATGCAGTTGATCGTTGGCCTTGGAAACCAGGACGCCATCTTTGCTGGTACACCGCACAACGTCGGATTCGAGGTGGTTGATGCATTGGCGCAGGCTTTTGAACTGAACTGGAAAGCATCACCCCAAGCCTGGACCGCCCGAGGGGCGATCAACGGGCATCCGACCTGCCTTGTCAAACTTCGTTCGGACATGAACCTCACGGGCACCGGTTTAAGCCAGGTTGCCGAAGCACTTGGCATTGGACCGCGACAATGCATATTGGTCTTTGATGACCTGGCAACGCCGATTGGCCAGGTGCGTACCCGGCTGAGTGGCGGTGCGGGCGGCCATCGTGGCGTGGCCTCGGCACTCCAGGCATTTCAGACGAATGCGATTCGCCGCGTCAAAATGGGCATTGCCAATGACACTTCAAAGCTGGATTGGCAGGGCTACGTGGCAACCAAATTCAGCGGCGACAACCGCCAAGCGATTGATGCCGCAATTCCGGTTGCGTTGAATCACATCGTTGCATTAATTTCAAACTGGCCAGACTTCGCTCCAGCCGAGCCGGGGGACGTTAAAGCCGCTTGAGCCAAGGGTGAGCGGTCGAGTTGCCGTGAGCCTTCAAGAAGGCTCTCGTCGGCTCCGTCAACAAACCATAGCCGTGCATCTGGGAAATTTGCGTGCCGCCAATGTCGTTGAGTTCCATGATGACAGGGCCGTTGTCGGTCAGCGCAAAGTCCCAGTGATGGACTTTCATCAGGGGAAATACCTTGCCGCCGAGCGCGCATAACTCAAGAATTTTCTGCCAACCCGGCAATTCAAACCCCTCAAGGGGCAAGCCCGTGGCAGGATGGTTGGCGAATACCTGGGTATTTGGCCAAAACCCGCCAATCGTTTTGTTGATCCGTCCGGTTTCCAGGTCAACATTGGCCAGCAGGTTCCCATGGTCGCCCATGCCGAAATTGTCGGTGTGATTGGGTGGGACCGATATCTTCCACGCTGCCCGGACCGGTTTGGCCCCGTCGCTGCCATTGAGGCAAACGACCCGCACGCTGCAAACTGCAGACCAGCCGGTGATCCGCTGGATTTCAACAGCAGGTTTGAGCGGCTTCTGAAACAGGAAACCACACTGCGGCTTGTGGTACTGGTGGCTGACCGTTTTCTCCAGCCGACCGACGAAATCGTTGATCAACACCCGCTGGCCGTCCAGCATGACGAGCGATTCCCGGCTTTCGTCCAGGTGTTGCACGAAGGCCGTGCCATGCCCACCTTGCGAAAATGCCGGCTTGCAAAACAACGGGTAATGAGATGGATCTCTCAGGAATTCGCGGGCTGCGTCCAGACTGCCCAGGTGAATGCCCGAGGGCTGCACGGATTGGAGGGCCGGATGGAAAAAGGCCAATGTCGGCACCACAGGCAGGCCATAGTCGCGCGCAACCTGCTCAAAAACAATTTTGTCCCAGGCGGGCAAAACGGCATACCGCGGATTCAGGGCAAGGCTGAATTCCTGCAACAGACGCCAACCGAGAAAATCCCGCCTGCCGCGGCCCTCGAGGTAACTGTCGTCGTACAGCTTGTGCCAGTAGTAGTCGGTAATGCCACACTGCCCGCCGTAGGATTTCAGCTCAAGGATTTCGCGCGCTTGAGTGGCAAGGCTTTTGCCCGTTTGCTGAGTGGCCATTTCAGCCCACGCCCGGTACTCCCGCAGTTGCGCAACGCGGCGGCCGATTGCGCCAACGTCAGTCTTTGCCATCATTTGTGTTGCGACATAAGCCGCTGAATCGACTCGTCAACAAACGGTTTTCTGGAGACAAACTGCCACAAACCCAACTCACATTCGGTGTTCACTTCCATCAACACCGGCCCTTCGCGACAAAACGCGATGTCCCAGTTTTGAATGGCGAGCCCCGGAAAACACAAGGCCGCCGACCGGCACATTTGCAAAGCTTCCGTCCACCCTGGCAGCACTGCGCCAATCAGGCACTGCCGGGTGTCCGGGTGGTGCGTCAAGCTTTTCCCGTCTGGCCAAAACCCGGTGATGACCCGTTCAATGGCGCCGGTTTGGACGTTCACGGCGCCCAGCAGATTGCCGGTTTTTCCCATATGGAAGTTGTCATTGATATTTTTCGCGCGGGCAATCTTCAACGCTGCCATGTGCATGTGCGGCCCATCGTCTGTCAAGACCACCACCACACGGGCGCAACTGGTGGTATCGCCCATCCATTGGCGCATCAAATCGTGGGGCTCCAGGCAACGCTGAAACAACATGCCCACATACTGAGGCTTCATACACGCGTCGAGCAAGTCGCCAAGTGAAACGGATTGGCCTTGCGCGTCGGTGAACTGCCTGGCCTCGGCGTTGTAGGACTTCAACAGCCAGGTGCCGCCGCCGTAACTGCCATGGATCGGCTTGATGAAGACCGGGAACGGCATGGCTTGGGTGACATAGGCCTCAAGGTCTTGCCGTGAAGTCAGTGCCCGCTCTGCGCCAATGCGGTGTCCACGTGGAGAGTACGTGGCCAGCGTTTCCGGAATGGGGAACCTGTAGTGCTGAAGCAGCGCGTAGTTCAAGACTTTGTCGTTCGCAGTAGCGCGCCAATAGTCTTTGTTGAGACGTTTGTCGATGGCTTCGCTCGCGCGCCAGCCCACACAATGGATTTTGCGCTCGGGCGGATAGAAAGTGTCGTTGAACACCTCAAACTCGAAATATTCTTCCAGCCCCAGGCGCTGCGGCCCGGCGGCCAAACGGTATATCTCACTCAGTTGTTTGAGGCGGGATTTTCCGGTCTGCTCTTTGACCAACGACGTGTAGTTATAAAGTTTGCCAATCCGGGACATAACCATTTTCTTTTGAAACTCAGGCTCCGCACGCCTGCGGGCGTTGACGGTATGCTACGCGAACCTTACTCTAGCTCAAGAACCCATGGACCTGACCGAATACAGAAGCAGTCCGATCGAAAAACAGCGGCTGGCTGACTTGATGGGTTTGGTGCCGCCCGCCGGCGCCACGGCATTGGACGTTGGCGCGCGGGACGGGTTTGTTTCCAAAATGCTCGCCGGGCGGTTCGAGCGGGTAACGGCGCTGGATCTTGACGTGCCAACCATCCATCACGAGCGGGTGGTCTGCGTCAAAGGAGACGTGACCGCGCTTGAATTCGCGGATTCAAGCTTTGACCTGGTGTTTTGCGCCGAAGTTTTGGAACACATCCCGCCCATGCTGCTGGAACGAGCCTGCCTTGAATTGGCACGGGTGACAAAGGGCGCCCTTGTTGTTGGAGTGCCTTATCGACAAGACACCCGGGTCGGGCGACTGACCTGCAACGAATGCGGAAAGGTCAGCCCACCGTGGGGCCACGTCAATAATTTTGACGAGGAGAAGCTGGCGAAGTTATTCCCGAGTTGCCAATTGGAGAAGCAGACTTTTGTTGGCAGCAACAATGAGCGGACAAACTCATTATCAGCGGCAATGATGGATTTGGCGGGCAATCCTTATGGGAGTTATGGGCAGGAAGAGCCTTGCATCCATTGCGGGGCGAGTTTCACGCCGCCGCCTGAGAGAAGGTTTTGGCAGAAAGTCTTGACGAAAACTGCTTTTGTTGCCGTCACTGCTCAACGGCAGTTTGTCAAACCGAACCCAAACTGGATTCACCAGCTCCGGAGAAAACGGACCCGCTAGCCTAGCGGGTTTGGGGCTCCGCCGCGCCGGGCTCACCTTTGTTGGCCCCCGCGGCAGGTTCTGCAACGGTAGCTTCGGGCGGCTCAACCCATTTGTTGACGCTTTTCAACTGCTCCTTGAGGGTCGGGATTGTCATGCCAAGTCCATAGGTTCTCTGCGCATGAAAAAGCGCCTTGTCGTACATTTTCATGTCGAAATAAACGAGACCGAGGTTGTGATGCGTGAACACGTTGTCACCCGCTTGCCGCGCGGCCGCATCCAGTTGGGCCTCGGCTTCGCTTCGACGGTTCGTTTTGTCAAGATAGGTTGAATAGATCATCTTGGCAACGTTGTCATCAGGCTTCCACGTTACCGCACGGCGGAACCAGCAATCGACGGTGTAAATGGAGTCCCGCGGTTTGTCTGTCTTTTCTTTTTCGCTCAACGCAATGAGCGTCATGAGCGCTTTGTGATGGTTTGGAAATACCCGCAACGTGTATGACAAGTCGGCGCCGGTTGAAACCACCAAGCCCGTTTTGCGCGACACGAGCATCTCCGTCTCAATGGTGTAGTGGGCGCGCTCAACGATGTTGACCAGGGCTTTGTGAGACTTATAGGTTGACTCATAAACGTAGGTATCTGGCCGGTAATCAAACGGGCCAAACGCATTTTCCAGATTGCCGCAGCCCGGCACTTGCTGGGCCGAGGCAGAAGCGGCCAACAGGACGCAGGGAACTGCCCTCCAGACCCACGAAGGCATTCTGAACGAGGGCGGTTGTTGCGGCTTTCGCAAGGTTAAACTGGAACGCATGGCGAACTCCAAAATGCCGGGTGCCCCGGATGACGTCTGATTCTAAAACTCAACAATAATTCTGACAGAAAAGTCAAATTTTCTCCCCCACTTGTATTTTGCATTCTGAACACCGATGAAAATTACCGAGCGACTCCATCGTGCGCAATTCAACTGGTCAGTCGGCGCCATTCGAAATACCCCACCAATGCGCGCCGGTCAAAACAACTTTATTGCACTTTCAATGGTGCAACACCGCGATGTTTTGCCGTATTTGCTTGCCCTTAAGTCGTTTGCACGATTCCTGACTCCGGCCCGCGTTGTCCTGGTGGCCGATCCAACACTCGATGCAACCGACCGCGACCTGCTTCGAAGCCATGTGCCGCATATTGAAATTCGTGAGGCGACCGAGTTTCAACGCGAGGGCATACCCAAAGGGGGTTGCTGGGAGCGCTTGAATGCCATTTCAGAATACGCCAAAGACGCCTATATCGTTCAGCTGGACGCTGACACGGTTGCGCTGCATGACATGCCGGAGGTTCGGCAAGCCATCCAGCAAAGCGTGTCCTTTTCATTGGGAACAGAGGACGTGCAACCCATCCTCTCTTGCGTGGACGCCGCAGAATGGGCCAAGCCAAGGCTCGACGGGCAAGACCATACGCAGCTGGTTGCGGAATCCAAGCTTGACGGATTCGACCCGGAAGGAAAATTTAGGTACGCGCGGGCGTGCGCCGGTTTCGCCGGTTTTGCACCAGGCAGCATCAGCCCGGCCTTGGTGGAACAGATTTCCAGCAGAATGTCCAAACTCGTCGGGCCCCAATGGTCTGCATGGGGAACCGAGCAATTCACCTCCAACCTGATTGTGTGCAGCTCGCCGGGCGCCCGCTTGCTACCGCATCCGACCTATTGCCACCCGGGGCGCATAACGGCCGCCACGGTTTTCCTGCATTTCATTGGATTTGTGCGCTTTGCCAATTCACTCTATTCGACCACGGCACGACAAATCACCAAAGACCTGGCGAAAGCGTAATCATCCCGCCCCTTTCCGGGAGTTGTCCAGACAAAAGGCAGAAGGAGCTTTCCATTGATTCCCATTCGAATTCGCCAGTTTCCGGCTTTCGTCAAGAGCACTGTTCTGCGAAGCCGAACGTTGCAAAAGCCGGACCCTCGTGGGCGGGTATTTCACCTGTGCTTCTTCAGTTGTGAATCCTATTTTCGCTATCTGTACTGCTCGCTGCACAGCCTCACCCGGCACATAGGCGCTCATTCATTCAAGGTGCTGGTTTTCAATGACACGGACCAACCTTTGACCGACCCGCAAATCACCGAAATCCAGTCGCTGATCCCTGGAACGCGCGTCATCCTCTGGCCCAAAAGCATGGGCTGGGGTGCCGAGCAGATTGGCTGGATCTGGCGCGCCTATGGCATGGCTGCTGAAGGCGCGAAGGACGACGACATCATTGCCCGTGTCGACTCAGACGTCTTCTTTTTCAACGACACCATCTTCAAGGCGGTTGCGCGAAGTGACGCCGACCTGGTGGGCGACGGCCACTATGTCGGCCTCAAGTATTCGCAAGGCGGTTGTTACTTTTTCCGGGCCAGCGCCGTGCGGAAAATCAATGCAATGATTGCCTCGGAAGGCATGGAGCGCATACTGGGCGAAATTGGCATCCAGGTCGAGGATATTGCGGCAACCCACTTCGCCAGGCGGCTGAATTTGAAGGTCTGGTTGACCTGGTTCATGATGTTCCCGGACGAGCTGAAAAACGCCGGTGGCCTTACGCCTTGGTCACGCTGGAAATTCAGCTGCCTTCACTTTGTCATGAAAAACAAGACGGCCATGCTCGCCGCCTATGAGCGTGAGATATTTGGGGGCAAGTTGCCGGAACCCTATCGGGAAGCGCTCAAGGCGCAATAACCGGCGAGGCGCTTCGCTGCGCGCGAAACGCGAACTGAAAGAACCGGACGTCTGCCGCGAACCCGATCGTGCCGCCGATCGCCGCCGCTGCCACCGCCACCTTGGCGCCGTCCATCAAGGACTTCGGCCATCTGAAAACACTGTTGATGCCATGAAGTTCCTGCACTGAGAAGCCGTTGCTGGTCAGGGCCCGGTGCAGACTTTTCTCGGTGAAAAAACGAAGGTGGGTGCGGTCCAGAATGCCGCTGTTGGTGTAGGGCCAGTCCCGCCGGATCAGGAGGTCAACCAGGTTCGTGATGTAGCGGACATTCGGAAGGGAGCCCACGATGAGGGCGTCAGCGGTCATTTTTTGCTGGATATGAGTCAGGAACCAGTCATGGTCGGTCATGTGCTCGATCACGTCGTTGCAAATGACCAGATCGAACTTGCCATCAGGAACTTTGGCGTGGCAATCGTCGAAGGTTCCACACAACACGTTGGCAATCCGGCTTTCGGCAGCGCGTGCGGCCACAGGGTCCGGCTCAATGGCCCAGTAGTCGGCTGCTTGGGGCAAATGTTTGGAGAAATGGCCTTCTCCGCACCCGATTTCAAGGACATTCTGATAGGTGGCGGGCAGAAAACCCTTGACGTCGCCACGCTCAAAACCAAAATAGGCCGAATTCGAAGGATCTTCGTTTTGACTCAATGCAACCCCCAAATGAAATAGATCAGACCGCCATCTTAAAAGCATTCAATGCCGTGCAACGTCTTTGCGTACCCATCTCAGCGCTGGCTTCTCGATCAAGTGCAAGGACAATGCGGCGAAAGCAAGCGTGACAACTGTGCTGTAAAGGATGTGGCGTCCTGGGCCAATTCCCGGGTTCATTGACACGATGGCCTGTTGAACGGGAAACGCCCAGATGTACAGGCCATAGGAAAAATCGCCCAATCGGTTAAATTGCCGCAGCAGACCGCCCGGCACGTAGGCAATCCACAGCATCAGGTAACTCAGGCTCAAGTGGTACACAACAGCAAAGGCTGTTCGGTCGACGGTGGACACGCCAACGGCAATTGCGAGGATCACGAAGTTTCTCGTGCTCAGGGTGATCGACTTGCGGAACAACCAACAGGCAGCGCCGGCGAAGAAAAGGAAAGTCAGTCGTCGGCGCTGGTCCAGTTCACCTTCCACCAGCAAAGCAAACAGATGGGTGGCCAAGGCACCAACGGCAATCAGCAGAATGAGGCCTTGAAAGACCCGTTGTCGGTGCCCCGCCACAGCAGCCAGCAGCAACCAAAGGCCACCCAACGCGACATACATCCGCACTTCAAACGGCAAGGTCCAAAGTGACCCGTTGATGACATTTCGCAATGGCAAGGTTGCAAATACGCCAGGCAGGCTGCCAGTGGTTCCCCAGAAAAGGGTGCTGTTCTTGAGCAAGTACCGGTTGGTCTGGTCGTGCCGGAGAAACTCCGCCAAGGGCAACGGCGTAAAAAACAACCCAAACAACACGATCGTGAGCACGACCATTGCGATCAACGCAGGGTAAATTCTGAATATTCTGGCCAATGCAAAACGTAGCAGGCCCTGGACGCCCTCTCCCG
>JANNMM010000358.1:0-3744 GCA_031397915.1 Rhodoferax sp. | reverse complement strand
CTGCAGGCGCCGCGCGATGCTGGCCGCGCCGCGCAGGCTCACGTCGACATCGGGCATTTCCTGGCTGGCGAATTCGCTGGCTGAATAAACCGACGCGCCGGCTTCGCTGACGACGACTTTCTGCATGTCGGGCTGGCCCGAGAGTTTGGCCACCTGCTTGATCAAATCCGCCGCCAGCTTGTCGGTCTCGCGGCTGGCGGTGCCGTTGCCGATGGCGATCAGGTTCACGCTGTGCTTTTCGCACAGCTTGCCCAAGGTGTGGAGCGATCCTTCCCAGTCCTTGTGCGGCTCATGCGGGAACACCGTGGCCGTTTCAACCAGCTTGCCGGTCGCATCGACCACCGCCACCTTCACGCCGGTGCGAATGCCCGGGTCCAGGCCCATCACCACGCGCGGGCCGGCGGGGGCCGCCAGCAGCAGATCGCGCAGGTTGTCGGCAAACACCTTGATCGCGACTTTTTCGGCGTCTTCGCGCAGACGCGTGAAGAGGTCACGCTCCAGCGACAAACTGAGCTTGACGCGCCAGGCCCAGGCGACGCATTTGCGGATCAGATCGTCGGCGGGCCGCGCCTGATGGCTCCAGCCCAGGTGCAAGGCAATCTTGCCTTCGGCGAGTGACACCACCGGGCCTTTGACGGGTGCAGCAGCGCCGAGTGCCGGCTCGGGCAGCACCAGCTTGGCGTCCAGAATCTCCAGCGAGCGCCCCCTGAAAACCGCCAGCGCCCGGTGCGACGGCACGCGGCTGATCGGCTCGTCGTAATCAAAATAATCGCGGAATTTCGCGTTGTCGTTGTTGTTTTCGTCTTTGCCGGCGACCAGTTTTGAGGAAAACAACCCTTCGTTCCACAGCCACTGGCGCAGCGGCTGCACCAGCGAGGCGTCTTCGGCCCAGCGTTCGGACAAAATATCGCGCACGCCATCGAGCACGGCCTGCACGGTGGTGAAATCGTCGCCGGCCTCATTCTTTTCGGCTTTGACGAAAGCGGCCGCTTCGTCTGCGGGGACAAGCAAAGGATTGGCAAACAACAAATCGGCCAGCGGTTCAATCCCGGATTCGCGTGCAATCTGCCCCTTGGTGCGGCGCCGGGGCTTGTAAGGCAGGTACAAGTCTTCCAGATCCTGCTTGGTGGCAGCCAGCGCAATCGCGGCCCGCAATTCAGGCGTGAGCTTGCCCTGCTCTTCAATACTCTTCAAAATGGTTTCGCGGCGGTCGGTCAGTTCACGCAGGTAGCCCAGGCGGTATTCAAGCTCGCGGAGCTGAATATCGTCGAGCCCGCCGGTCGCTTCCTTGCGGTAACGGGCGATGAAGGGCACCGTGGCGCCGCCGTCGAGCAGCTCCACGGCCGTGATGACCTGGCGTTCGTGGACCTTGATCTCGGCGGCAATCTGACGGATTATTTCTTGCATGGGTGAGGTAAATAGGGAGTCGTAAACGGTCGAAACCGTGAGATGAAAGTCGTCGAACACGCCTGCTGACGCCGAGGGTCGGCATTGTCCCACAGCCAAAAACAGGGACCACTTCGCATAATAAGGATTACCGTCGGACCAGCGTTTTTGCGTGCCTCTTACCGCGCGCCCGGTCAAACAAATTCTGCACTGACCTCGGATCCGACCCCACAGGGAGATTTCATGCGCGCCAGAACCATCATTTTCATTTTGGCCATCGCCGTGGTGGCCGCTTTTGCGGCTCTCAATGTCGATGAATTTACGCGACCCAGCGTGCTGAGCCTGGGCTTCACCAGCATCCAGGCTCCGCTCGGCGTGGTGATGCTGGCATTGCTGATTGCGGCGGCCGTGATTTTCCTCGGCGTGATGATCTACATGCAGAGCAGCAATTTGCTCGAAACGCGAACCTACGCCCGTGAGCTAAACACCCAGCGCGAACTGGCCGACAAGGCCGAAGCGTCGCGCTTCACCGAATTGCGCCATTATCTTGAAGCCCAGACCGCAGCGCAGCAGCGCCGGGAACAGGCCGCCGAGCACGTGTGGGGCGAGCGCTTTGCCGCACAAAACAAGCTGTTGGTGTCCCGGCTGGAACAGTCGGACAATTCGCTGGCCGCACACCTGGGTCAACTGGAAGACCGCCTCGAACGCCGTGAAAAAACCCATTACATGGAGCCTACCGACAGCTTCAAGGCGCCACTGGTCTGATTCAAGGCGGCTGCGCCACAAGCCGTACTGGTCTGGCTGGGCCACGGCACCCCACACGAATCACCGATGCATGAGATGTAAGAACGCAGCTGCCTTGCCGACAAAATGCTGTTGCTGCAGGAAGAGGCGAAGCCGCCGGCTTGGCCCTCGGCGGCCCTGTCGGGAGACCTGTCATGTCATCTGCCGCTATAAAACTAATAGCTGCTTGCGCAATATTTATCTGGGCTGGCGGCCTATTTGCCGCTGAATCATCGTGTTCTGCCAGTTCTGGCGACACCGTCACCCCGGTCATTGAGCTTTACACGTCTGAAGGCTGCAGTTCCTGTCCGCCGGCCGACAAATGGGCGTCTTCGCTGAAAAGCAGCAGCGCCGTGGTTCAGGCGTTTCACGTCGGCTACTGGGATTACATCGGCTGGGTCGACCGCTTCGCAGCACCGACCCACACCGCCCGGCAACGTGAAGTGGCGGCCAGCAACCAGTTGCGCGGCATTTACACCCCCCAGGTGGTGCTTAATGGCAAGGACTGGCCGGGCTGGCAGGGGTCGAAAGGCCCTCTGGCGGCGAAGAACGCAGCGCGCATCAGCATCACGCTGAAACAGCTGGAAACGGATCGTTTTGAGGCACGCGTGGCACCCGTGGCCGGTGTCGACGCCCTTGCCTGGTCAGCCTACTGGACGGTGACGGAAAACGGGCACAACTCGAAAGTGCAGGCTGGCGAAAACGCAGGTGAATTTTTAAAGCATGACTTCGTGGTGCGGCAATACACCCAGGCCGGCGACTACGCGGCGACCAACGACAAACCTCAAGCGCTGGCGCTGCGCAGCATCGCCGCCACGCCAGGCCATTCGCGGCAAGTCAATCTGGTGGTGTTCGACAGAAAGACCGGGGCCACCCTGCAGGCGGTGAGTTTACGGTGTGCTGGATAAACGACGTGGACGGGCTGGCGTGGCCCTGCCTTCTCATTTTGTGTTCAGATCAACCGCCAGGCGGGCAAAGTGCACGTTGGGTTCAGAAATGGAATCAGCGGGTATGTAGTGCTCGGTGGTCAGCGGCAAGGTAAACCGGACCCGGGTTCCCGCGCCCAGCTTGCTGGCAATGATCAGCTCACCGCCGGTTGTCTTGGCGCGCCTGCGCATGCTGGCCAGCCCTTTACCGGTCGGGCGCCCCTCCCGGTCGCGGCTGATGCCGGCGCCGTTGTCGCGAACTTCCAGCACCATGTGTTCGTTTTCAGGAACAAACTTGCAGACAACCTCCACGGTCGACGCCTTGGCGTGGCGCATGACGTTGGCCAGGCATTCCTGCGCGATGCGAAGCACCTGCTGGGCCTTCTCGCCCCGGACAGCTTCGAGTTCGACGCACATGTCGACCTTCCAGGACATGACGATGCCCAGCTTGTCCAGCGAATGCTGAACGCGGTAGCGCAACCGCCCCAGGGCTTCGATCACGCTGTCATTGCCACTGTCGATCGCGTCGACGGTCATTTTCAGATCGAGCAGGCAATTTTCCAGCGCCAGCGCTACGGCTTGCTGTTGCGGCGCCTTGTCGTCAAGTGATGAAAGAATGCTGACCAGTTGAGAGGCCACGCCGTCATGC
>JANNMM010000334.1:0-1978 GCA_031397915.1 Rhodoferax sp. | reverse complement strand
GCTGGGCATGCAGGTGCTGGTGACAGACCACCATCTTCCCGCTCTATTCAGCGGCGACATCGTGCTGCCTGCCGCCGATGTCATCGTGAACCCGAATCAGCCCGACTGTAGTTTTGAAAGCAAGTCGATGGCCGGCGTGGGCGTCATGTTTTATGTGCTGCTGGCGCTGCGCGCCGAGCTGCGCGCGCGCGGCCATTACGCCACCGGGCAGGCCGAGCCGCGGCTCGATGCGCTGCTGCCGCTGGTCGCGCTCGGCACGGTGGCCGACGTGGTCAGGCTGGACGCCAACAACCGCCGCCTGGTCGCGCAGGGGCTCAAGCGCATCCGTCTGGGCGCCATGCCGCCGGGCGTGGCGGCTTTATTCACCGCAGCCGGCCGCAACGCAGCGGTCGCCACCACCTTCGACTTCGGTTTCGCCCTCGGCCCGCGCATCAACGCCGCCGGCCGACTGAGCGACATGACGCTGGGCATCGAATGCCTGCTGACCGACGACGTGGCGCGCGCCGATGAACTGGCGAAGATGCTGGACAGCATCAACCGCGAGCGGCGTGATATCGAGTCCGGCATGCGCGATCAGGCGCAGCTATCGGCCGATGCGATGGTGGACGACCAGGCGCTGGGTGAATCCGGGCCGCCACCGGCCATTGCGATTTTCGGGCCTGACTTTCACGAAGGCGTGGTCGGTATCGTCGCCTCCCGCATCAAGGACAAACTGCACCGGCCGACCTTCGTCTTCGCCGCCAGCCAGGCGCCGGGCAAAGCGCATGAATTGAAAGGTTCGGGCCGGTCGATTCCTGGCTTTCACCTGCGTGATGCACTGGATCTGGTGGCCAAGCGCTGTCCGGGCGTCTTGCTGCGCTTTGGTGGCCACGCCATGGCCGCGGGCTGCACGATTGGCGAAGAGAACATTGAGGCCTTTGAAAGCGCGCTGCAGCAGGTCGCCCGCGAATGGCTGGACGCCGCCACACTGATGCGACGGCTTGAGACCGACGGGCCGCTGCCAGCCGAGTTCCGTCGCACCGACGTGGTGGACACGCTGCACAAGGAAGTCTGGGGTCAGGGTTTTGCGGCGCCGACGTTCAGCGAAGAACTCGAAGTGGTGTCACAGCGACTGGTCGGCGAGCGGCATCTGGCACTCAAGCTGAAGCACCAGGGGCAGCCGGTCGACGGCATCTGGTTTGGTCACACCGACGCGCTGCCGGCCCGCGTCAAGCTGGCCTTCCGGCTGGACGCCGACGAATGGCAGGGCGTGCGGCGGGTGCGTTTTCTGGTCGAGGCCGCCGAGCTTCAAGGAAGCGCTGAATAAGTCCCCGCAGATGCGCGGCGCCCGGATCGGGATGGGCTGCAAGGCAGATTTCGCTGCAAATATCTGGATATTGGCAAGAAATTCAACGCGGCAGACCGCCCCCTAATCCGGATATAGCGGGTGATCGCGCGCTGCGAGGGATTTGTTCAGCGCTTCCTTAAGCACATCACTGGCGGCCTGCGCCAGCTTTGTCCGACGAAGCTTGGGAAGCGTCACCTACAGTCGCCCATCCTGGATGCGGGAACACTGAGGTTTCACAAGCGCGCCATCCGGTGTGCCAGACAACACTCAGAGGACACCATGAATTCCATCATCTACATTGTCGGTCTTGTCGTCATCATCGGCGTCATCCTGTCGTACTTCGGTTTCCGCTGAAACCAGCTGCAGTCGCTATTACTTTAGTAGCTGCTCGCGCTGGTATTACTTGGGCTGGCGAGCTGAAACACCCAAATTTCAGCCTTTCCGGCAGCCTTCAGGCCCCCATCGAGTATTCGCCGCCCCGCTCCAGCGCCCGCTGGTAGGCGGGGCGCACGTGTATGCGCTTCAGAAAGCCGATCAGCCCTGGCCTGCTTTTATCGAGTCCGCCGCGTGCAGCGGCTGCTTCGAGTGGAAAACTCATCTGGATGTCCGCCGCACTGAATTCGGCGCCGGCAAACCAGTCTTTTTTCGCCA
>JANNMM010000037.1:0-27989 GCA_031397915.1 Rhodoferax sp. | reverse complement strand
TCAGCCTTCTCGGGCTTGCGCTCGATCACGGCGTCAAGAATGGCCCGATGCAAGGGCAGGGAACCGGCCGGTCCGTCCTTGCGGGCAGTGGACAACTCAAAACTGGTCCGCAACAACGCGCTCAGGGCCTTGCCCATTTGTATCAGCATCCGGTTGTGCGACGCTTGCAGCAGGCCCTGATGGAATTTCAGGTCGCTCGATACATAGTCGCCACCGTTCACCACGGCATGCGTCATGCCGGCAAATGCAACTTCGAGGGCCTCAATGTCCTGTGCTGTGGCCCGCGCAGCGGCAAACTTCACGGCTGCGGGCTCCACCACCCGGCGCAGGTCCTGCAAATCGCGCACGAATTCAGGCGTCAGGCCGGCGCGCACCTGCCAGCGGATCACGTCGGCGTCAAACCAGTTCCATTGGTCGGACGGCAATACGCGGGTTCCAACTTTGGGGCCGGTGTGGATCAGGCCCTTGGCAACCAATGACTTCACCGACTCACGCACCACCGTGCGGCTCACACCCAACTCTTCGCAGAGCAAAGGTTCGGGTGGAATGGACATGCCCACCGCATAACGACCGGCAACAATCGCCTCACCCAAAAAGTCGACCGTGTTGCCGTGGACGTTCTTGATCATGGTGACTGTCAAGCGATTGGCGTTAGCAGTGCCTGGCCTGAAAAATGCGCCTTCAGATTGCCAAACGCCAGGTCGGCCATGGCCTTGCGCGTTTGCCAGGTTGCGCTCGCCGCATGGGGCGACAAGACCACGTTGTCGCGGTCGATCAAGGCCTGTGGCACGTTGGGTTCTTTTTCAAACACATCGAGGCCCGCCCCGGCAATCACGCCCTCGTCCAGCGCCTTGACCAGAGCGGCCTCGTCCACCACGGACCCGCGCGCCACATTGATGAGGTAACCCTCCTTGCCCAAAGCCGCCAGAACTTCACTATTGATCAGGCCCTTGGTTGCAGCACCGCCTGGCGTGATCACCATCAAAAAATCCACCTCTGCAGCCAGGGCCGTGGCGTTGGGTAAATGGCGGTAGGCAACGTCTTTGCGCGGCGTCCGGGTGGTGTAGGCGATGGACATGCCAAAACCCTCTGCCCGCTTCGCAATCGCCAGACCAATTCGACCCAGCCCAACGATGCCCAAACGCGCGCCACTCATTTTGCGGGCCAGCGGCGCCGGGCCGTTGAGCCATTTACCGGCCCTCAAATAGGCATCGTTTTGCGGCAGGCGCCGCGCAACCGCCAGCATCAGGGCCATGCCCATGTCCGCTACATCATCCGTCAATACATCGGGCGTGTTGGTCAGTGGCAATCCGCGCGCCTTCAAGGCCGGCACGTCATACCCGTCGTAACCCACACCAAATATCGAAACCAATTCTAGCGTCGGCAATTGGCTGATCAGGTCGGCGTTGACCCGGGACTCGCCACCACCCGAAATCGCGCGTATCCTCGGCGCAATGGCCGCGAAGGCAGCTGGATCGGACTCATGGATGCGATCGTGCACGGTGAATTCCGCTTGCAGTTTTTCCAGCAAATAGGGCCACAATTTGGCGACCACCAGCACATCGGGTTTTGACAATCTCGGCTCCACAGTTTCAAGTCTGAATCGATCAGAATTCGTTATCATATTACCATACGACCTTAGAAATTTCACGGAATTTTCATGACCACACCCCCGAGAAAACCAGCCTCAGAATTGCGCAGCCAGCAGTGGTTTGGCCGCCAGGACCGCGACGGTTTTGCCTACCGCAGCTGGGTCAAGGGCAAGGGTGTGCCGCACGACCAGTTTGACGGCCGCCCGGTCATCGGCATCTGCAACACCTTCAGTGAACTCACGCCCTGCAACTCCCACTTTCGCACGCTCGCCGAGCAGGTGAAGATCGGCGTTTACGAGGCGGGCGGATTTCCACTGGAGTTCCCCGTCATGTCTCTGGGTGAAACGCTCTTGCGCCCCACCGCGATGTTGTACCGCAACCTGGCGTCGATGGACGTCGAGGAGAGCATCCGCGGCAACCCGGTCGACGGAGTGGTGTTGCTCATGGGCTGCGACAAAACCACGCCTTCCCTGTTGATGGGCGCCTCCAGCGTCGATTTGCCGACGATTGGCGTCAGCGGCGGGCCGATGCTCAACGGCAAATGGCGCGGGCAGGAGCTCGGCAGCGGCACCGGCGTGTGGAGCATGAGTGAACAGGTGCGCGCGGGCACCCTGAAACTGGCTGATTTTTTCGAGGCGGAAAGTTGCATGCACCGCAGCCACGGCCACTGCATGACGATGGGCACGGCGTCAACCATGGCCAGCATGGTCGAAGCCCTCGGTATTGGTTTGCCCGGCAACGCAGCCTACCCGGCCGTCGATGGCCGACGCAATGTGCTGGCGCGCAATGCCGGGCGGCGCATTGTGGAGATGGTGCACACCGACCAGAAAATCTCGAAAGTATTGACGATTGAAGCGTTTGAAAACGCCATCCGCACCTTGGCTGCCATTGGCGGCTCGACCAACGCCGTCATCCATTTGATCGCCATCGCCGGGCGGCTAGGCATCAAACTCACCATCGACGACTTCGACCGCATCGCCAGCGAGCTGCCCTGCCTGGTCAACCTGCAGCCCTCGGGTGAACACCTGATGGAAGACTTCTGTTACGCCGGTGGCCTGCCGGTGGTGATGAAGGAAATCGAACATCTGCTGCACAAAGACATCATCACCGCCAGCGGCAAGTCTGTCGCGGAGAACATCGCCGGCGCGCAGAACTACGACCCGCGCGTCATTAAGACATTCAACGCGCCTTTCAAGGCCAGCGCCGGCATTGCCGTCTTGCGCGGCAACCTGGCGCCGCGCGGCGCCGTCATCAAACCCAGCGCCGCCACGCCCTCGCTCATGGTGCACAAGGGCCGCGCGGTGGTATTTGAAAACATCGAAGACTTCCACGCCCGCATTGACGACGAGAACCTGGATGTGGATGAAAACTGCGTGCTGGTCCTGAAGAATTGTGGCCCCAAAGGTTACCCGGGCATGGCCGAAGTGGGCAACATGCCGCTGCCGCCCAAGGTATTGCGCAAGGGCATCACCGACATGGTACGCATCAGCGATGCGCGCATGAGCGGCACGGCCTACGGCACCGTGGTATTGCACACCGCGCCAGAAGCCTCTGCGGGCGGCCCGTTGGCGGTGGTGCAAAACGGCGACATCGTTGAACTCGATGTGCCCAACCGCAAGCTGCACCTGCACATCAGCGACGCTGAACTGGCCACGCGCCTGGCCCAGTGGCAGAAGCCACCACCACCCATGGCCTCTGGCTACTGGAAGCTGTATGTGGACCACGTACTGCAGGCCGACCAGGGCGCGGATCTCGACTTCCTGGTAGGCACGCGCGGCTCCGCGGTTCCTCGCGACAACCATTGACAGAGTTTGACGTCGTCGGCCTGGGCGAAGCCATGGTCGAATTCAACCAGACGACACCCGGGCAGCCGCATTACCTGCAGGGCTTTGGCGGCGACACCAGTAACGCCATCATCGCCGCTGCCCGCGCCGGTGCCCGCACAGGCTACCTCAGCCGCGTGGGTACAGATACTTTTGGCGAGGCATTGCTGGAACTGTGGCGCCGGGAGAACGTCGATAGCGCCTGTGTGCAGCAGGATCCAGAGGCGCCCACCGGCATTTATTTCGTGACCCATGGCGCGGCCGGGCACGAGTTCAGTTACCGGCGCGCGGGTTCGGCAGCGAGCCGGATGACGCCCGCCTGGCTGGTGGGCCGCGCGGCCCAGGCCATCGCAGCAGCCAAAGTGTTGCATGTCTCGGGCATTTCGATGGCCATCTCGCCTTCGGCCTGCGACACCGTGCTGGCGGCCATGCGCTTGGCCCGGGCGGCCGGCACGTTGGTCTCATTCGATTCCAATTTGCGCCTGAAACTCTGGCCGCTCGAACACGCACGTGCGGGCATTGAAAAAGCATTGGCTTTGTGCGACATCTTCCTGCCCAGCCTGGAGGACATGGTCACGCTCACGGGACTTGCAAGCCCCGCGAAAATCGTCGACTGGAGCCACGCCGTGGGCGCAAAAACAGTGGTGCTCAAACTCGGTGAAAAAGGCGCGATCGTGAGCAACGACGAGCGAAGCGGACTGGTGACGGGCCGCAGGGTGCCGGTGGTGGACGCCACAGGCGCCGGTGATTGTTTCTGTGGCAACTTGCTGGCCCGCGTCGCGCTCGGCGACGATGTGTTCAAGGCTGCCATTTACGCCAATGCGGCGGCGGCCCTCTCCGTGCAGGGTTATGGCGCGGTCAACCCGCTTCCTGCTGCCGGACAAGTCGATGCTTTGCTGGCCCCAAAGCCGCAGCCGGAATGATCGCCATTGACTGGGGCACCAGCAGCCTGCGCGGCGCCCGCCTCGACGACACCGGCGCGGTGCTCGACGAGCGCTCATCGACAGACGGGGTATTGAAAGTTTCGCCCGGCCAGTTTGCTGCTGTTTTAGAAGCATTTTGTGGAGACTGGGCGATGCCCGGGGGTTCAATTACCCTGGTATCCGGGATGGCCGGCAGCAAACAGGGTTGGCTCGAAGCGCCTTACTGCCCTTGCCCGGCGGGGTTCGGGGAAGTTGCGCGCCAATTGAAGTGGATTGCGCCCAGCGCGGGGTTTGCGCCTGGTCTCGGCCGCATCGCTATCGTGCCCGGTCTCAGCTGCGAACACACCCATGCGCCCGACGTGATGCGCGGCGAAGAGGTGCAAATTTTTGGCGCCTTGCAACTGTTGGGCTTGCAAGACGGTGTGTTTGTGTTGCCCGGCACACACAGCAAGTGGGCCAGGGTTCAAGCGGGGCGTGTGGTGTCGTTCCAGACGTTCATGACTGGCGAGTTGTATGCGTTGCTGAGCCAACACAGCATCTTGTCCAAAACCATTGACGCTGCAGCGCCTCTGGACGAAGCGGCCTTTTTGCAAGGCGTGGACCAGGCAGCGGAAGGTGCTGGCCTTTTGCACAATGCGTTCAGCGCGCGCACACTGTCGCTGTTTGGGCGGCGCAGCCCTGCCGAATTGGCAAGCCGCCTCTCGGGCCTCGTGATCGGCGAAGAGCTGAAGTCCAATCCACAGTTGCCAGGCGCCGAAGTGACTTTGATTGGCTCAGGCGTTCTGACCGCCCGTTATGCGCTGGCATTGGCACATCGCGGTGTGAAGAGCCGCAGTTTGGGCTCAGAATGCACTTGGGCCGGCTTGTATGCACTGGCCCAAACCATTTCGCATTGACGTCTGGCCATGGATTCCCTCGAAAAATTCAACGCCGCTTTTGCACGGCTGCCGCTGGTCGCTATCTTGCGTGGCCTTCGGCCCGAAGAGGCCCTGCCGGTCGGGCAGTCGCTGCTGGACGCGGGTTTTCGCCTCCTGGAAGTGCCGCTGAACTCGCCCGACCCGATACAAAGCATCGCCTTGTTGACCAGCCATTTTCCGGACGCGGTCGTCGGCGCGGGCACGGTGCTCACAGCCCGGCAGGTGCGCGAGGTGCACGCGGCCGGTGGCCAGATGGTGATTTCCCCGAACTTCAATGCTGACGTGGTGCGCGAAAGCGTGCGCCTGGGCATGGTCAGCCTGCCCGGCATCATGACCCCTTCGGAGGCCTTTGCGGCCCTGGCAGCGGGTGCCCATGCGCTCAAACTCTTTCCCGCTGAACTGGCCTCACCCGCAGTTGTGAAAGCGATGCTGGCGGTGTTGCCTGAAGGCACCCGCATCCTGCCGGTGGGCGGCATCAGCGCCAGCAACCGGGGCCCGTGGCGCGCGGCGGGCGCAGCCGGCTTCGGCATTGGCTCCAGCCTGTACAAACCCGGCAAATCACCCCAGGACGTGGCGCGCGACGCCGCCCTTTTCATTTCAACCCAGGACACCGCATGAGCAAAATCTCCGCCTTCCCGATCACCCAAAAATGGCCCGCGCAACACCCCGGGCGCATCCAGCTGTATTCGCTGCCCACGCCCAATGGCGTAAAGATATCGATCATGCTGGAAGAAACCGGCCTGCCCTACGAGCCACACCTCGTGAGCTTCGATAAGAACGACCAGATGTCGCCCGAGTTCATTTCCTTGAGTGCCAACAACAAGATTCCCGCCATCCTTGACCCCAACGGCCCGGGCGGAAAACCGCTGCCGCTGTTTGAATCCGGCGCAATCCTGCTTTACCTGGCTGCCAAATCCGGCAAATTGATGCCCAAAGACGAGGCCGGCAAATACGAATGCCTGCAGTGGGTGATGTTCCAGATGGGCGGCATCGGCCCGATGTTTGGCCAGCTCGGCTTCTTCCACAAATTCGCCGGCAAGGACTTTGAAGACAAACGCCCGCGCGACCGCTACGTGGCCGAAAGCAAACGCCTGCTGGGCGTATTGAACCAGCGCCTGGCCACGCGAAAGTGGATCATGGGCAACACCTACTCCATCGCCGACATCGCCTCGTTTCCGTGGATCCGCAACCTCATCGGCTTTTACGGTGCGGGGGATTTGGTGGGGTTCGACAACTACCCGCACGTGAAGCGCGCGCTGGACGCGTTTGTGGCGCGCCCTGCGGTGCAACGCGGCCTGGTCATTCCGAAGCGGGATTGAACCGCCGCATTGCCATGCAGCTTAGGGCCGCCATTCGTACCCAATTTGGGTATGTTGGAGGTCTTTGCGTCAATTTTTTGAAGAAAATCGGGCGTTAAGTCACGTGAAATGGCTATAGTTTGCTATTTATATTATAGCGTTTCCATGTTAAACCGGTCGTAAAAATGCCAGCAGCACTTCCGTAACGGCCTGCCCCTGCTCCTGCTGTACCCAATGGCCGGCACCTGGCACCAGGTGGCAAGCGGTCATCTGCGCGCAGGCCGTGGTTTGCATGGCTTCAAATGCGCCGGGCTTCTGGTAAATGCCCCAATCACTGGCCCCCGCGATGAACATCGATGGCACGTCGATGCAGCGGCCGGAAAAAACCTTCAGTTCGGCAGAAAGTGTTTCGTCAATCGACGCGCGGTACCAGTTCAGGGCGCCCTGAAAGCCGGTTCGCGAAAAAGCAGTGCTGTATACGGCCAGTTCTTTTTCGGTCAACCAATGGCAATGCGCAACCTGTTGGGGCGTCGGCATTTCATGCGCCACCGTTTGGGCCATGCCTTCGTGCAAATCCATCAGGTAATAAGTCGGCATTTTGGCGAGTTCTGCGGCACTCACGCCGGCCAGTTTGAAGGGCCTGTTCTGCACCCAGTCGGCACTCTTGTGGTGGTAATACGCGCGCAGGAAGTCGTGGATGCCTTGCGGGGTGTGGCGCATGTTGGCGTCGGCCTCGGGGGTCGCGTAGTACCACTGGTAATGTTTGCGCGGTCGCGGCAACTGCGCTAACGCGGCGTGCAATTGCGGGCCCCACGGCTTGGGTTTTTGATTGTCAATTTGGCTGTGTGTGATGGCAGGCGGCCCGGCAAAGGGTGCGCTCATCATCACCACCTGGCGAAACACATCAGGCCGAACCAAGGCGCACCAGGCCGCCACGGAAGAGCCAAAGTCATGGCCGACCACGGCAGATACATCGTGCCAGCCCAAAGCGGCCACCAGGGTGAGCACATCCTGCACCAAATTCAACGGTTTGGAGGCTGCGAGGTTGCTGTCGAAGCGGTTATCCCAACCCGTGGTCTGGCCATACCCGCGTTGGTCGGGCGCCACCACATGGAACCCGGCTTCGGCCAGCGGCAGCATCACTTTGCGCCAGCTGTAGGCCAGCTCTGGAAAACCATGCAGCAGCAAGATAAGCCCGCGCGCGCTGCGCTGTTCGCCAGCTTCGAGCACGTGCATGTCCATGCCATTGATGTTGCGCAACATCCGGGAGTGAATGCCGGGTGCGAGCCCGGGCAATTCAAGCGTGTTCATTTTGCGAGTGTCGTCGAAGCGCGGCCCCATCGGACCGGGCCAAACCACGCACCAGCGCGGATCGCCCAGGCATTGAGGCTGCCGTAAATCACCAGCGCCAACGCCTGTGCGACAAACACGCCGGTGAGTGAATTCCAGTACTGGATCGCCAGCCAGCCGCCCACAAGCGCGATGCCCAGGCGTACGATGTTGCCGATCACCGGCCACAACAGTTTGCCTGCGCCTTGAGACGCGAAATACAGAACGATGCCCAGGCCGAAAAACCCGTAGGTGGGCCCGACGATGCGCAAATAGTGCGCGCCGGCCTCCAGCATGGCCTGATCGGTGTCAAACAGGCGCAGCCATGTGTGCGGAAACAGCGCCGCCCACAGGCCTACACACTCGGCCATGGCAAACGACATCGCGGCGCCGATCCAGGTCGCCTTGAGCGCGCGTTCGCGTTGGCCCGCCCCGATACAGGTGCCGACCATGGCCACCAGCGGCGCGCCAAACCCAAACACCAACGGCACCAGCAAATATTCGAGCCGCGAGGCGGTGCCATAACCGGCAATCGCCGCGGTGCCAAACCGCCCGACCATTGCTGTGGCAAAACCAATGGCAATGTTGGTCGCGGCGGTGGAAAAAATGCCGACCAGGCCCACGCGCAGGATGTCCCAGAACAGCGGCTTGCGCAGCGCAATGCCGGTCCAGTTCAGCCGCAACAAACTGCCCCTGGATTTGAGATAGACCACAAAAACGAGGCTGCCCAGCGCGTAATACGCCAACAGCGCCAAGGCGCCGCCGACGATGCCAAACCCCGGCACAGGCCCCCAGCCGAAGATCAAAAGCGCAGACAAAGGGATCATCACCACCGCGCCTCCCACCATCACCAGCGCCTGCATCATCATGTTGCCGGTGCCGCGGATCAGCGCTGACAAGGCGTTGAAAAACCAGATCAATGCAGCGCCAGCGAAGACCCAGTTGGAATACAACAGCGCCGCTTCAAGTGCCTCGCCCTGCCCGCCCATGAGTGAATAGATGGCGCGCCCGCCCAGCAGCATCACCAGCGTGAACAGGACGCCAAACGCCAGCGCGATGAGCACCGCGTGCAAGACCAGCGCGTGTGCGTCATCACGCCGCCCGCCGCCCAGCGCGCGCGCAATGGCCGAGGCGATGCCGCCGCCCATGGCGCCGTTGGAGGTCATCTGCATGAACATGATGAGCGGGAACACCAGGGCCATGCCGGCCAGTTGCGGCGTGCCGAGCTGGCCGACGAAATAGGTTTCGATCAGGCCTACGGCCGCTTGCGAAAGCATCACCAGCACGTTGGGCGCACCCAGGCGCAAGAGCGTGCGCGCGATGGGCGCTTCGAGCAGCAGACGGGTGCGTGGGTCCATCAACGCACTTGCGCTCAGGCGGCTGCAGGCCGCAACACGGCGGCTTCCTTGATCGGCAAGTGGATCAGCGCGGCGCCAATGGCCAGCACCACGTCGATGTACCAGACCCAGTCAAAACTGCCGGTGGCTTCAAACACCTTTCCGCCAATGTAGGCGCCGAAAAAGCCGCCCACCTGGTGCACCAGCATGACCAGGCCAAACAGGGTGGCGAGATTGGCCGTGCCAAAGAACTTGCTCACCAGGCCAGCGGTGGGCGGCACAGTGCTCAGGAAGGTGAGGCCCATAAAGGCGGCAAACATCAGCATCACCGGGCCGGTTTTGGGTGCCAGCAAGAACAAGATCACACCCACTGCGCGCGCGGCATACACCAGCGAGAGCAGCGACTTCATGCGCCAGCGGCTGGTGGCCCAACCCATGGTCACGCTGCCAATGACGTTGAACAGGCCGAGAACCGCCAGCGACCAGGCGCCCCACTGGGTGGGCAAGCCGCAGGCGGCAACCACACCCGGCAGGTGCGTGCCCAAAAATGCGACGTGAAATCCGCAGACAAAAAAACCGCCCGCCAGCAGCAAATAACTCGGCGTGTTCAGCGCCTTGGCAATCGCCTTGCGTGCGCTCAAAGGGGGCGCTTTGGCGGCTGCCGGGTGCCCCGCCGTCTGCGCGTTGCCCTTGAGCAGCCACGCAGCTGGCAAGGCCAGCACGACAAACAGGGCCAGCATTTGCATGGCGTTGGCCCAGCCAAAGTTCAGGAGCAGCAGGCCCGCGATGGGTGCCAGCAGGAACTGGCCCATGGAGCCGCCGGCATTGACAATGCCCAGGGCCATGCCGTGTTTCTGCAATGGAATCAATCGCGTGCAGGCGGCCATCAACACCGCTGGGCCGGCGATGCCCGCACCGCCTGCGGCCAGGATACCAATGGAGAAAATCAGCCCTGCCGTGCTCGTCATGTAGGGCGTGATGAAGGTGCCGATCGCCACCATCACGATGCCCACCAGCAGGATGCGGCCCACGCCGGACTTGTCGGCAATGGCGCCGGCGAAAGGTTGTGTAAGGCCCCAGAAGACCTGGCCAAAGGCAAACGCCAGGCTGATGCTGGCCAGGCCCAGTCCCGTTGAGGTGTTGAGCGAACTCAAAAACAGGCCCATGGTCTGGCGCGTGCCCATGGTCAGGCCGAAGGTGCCGGCCGCTGCCAGCAAGACCAGCCAGATTGCAATTTGCTTGTTTTTTGAGGCGTCAGTCATGGTCATGTCCAGCCAGGTCTTGCAGGGGGGAAAGAAGTGCCAGCGACTCTTTGATCAGCGCATGCAGGGCCAGAACGCGCTCTACGCCCAGCGTCTGGTTGATGCCCTCCTGCGCCACCTTCCAGCGGCGCTGGGCCTCGGCGCGTTTGGCGCGGCCGCTGCCCGTGATTGTGATGGAGCGGCTGCGGCCATCGGCACCGGCAGACAATTCAACCCAACCAGCGGCGGCCAAAGGCTTGAGGTTGCGCGTGAGTGTTGAGGCGTCCACTTTCATCGCTGCGGCAAGATCACCGGGACGGATTGGCCCGAGCCTGGCTACAAAAGACAGGAGCGAATATTGCGTCGTCTTGATTCCTGATTTTCCGACTTCATGGTCGTAGTGCCGGGCCACGCGACGCATCAACTGACGCAATTGCAGATTGGTGCAACCCTGGGGTTTCACGGCGTCGGACGCTGGGGCATTCATGGCTGCATTGTCAGGTAGGGCCAATCGGGCATTTCATCAATAAATTGTAGCTGCAACTATTGCATCTACAATTGTTTTTTTGAATAACCTTTTCTGGACTGGCAAAAAATGGAAACCGCTGCATCACTGCCATGTGCACCCGCCAACGCCCTGGACGACTGGCTCGCCGAAGAAGCCCGTATCCTGACACGGCTGCAAGCAGGCCCCGGCCCGGGCGTCGCGCAACCCGACCAGATTGCGGGCAAAACCGGTCTGCAGATGATGCAGGCCTTGCTGGACGGGCAAATCCCGTTTGCACAAATCGCGGAGACGCTCGATTTTCTGATGGTTGAAGTCGCGCTGGGCCGAGCCGTGTTTCAAGGGACACCCGGCCAAAAACACCTTAATCCGCTGGGTACCGTGCACGGCGGCTGGTTCGCCACACTGCTGGATTCGGCGCTGGGCTGTGCCGTGCACACGGCGTTGCCCGCCGGGCGCGCCTACACCACCGCAGAGCTCGGCGTGAATCTGGTCAAGGCCATCACGCCCAAAGTGCAACGGGTGCGCGCCATTGGCCAGGTGATCCACTGTGGCCGTCAACTGGCCACTGCCGAAGCCAGACTGGTGGGGCCGGATGGCACCCTTTATGCCCATGCGACCACGACCTGCCTGGTGTTTGAGATACCCAAGCGCCTCTGATGCAGCCTCGCGCCCGGGCGGCATGCAGGGGCACAATGCAGGTTTTCACCTCATTGGCAAGACACCACCATGCGCCTTTTGCACACCATGATTCGCGTTGGCAACCTGCAGCGCTCCATCGATTTCTACACCAAGGTGCTGGGCATGACGCTCAACCGCACCAGCGAGAACCCGTCACAGAAATACTCGCTGGCGTTTGTCGGTTACGGCACAAACCCGGACCATGCCGAAATTGAACTCACCTTCAACTGGGGCACAGAAACCTACGACATGGGCACGGCCTTTGGCCACATCGCCCTGGGGGTGCCCGACGTATACGCCGCCTGTGAGCGCATCAAAACGGCCGGCGGCAACGTGACCCGCGAAGCCGGCCCGGTCAAGGGCGGCACCACGGTCATCGCCTTTGTGACGGACCCGGACGGGTACAAGATTGAGCTGATCCAGCGGGCGTGACCGAATACGGGCCAGAAGGGCCAGTTTCTGAATGTCTATTTGTTGAACCAGAAGTAATTAACCTCCATATTAACAAAGTTCAGATTAATTAACACCCATGTTAATTATTTGGGTCAATTTTCAGGTTTTTTGAAAATTATTGACATCCAAGTCACGAGATATGGCACTTTATTGCTATTGTTTTGATAGTAATGACTGCGCAAAACACATCAGGACTAGAATAATTTTCGGCTTTCAAAATTCGCACAACCATCAGGAGTCGCACCATGATTTTCCCGTTTGATTTCAGGCAAATTTTGAGGCTCTTGCAGAACCCTGCGCGCAGCGTGTTGTCGGCGTCTTTTGCCCTTTCGACGGTGCTGGGCCTGGTGGCCTGTGCTGTGCAGCCGGGGGCCATGCCGATGGCCAACCCGGCGGAGGTTGGCATGTCGGGCGAGCGGCTTGAACTGTTGACCGCTGCGTTCAGCAAGGAAATTGCCGACAAAGCCCTGCCCGGTGCCACCATCATCGTGGCGCGCAAAGGCAAGGTGGTGTACGCCCGCGCATTTGGCGTGCAAGACCCGGCCAAGGCGGATGCGATGCAGGTCAACTCGCTGTTTCGCATCTATTCCATGACCAAACCGATGGCCACGGTGGCGGCGATGATCTTGGTGGAGGAAGGCCGCTTGCAGTTGTCAGACCCGGTCGTCAAGTACCTGCCCGCATTCAAGGACATGAAGGTTTACACCGCGTCGGGCACCGAGCCGGCGCGCGCCATGACGGTACAAGACTTGATGCGCCACACCTCGGGCCTGGGTTATGGCGAAATCACCGTCAACAACGATTTCAAGGCCGCGCTGACGCAAGCCGGGCTGTACAAACCGGGCAACATAGACTTCGACGCGCGCGACATGAGCTCGGCCGAGCAAGTCACCCGCCTGGCCGCAGTGCCGCTCTTGCGCCAGCCCGGCACAGCCTGGGAATACAGCCTTTCCACCGATGTGCTGGGCCGCGTGATCGAAGCCGCCAGCGGCCAGCGCCTGGGTGACTTCATGGCGGCACGCATCTTCAAACCGCTCGGCATGAACGACACCGCGTTTTATGTACCGCAGGAGAAAATGAGCCGCTTGGCAGGCCCGTTTGCCAGAGACCCGGTCAACGGCACGCCCTTCAAACTGATCGATGTCTCGCGCTTGCCGGGTAATGACTCGGGCGGCGCGGGCGCGGTATCCAGCGCGACCGACTTCCTGCGTTTCGCGCAGATGATGCTCAATGGCGGCAGCCTGGACGGCCAGCGCATCCTCTCGCGGACAACGGTGCGCTGGATGACCTCTGACCACCTGGGCCCGCGCATCCCCATCGCTGCCAGCCCCGGCGGCGGCGTGTTGTTTCCCTCGCTGTATACCTTTGGCCTCGGGTTTGCCGTGCGCCCCAGCGACGGTTTGTCGTTCATGGCCGGCAGCGGCGGCGAATTCAACTGGAGCGGTTACGCGGGCACGGCGTTTTGGGTTGACCCCAAAGAGCAGATCATTGTTGTGATGATGACCCAATCGCCCGGTGCGGCGCGCCTGTACCACCGCAATATGCTGCGGCAGCTGGTGTACCAGGCGGTTGCAGATTGAGAATGAGGCGGAGCTTTACCGCGCGCTCAAGCCGTCAAAACAGGTGCACAGCACGATCTCGATGATCTCTTCGTCGCTGTGCTGGCCACCCATTTTCAGGAACTCCAGCACCGGATCACAGGCGCGCGCGTAGAGGGTATAGAGCACCGCAATCGCGGGTAAATGTGTGTTCATGGCGCCAGCTTTCTGGGCCGCTTCGATCCAGCCGCCCAACACGTCGCTGACCTGGATCAAACCGTCCATGTAGTCTCTGTTGGCGATCAGGCTGGCGCGCAGGCTGGAGTTCTGGCTCGGCAATGAAGGCATTTCACCCGCCAATTTAAGCGACATGGTCCAGCGCACCACCGCGCGCAGGTTCTCCATCGGCGCCGCGTTGGCCGGCAGGCTGGCCAAAAAGGTCTGCGCGCGGCGCATCACAAAAACCATCGCCGCCGCCGCCAGGTCGTCTTTGCTGGGGAAATGGCGGTACAGGCTGGCCTTGGCGATGCCGACGTCGGCGGCCACCTCGTCGACCGTCATCGCGTCAAAACCCTTGTCGGCCAGCAGCCGGTTGACGGACTGGATGATCGCGTCTTCACGCGCCAGGAGCATTTGCTCCTTGAATGAAATTTTTACGACGTTGCTGGTGGCCATCTGGAAATTATAGGGCCGGTGATCCGGATTTGTACGTTTTAGTCTATAAATTACTGTATAGTCTTATTTGTGACTATAAAGTTCAATTCACTAAATCTACGGCCATATCTCCTGCGGAATCGCCGGCGAAGCGCTTTCATTCGCTGCTGCGTCCAAGGCTGGGCTGGGTCATGAAAGTTGCCGTTGTGGGCTCCGGCATTTCCGGCCTGGCCGCCGCGCACACCTTGCTCAAGGAGGGCGCAGGCGCGTTTGAAGTCACCCTCCTGGAAGCGGGTGACTATTTTGGTGGCCACACCCATACCGTCGACGTCACCCTGCCTACTCCGACAGGCCCGGTCACGCACGGGGTGGACACGGGTTTTCTGGTGTTCAACGAGCGCACCTACCCGCAGCTGATCGCCTTGTTGGAGACCCTGGGTGTGCCGACGGCCAAGTCGGACATGTCGTTTTCCGTGCAGGTTAAACCTGCGGGCAATGGCGGTGCACTCGAATGGAGTGGCGCCAGCCTGGGCGCGGTGTTTGCCCAAAGGCGCAACCTGCTCAACTGGCGTTTCCTGCGCATGCTGCGTGATCTGCTGCGGTTCAATGCCCTGTGTACTCGCTTGGCCAGCCAGGGCAGCGAGGCGCAACTGCGCCAGCCGCTGGGGGCTTTTCTCACCCAAAACAGATTCAGCCGGGAATTTTGCGACTGGTATTTTTTGCCAATGGTCGCCTGCATCTGGAGTTGCCCGACCGCGCAGATGTTGCAGTTTCCAGTGGACACCTTGATCCGGTTCTGCCACAACCACGGCCTCTTGCAAGTGAGCAAGCGGCCGCAGTGGTGGACTGTGGCGGGCGGCGCGCGTCAGTATGTGGACGCAATCACCATGCAGATCGCCGACAAACGGCTGGGCGCAAAAGTTACCCGCATTGAACGCACCGCGGGCCCGCCGGATGGGCCGGCAGGTAGCCGTGTGCGCCTGACGGTCAACGGCGCCATTGAACATTTTGACAAAGTGATCCTCGCCACCCACGCGGACCAGGCGCTGGCGGTCCTGCAAAACCCGACATCAATTGAAATTCAAACGCTGGGTGCCATCCGTTACCAGGCCAACAGGGCGGTCTTGCACACCGACGAGTCCGTTTTGCCGACGCGCCGGGCGGCCTGGGCGGCATGGAACTACGAACGGACGGCCTCCCCCGCAAACCTGCCACGCAACACCTCGCATATTGCGTCACACATTGCCTCACACAGCGAACCCACCAACTCGGTCTGCCTGCACTACCTCATCAACCTGTTGCAGCCACTGCCGTGGACGCAAAGTGTGGTGGTTTCACTCAACCCGCTGCGCCCGGTTGAAGCACGCCACGTGCTGGGTGAATACGAATACGCCCACCCGGTGTTTGATGCAGCGGCGCTAAAGGCCCAGCGGCAGATGCCCTGGCTGCAAGGCCAGAAAAACACCTGGTACTGCGGTGCCTGGATGGGCTACGGCTTTCATGAAGACGGGCTCAAGTCGGGTGTGGCTGCGGCCCACCACTTGATGCGCGCCGAGGCGGCAGCGCGAGGTGTGGCGACATGAGCCACCCTCTTGCAAATCTGCCCCTGATCGGGTTTGGGCAAGTGCGCCACACCCGCCTGCGCCCGGTGCAAAACGCCTTCGCGTACCCCACCTACTTTCTCATGTTGCCGATGCGCTCGATGCAGGAAGGTGCCAGCGCCTCGCAAACCGCGCTTGCCGTCAACCGCCCGGGCTGGATCAGCTTCCATGACTGCGACCACGGCGACGGGCGCACAGCGGAGCAAGGTGGCGCCTTGCAGTGGCTCGACGCCTTACTCTGCAACGAGGGCATTCACGACGCCACTGGCGAAGTCTGGTTGCACGCTTACCCACGCGTGTTGGGCTACACCTTCAAACCAGTGAGTTTCTGGTATTGCCACCGCGCGCCCGATGACCAGGGAGGCGCCTTGCGTGCCATTGTTGTGGAAGTCAACAACACGTTTGGCGAGCGCCATTGTTATTTGCTCGACCACCCGCGCATGGGCGCGACGCTGCTGGCCACCAAGGTCTTGCACGTGTCGCCGTTTTGCGAAACCCGGGGCCAATACCGGTTCCGTTTCATGCGGGTGGCGCACGGCGGTGTCGAGAAAACCATCGCGCGCATCGACTACCACCTTGACGGTGACAACCCTGGCCATCCATTTGCGTCAGAGCCCTTGCTGCAAACCAGCGTCAGCGGTGAATTGCAACCCGTCACCCGCGAAGCCCTGCGCCGCGCGTTTTGGCGTTACCCGACCATGACGCTCGGCGTGGTGTTCCACATCCATTGGCAAGCGGCGCGGCTGTGGTTCAAACGGTTGGGGATTTTCAGCAAACCCAAACCACCGCAGTCCTTTGTCACACGCCAAAGCCGCTTGTCCACCAGCGCGCACGCCCATTCGAATCCCTTGCACACCAACGCGAATCCGCCATGAACTCCACCACCGCTACGACGGCATTCACCTTTTCGAACGCTGCGCCGCCCGCCGCCCGCACGGCGATCAAACTGCTGCAAAGGCTGCGCCATGGTGTATTGACGGTCCATTTCCCGGATGGCAGCACGCGCCGATTTGGCGAGACCGCGCTGGAGCGGCGCATCGACCAAGTGCCCTCGACGGAAGCCACGCTCACACTGCACAACTGGAACGTGTGCGCCGCCGCGCTGAAGTCCGGCGACATCGGCTTTGCGGAGACTTTCATTTCAGGCGACTGGAGCACACCCAACCTGACCGAATTGCTCAAGGTGTTCGTCGCAAACCGCCGTGAGATTGAAGACATCATCCACGGCTCCTGGGCCGGGCGCCTCTGGTACCGCGTCAAACACCTGTTGAACCACAACAGCAAAGCCAACAGCCGAAAAAACATCCACGCCCATTACGACCTGGGCAACACGTTTTATGCCCTTTGGCTGGACCCCACCATGAACTACTCGTCGGCATGGTTTGCGGGCGACCTGACTCAAACCCTGCCCGCCGCGCAGGCCGCCAAGGTTGCCCGCGCCTTGCGGCAAGCCAAAGTCAAACCCGGTGACCGGGTTCTGGAAATCGGCTGCGGCTGGGGTGCCCTGGCAGAGGCAGCGGTTCAGGATTTTGGTGCCAGTGTGGTGGGTGTCACGCTGAGCCGTGAACAACTTGATTTTGCCAGCCACCGCCTGAACGCACTTACGACCTCCCATGGCGATTCCGGGTCATTTGACCTGCGCTTGCAGGACTACCGTGACATCGATGACGCACCATTTGATGCCATTTGTTCCATCGAGATGGTCGAAGCGGTGGGCCAGGCCTACTGGCCGGGGTACTTTAAAACGCTAAGCCGGCTGCTCAAACCAGGCGCCCGTGCGTGTATCCAGACCATCGTGATCGACGACGCCTTGTTTGAGCGGTACGTGACCTCAACCGACTTCATCCAGCAGTACATCTTTCCCGGCGGCTGTTTGCCATGCCCTCGGGAATTCCGTAAACAGGCGGCGCAAGCGGGTCTTCTGGTGGTGGACGAGTTGCCATTTGGCAGAGACTACGCCGAGACACTGCGACGCTGGCGCGCGGCGTTCCTCGACCAGAAAAAACCCGTTGAAGCACTGGGTTTTGACCCGCGTTTCCTGCGGATCTGGGAGTTTTACCTGTGTTACTGCGAAGCCGCATTTGATGCCGGCGATACCGACGTGGTTCAGTTCACTCTGGAGAAGCCACTCTCATGAACGCAGGGCGCAACACCTCCAACGCATTGAGCCCGCAGGACGGGTTGCGTTATGGGTTGCTCGGTTTTCCGTTGGCTTTTTGCGCATTGCCGCTTTACGTATTGTTGCCCAACCTTTACGCACGTGACTTTGGGGTGGCGCTTTCCACATTGGGCGCCATTCTGCTTGGTGCGAGGCTTCTGGACGCGTTGATCGACCCCGTCCTGGGTCGCTGGTGTGACCGGTTGTTTGCCCGCTCATTGGAGGCGGTATGGCTGTTTGGAACTCTCTCGGCCTTGGTGCTTGCGCTGGGCTTTACCTTGCTGTTTCTGCCGCAGACGCGAGAGCCGCAAGCGCTTCTGGTATCGGCGACAGTGTTGCTGCTGCTCACCTATGCCGCCTACAGCGCTCTGTCAATTGCGCACCAATCCTGGGGTGCCCGGTTGGGCGGAGACGAACAAATGCAAAGCCGTGTGGTGGCCTGGCGTGAAGGCTTGGGCCTGGTCGGGGTGGTGCTCGCGTCGACTGCGCCGAGCTTGTTCGGGCTGCCCGCCATGGTGGGTTTGTTTATCGCCAGCCTGTTCATTGGACTGTTGGGCTGGCGCCGCGCAATACGGCCGTCCAAATGGCAGCCAGGTTTGACGCAAGTCAACGGCGATCGCGACCTCTGGCGGCCCTGGAGCATCAGCGCATTCAGGCGGCTGATGCTGGTGTTTATGCTCAATGGCATCGCCAGCGCCGTGCCCGCTACGCTGGTGCTGTTTTTCGTGCAAGACCGGTTGCAGGCGCCTGAATCGATCCAGCCGGTTTTTTTGGGCAGCTACTTTGTGTTTGGCGCGTTGTCGATGCCGCTGTGGCTTTCCATGGTCAAACGATTTGGGCTGGCCACCAGTTGGCTGATCGGAATGCTGCTGGCCATCAGTGTGTTTGCGTGGTCCATGCAGTTGACAGCTGGCGATGCCGTTCCTTTTGCTGTGGTTTGCGCCCTCGCGGGTGTCGCCCTGGGCAGCGACCTGGCACTGCCCGGTGCCATGCTGGCCGGTGTGATTGGCAAGGCTGACGACCGTGGCCGCGCCGAGGGCGCCTATTTTGGCTGGTGGAACTTCGCAACCAAACTCAACCTGGCCCTGGCGGCGGGCATCGCGCTGCCGCTGTTGCAGTGGCTGGGTTACACACCCGGCAACCGCGCGCCCGAAGCGCTGCAAACACTCACCCTGGCCTATTGCCTTTTGCCGTGCCTGCTCAAAGCCGCGGCAGCCCTGGCGCTCTACTTCCTGATCATCCAACCGGCCTCGCCGCCGAATCCCGTATGAAACCACATTCCACCCAAACCCGCGCCAATTCGGGCTTGATCAAACGAAGTGGCCTGGCCGCATGGGCAGCCGCGGCCACGCTGGTTGGCTGCAGCACTCAAAACATCGCGGACTACGCCGCCGAGAAGCCGGTGCTGGAGTTGCGCGACTATTTCAACGGCACGCTGGACGCCCATGGCGTGTTTACCGATCGCAGCGGCAAGGTTGTTAAACGTTTTACCGTCGTCATGAAAGGTAGCTGGCAAGGTGACAACGGCGTGCTCGACGAAGATTTCATTTACTCCGACGGCAGCACCCAGAAACGCATCTGGCGCCTCAAGCGCCTGGGCAATGGCAGTTATTCCGGCCAAGCCGACGATGTGGTTGGCACAGCCCAGGGCCAGCAAAGCGGCAACGCCTTCAACTGGACCTACACCATGGCCCTGCCGGTTGACGGCAAGGTCTACGAGGTTCAATTTGACGACTGGATGTACCTGATGAACGACAAGGTCATGCTCAACAAGGCAGCGATGAGCAAATTCGGATTTCGCCTAGGCGAGGTCACGCTGTCGTTCACCAAGCGATAGACATGGCCTGGTTTGCACCCCTCAACCCGCCCCTGCGCAACTGGCAGGGCCAAGTGGTCTGGCTGGTGGGCGCTTCCTCTGGCATTGGGCGCGCCACGGCGGCCCTCCTTCACGCACAAGGCGCGCGGGTGATTGTGTCGGCGCGCAATGCACAGGCGCTGAACGATTTTGCCCGGGCGCACCCTGGTGCAATCGCGTTGCCTCTGGATGCAACCGACGCACAAGCGGTCAAGGCAGCGGCAGATCGCATCATCCTAGAGCATGGCTTGCATTGCGTGGTTTATTGCGCTGGCCACTATGTCGAGATGAGTGCGCAGACTTTCAGCCTGGCGCAGATGAACCAGCATCTGCAAACCAATTACGGCGGCGCACTGAATGTTCTGGACGCTGTCTTGCCGCATTTTTTGCACCCAACAGCGCAAGCGCCAGGGACCTTGAACCTGCACATCTGCCTGGTTGCCAGTGTTGCCGGCTTCAATGGTTTGCCAAAAAGCCTGGCCTATGGCCCGACCAAGGCGGCTCTCATCAATCTGGCAGAGACGCTTTATCTGGATTTGCACGCGCAGAACATTGGCGTTTCATTGGTCAACCCGGGTTTTGTTGACACACCACTGACGGCAGGCAACCAGTTCACCATGCCCGCACTGATCACCCCCGAAGAAGCGGCTCGGGAGATGGTGGGCGGCTGGTTGCGGGGTGAGTTTGAAATCCATTTCCCCAAACGGTTCACGTTTTGGCTGAAACTGTTGCGGCTGCTGCCCTATAGAGCAGCCTTCGCCGCCACCCGAAACCTCACCCGGCCGTGACAAGGCATCAAACTGCCGCTGTACCCAAGCCTGCGGCATCTGCCGCCAACGATGTGATGCGCGCCCAATCACCTTTCATGAGCGCATCCGCAGGCACCAGCCACGAGCCGCCCACACACAAGACGTTGGACAGTGCCAGCAGTTCACGCGCGTTTTGCAAGGTGACGCCCCCGGTCGGACAAAACGACACGTCGCCAAAAGGTCCACTCCAGGCTTTGAGCATCGCGATGCCGCCAGCTTGCATGGCCGGGAAAAATTTGAGTTCGGTGAAACCGTCTTCCTGCGCCATCATGATTTCACTGCCGCTGGCGACACCCGGCAAAAGCGGCAAACCGAGATCTTTGCAGGCTTTCCCGACCTGCGGCGTGTAGCCGGGGCTCACGGCAAACCGCGCACCGGCCATGGCGGCGGCCTGTGCATCGGCCGCGCTGCGAACCGTGCCCGCGCCGACCACCACCTCGGGGACGGCACGCGCAATCGCTTCCATGCTGGCCAGCGCCTGTGGTGTGCGCAAGGTGACTTCCAGCATGCGGATGCCGCCAGCCAGAAGCGCACGCGCCATTGGCACAGCGTGAGCCACGTCATTGAGCACGATCACTGGAATCACGGGTGCGTCCTGCATGACCTGGCGTGACGTGAGTTTTTCCATATTCATATTCCTGCCCAAGTTTTCTCAAACCATCCCATTGGCACGTGCCGACTTACAACCAGCTGCATGCGCCCTCTTCGGCCGCAAGGGCGTTTCGCCGCATCGCTGCAAACAATTCCCGGCCCATGCCCAGCCCATTGGCGTCGATTTGCGCGTCAGGCATCGTCGCCACGGGGCGAGCGGCCCATTCTGCATCCGGCACGAGCACCTGCAGGGTACCGGCAACGGCATCCAGACGAATGCGGTCACCGGTGCGCACCCGCGCCAATGCGCCGCCTGCCCTGGCCTCGGGCGACACATGAATTGCCGCAGGCACTTTGCCGCTGGCGCCGCTCATGCGCCCGTCGGTCACCAACGCCACCTTGAAGCCCTTGCCCTGCAACACGGCCAAGGGCGGCGTGAGTTTATGCAACTCGGGCATGCCGTTGGCCTGTGGGCCTTGCCAGCGCACCACACACACCACGTCTTGCGCCAGTTCGCCGTCGTTGAAGGCCTGGAGCAGCGCTTCCTGTGAATCAAAAACCCGCGCGGGCGCTTCAATGATGTGACGGTCTTCGGGCACGGCAGACACCTTGATCACACTGCGCCCGAGGTTGCCCTGCAGCAGCATCAGGCCGCCGGTGGGGCTGAAGGGACTGGAGGCCGGTCGCACCACAGTGTCGTCGCGCGATTCACCGGCGTCACGCCACGTCAGACGGCCGCTTTCGCCGTCGGGAATTTGCGTGAATTCACGCAGACCCTGCGCGCGCACCGTCAAAACATCTGCGTGCATGAAGCCGCCATCGAGCAACTCGCGGATCACATACCCCGGGCCGCCGGCCGCCTGAAACTGGTTGACGTCTGCGCTGCCGTTTGGGTAGACCCGAGTGAGCAGCGGAACGACGCCCGAGAGCGCGGCAAAGTCGTCCCAGTCAATCACAATACCCGCGGCGCGCGCCACGGCAACCCAATGGATCAGGTGGTTGGTGGAGCCGCCAGTGGCCAGCAGCGCACACATGGCATTGACGATGCAACGTTCGTCTACAACCTGACCGATGGGCGCGAAGCGTTTGGCCCGCGTTGTCTGCAAAACGGTGCGTACAGCCTCCCGCGTCAACTCCTCTCGCAGCGCTTGCCCCGGGTTCACGAACGCTGTGCCCGGCACATGCAGGCCCATGGCTTCGAGCAACATCTGGTTGCTGTTGGCCGTGCCGTAGAAGGTGCAGGTGCCTTGCCCATGGTAGGCCTGGTTCTCGGCCTCGAGCAATTCAGCACGGCCCACCAAACCTTGCGCGGCTTTTTCGCGCACCTTGGATTTGGCGTTGTTCGAGAGGCCCGAGGTCATCGGCCCAGCGGGCACGAACACGGTGGGCAAGTGGCCGAAATGCAGGGCGCCAATCAGGAGGCCCGGAACAATCTTGTCGCACACGCCGAGCATCAGCGCCGCGTCGTACATGTCATGGGAGAGCGACACCGCCGTCGCCATCGCGATCACATCGCGGCTGAAGAGGCTCATCTCCATGCCGGACGTGCCCTGGGTGACGCCGTCGCACATGGCTGGCACGCCACCGGCGACCTGCGCCGTGGCGCCATTTTGGCGCGCTTCGTGTTTGATGATGTCGGGGTAGTGCTGCAGGGGCGCATGGGCCGAGAGCATGTCGTTGTAGGCGTTGATGATGGCGATGTTTGGCGCACGTTCGGCCACGATCTTCAGCTTGTCGTTGACCGGCAAGGCCGCAATGGCATGTGCGACGTTGGCACAACCCAGCCGGTCACTGCCGCGCGGCCTGTTCGCAGCCAATTCCAGGCGCTGCAAGTAAGCTGCACGCGTGGGTTCGCTGCGCTGTATGACGCGCCGGGTAACCGCTCGAACAATGGAATGAACTGGCATGGTAACGCTCACTTGATATTTATGTAATAAAATTACATGCGCAATGGTACCCAGTTTTTGCCCCCAGAATACGCTCAAGAGTTACCAGCGGGTTACGTCCTGTACTGCGAAACAATAAAGTGCTTGCATTGAAATGCCCGCCTTAAATCCCGCTTTCCCTGAAGGCCACCCGGGGTATCCGCCGCCTGTGCGCGACCCCGCGCCCATGCTGGAGGCCGCGCGGCGCCAATGGGGTGGCCAATCCGACCTGTGGGTGTTTGGTTACGCGTCGCTGATTTGGCGGCCCGATTTCGAGGTGGCCGAACACCGTGCCGCCAAAGTGCATGGCTGGCACCGCGCGCTCAAAATGTGGAGTCGCGTGAACCGCGGCACGCCGGAAGTGCCCGGCCTTGTGTTCGCCTTGCTCAGCGGCGGCTGTTGTCATGGCATGGTGTTGCGGGTTCACCGAAAGGACGCCGACGAGGTACTGCAGAAATTGTGGCTGCGCGAAATGGTGACCGGCGTCTATGATCCGCGGTGGCTTGCGTGTGAGACCCCGCGTGGCGTTGTCAACGCACTGGCGTTCACGCTTTCGCGAAAAAGCAGCAACTTCACGGGCGAGCTGCCCCATGACCACTACCGCAGGATTTTCTCAACAGCTCGGGGACGGTATGGCACGACGCTCGACTACGCACGGCAAACACTGGAGACCCTGCAGCAACACGGCATCCACGACAAGGCCCTGAAAAAGCTGTTGCGCCACTCCGGCGATTGACCCGGACTCACGCCGGTTCAGCGCGAATCCAGCAAGGCCTGGGCGCGCGCCAGATCCGCAACCGTATCGATGTCGGTGATGGTGCCCACGTCGTCCACCGGGATTTCGATGGCCACATGGGAGTGAAACACCAGAGCCGCACCCTGGTTGCCCTTCAAAAGCATCAACTGTTCCCGGCAGATTCTGGAAAAGCCAACCGGATGGCCGCGCAGCCCGTTGCAAACCGGAATCACCACCTCAAAACGCGCCAGCTTTTCGGCCAGCAACACCAAAGTTGCAGGCTGGATCAGGGGCAGGTCTCCCGGTAGTACCAGCCAGCCATGGGCATCCGGCGTGGCACGAACCGCAGCCGCGATCGAGTCGCCCATGCCCGGATGACCCTGGTCTTCCACGTGCAAAGGCAGCCCACTGGCCATGACCGCATCGATCACGTGTTGCAACACCGGTTTGCCCGACAACAAGGCTTTCAATTTGTGCGTCTGCCCCCCAGACGCCAAAAAGCGCTCGCCCCGGCCAGAAGCCAGAACGAGCGCTGTGGGAAGAGGCTGGGTCAAACCGCTATGTCAAGCCTTCTCCTGCCCCACGGGTCAAGCCGACTTGATGGCGTCCGCCGTGATCGGCAGGCTGCGCACGCGTTTGCCGGTGAGCTTGGCCACCGCATTCGCAATGGCCGGCACTGTGACGGCAACGCTGGGCTCGCCAATACCGCCAGGCTTCTCTGTGCTGGTGACCAGGATAACGTCCATGGGTGGCACATCGGTCATGCGGGGCAGCTGGAAGGCGCCATTGAAGTTGGTCTGCTGCACGCGGCCTTTGTCCACCGTGATGTTCTGCATGGTCGTCATGCCCAGGCCAAAGACCGCGCCGGAGGTGACTTGCGCCTCTACCGTGTCGGGGTTCACCATGCGGCCCACGTCGGCGGCCAAGGTGAGCTTGTGCACCTTGACGGAACCGTCTGAGTTCAGGCTCACTTCAGCCACGGCAGCGAGGTAGGAGTCGTAACCTTCCATGAGCGCGACGCCCCGGGCGCGCCCTGCCGGCGGCGCCGAAGACCAGCCAGCCTTGTCGGCGGCCAGCTTGAGCACGTTGGCGTAGCGCGGCCCCTTGCCCAACATGGACATGCGGTACTCGACCGGGTCCTTGCCGGCCTTGAGCGCGAGCTCGTCAATGAAGCTTTCATTGGCGAACACGTTCACGGCGTGGCTCACTGACCGCAAATACCCGACACGCAGGCCGGCGTCGTGTTTGACTACATCGTGCTTGGTCGCGGGGATGTCGTAGCCGGCGATTGCGGCCTCGGTCATCAGCGGGTCTTGCACCGGCGCAGGCAGGCCAAACACACGGCCGGTGATCGACTGCCCGGTATGGCGGAAGGTCATGGCGGTGGGTTTGCCGTCGGCACCGAGCGATGCCGCCATGGTGTGGATGGCCAGCGGGCGGTAGAAGTCGTGCGTCATGTCGTCTTCGCGCGACCACACCAGCTTGACCGGCTTGCCGGGCATGGCCTTGGCGATCAGCGCTGCCTGCACGATGAAGTCGATGTCGATACGCCGGCCGAAACCACCACCGAGGAAGGTGGTCTTGACAGACACGTCAGCGTCCTTGATGCCGACCGCTTTGGCGATGGCAGACTGGGCCGCGTCTTGCCACTGCGTTGGGCCAATCAGGGCCATTTTCCCGTCTTTGAACCAGGCTGTGAAGTTCATCGGCTCCAGCGGCGCGTGCGAAATGTTTTGACTGACGTATTCGGCCCGCACCACATTTTGTGAAGCGCCGATCACGGCGTCTGCGTCACCCACGGCTTTCAGGGGCAACGCCGTGCCCGACTTGGAAGCGGCGCGGGTGCCGTCATACATTGCAGCGGTGTTGAGGTTGGCGCCGGCGCCCTCGTCCCAGGCGATCACCAAGGCCTTGCGGGCCTGGTTGGCGCGCCACCAGGTGTTGGCGACCACGGCCACGCCGTCTGGAATTTGCACCACGTCGATCACGCCGGGCATCGCTTTGGCCTTGGCCGAGTCTACCGACTTGACCGTGCCGCCAATCACCGGGCATTGCTCGAGCGCCGCGTACACCATGCCAGGCAGTCGCACGTCAATGCCGAACTCGGCCGTGCCATTGACTTTGGCCGGCGTGTCCAGGCGGCGCGTGGCCTTGCCGACGATGGTGAAGTCTTTCGGGTCTTTGATGGGGGGTTTCTCGGGCACCGGCAGCTTGGAAGCGGCAGCCGCGAGCTGGCCATAAGTGGCTTTTTGCCCTTTGGGGCCGACCACGGTGCCATTGACGGCCTTGAGTGTGCTGCGGTCGACTTTCCATTTGTCGGCCGCGGCGCTGATCAGCATTTCGCGCACTTGCGCGCCGCCCACACGCAGTTTCTCCCACGCGTCACGCACCGAGGTGGAGCCACCGGTGAGTTGCGGGCCGCCCACGAGCGGGTTGCCGTAGACCTTGGCGTCTGGCGGGGCAATCGCCACTTTCATTTTGCGGAAATCGACGTTCAGCTCTTCGGCGATCAACATCGGCAAGGCGGTGTATACGCCCTGGCCCATTTCGGAACGCGCCGAGATCAGGGTGATGGTGTTGTCGTCGGCAATATGCACCCAGGCGTTGGGTGTGTGCACCGTGCCAGCGGCCAGCGCGCCACCGGTTGGCAAGGCAAAACCCATCAAGAGGCCACCACCGCCGATGGCGGAGGTTTTCAGGAATCCGCGGCGCGAGGCTTTGAGACCGGAAGGCGTTCCAGCCGCTTCGATGGCGGCGGTTTCAGTTTTGGTGAAGGAAGTCATATGGGTGCTCCTCAGGCTTTGCGCATGGAAGAAGCCGCGTCCTTGATGGCTGCGCGGATGCGGGGATAGGTGCCACAACGGCAGATGTTGCCGGCCATGGCGGCGTCGATGTCGGCGTCGCTCGGGTTCTTGTTGGTCGACAACAAAGCCGCAGCGCTCATCAGTTGGCCGCTTTGGCAATAGCCACATTGCGGCACATCGTGTTTGATCCACGCCATCTGCAGGGGATGGGAGTTGTTTTTGGAGAGGCTCTCAACCGTCGCGATTTTCTTGCCGCCAACCGTGCCCACGGGTGTCTGGCAGGAACGCACTGCTTGCCCGTTCACGTGAACAGTACAGGCGCCGCACAAAGCAGCGCCGCAGCCAAATTTGGTGCCATTGAGGCCCAGTTCATCCCGGATCACCCACAGCAGGGGGGTATCGGGCTCGGCTTTGGCGGCAACCGCCTTGCCGTTGATTTGAAATTTGACACTCATCTTGAAGTCTCCGGTTGAAATGTGGCGATATGGCCGACTTGCTCTTTTTGTCCGCCGTAGAGCCTAGTTCAAGATGTCTTGAACCGTATCCGGGAAAGCCCTTGGATTCACTCTGAAGTCGCATTTTGAAACAATGCGGGCCTGCCTATACTCGTGGCCATGCCAATGACGCCCGACTCGCTTGCCACATTGCGAAAGAACTATGAACGCGCCGAGCTGGACGAGTCTGCGTCACTCGCCATGCCGCAGGCGCAGTTCTCGAAGTGGCTGGAGGAAGCCATTGCCGCGCAGCTGCCCGAACCCAACGCCATGACACTGGCCACGGTGGGCGCCGACGGGCGCCCGTCCACCCGCGTGCAGCTGATCAAGGGCCTGGACGAGCAAGACGGTCAATGCGGCATCGTCTGGTATACCAATTACCAGAGCCGCAAGGGCCGTGAGTTGGCGCACAACGCTTTTGCTGCGCTGCAATTCCACTGGGTCGAGCTTGAACGGGTGGTGCGCATTGAAGGCCGGGTGGAAAAAATCAGCGCCGAAGCAAGCGACGCTTATTTCAAGACCCGCCCGCTCGATTCACGCATCGGCGCCTGGGCCTCGCCGCAAAGTGAAGTGATCAGCAGCCGCGCCGTGCTGGTCGCCAACGCGGCCAAGTTCGCCGCAAAATTCGCCTTGAACCCGCCGCGCCCGCCGCACTGGGGCGGGTACCGGCTGGTGCCCGACCAGTGGGAATTCTGGCAAGGCCGCAAAAGCCGCCTGCATGACCG
>JANNMM010000296.1:0-8261 GCA_031397915.1 Rhodoferax sp. | reverse complement strand
AGGGTTTCAATGGCAGTTGGCTCTGGCTGCGGTCATTGAGGTTGAAGGTGTTTTGGTCAAACTTGAAGCGCAGGTTCAGGTACAGGCCCTGCACACGGTAGCCGGCACCGGCGAAATCGGGGTCATTGAAGCCACGGTGGTTGTAACCGACGGAAAGCCAGGCGTTGTCGGCCACCTGGAAGCCGACCGACACGCCAAGCTGGTAATCCCGTGCGCCGGAGGCCCAGGAACCCAGGGCGCCCAGATGCAGTCCGACATCGATCTTCTCGGTGAGGTCCTTGCGCGCCTCAAGCCCGACCAGTGTGGTGAATGACTGGTAGGTGGCGCCGTCGATGGTGTCCAACACGTACTTGGCGCCGAGCTGCAAGGCCACCTGCGTGCTGCGGTCGGGCAGCCAGTTGGCATTGAGGTTATTGATCAGCTTGCGGGCCCGGAACGTGCCGGTGGCATCGTTGCGGGACTCTTCCTGATAATCCAGGCGGTCCAGCCATATCCATTTGCCGTTCAACGGGCGGTTGGCATAACTCAGGCGCGCATTGAGCAAGCTGGTATTGAGGGTGCCCTCGGTCTGGTTGAAGTTCAGTCCGGCAGCGACGGTGCGTCCTTTCCCCAGCACACGCTGGGCACCCATCAGCAGGTTGACTTTCCGGTCTGTATCACTGGTGCGCCATTCCATCCGGATATTGCTGCTCCATACGTCATCCTTGTACGCCGCGCCGGCGTACACGGCCGTGAAGTCGCCGGTGACCAGGCTGGGTGTGCCGCTGAACCCGCCGCCCGAGGCCTGTGCGGGCGGGTTGGGCGCGGCGGCGGCGCTGAATGTCTGGGTGCGGTCGATGCCGAAGTCGGTGGACCATTGTTCGTTGATTTTCCACCGCTGCACCAGCCCCAGGTTGCCATACAGGCGCTGGCCATCTGTGCCAGCCTGGTTGCCCACAGCGCTGGCGACCTCGCCACCGGCCCAGACCTGTGTGCGAAGGCCAACACGTGTGGTGTCGGCCTGCAGCGCCGTGCTGCGGGCGAGCTCATGCTGCGCAAAAAATGTTGTTTGCGGGGTCAACCGGTAGTCGGCGCCCACAATCAGCCGGTTCGGGTAGGTCGGGCTGATGGCCTGGCCAGCGATATCCAGTTCGGTGCTGGCGCGCAGCGTCAGCCGTTTGTCCAGCAAGTCGTAGCCCATGCCAGCGATGATCTGCCGTGTGCTGGTGTCTGCGCCCGTTGCGCCAGTTTCATTGGCCAGGCGCAGGCCCGCGCTGGCGTTGACATCCAGATGGGTCCACTGCGCCAGGGCTTCCGCCACGTCACGTTTCGAATTGTTGACCTGGTTTTCCTGCGTGTAGGCTTCAGCTTTCAGGTCCACACTGTCGGAGATTTTCATCCTCACATCGGCGCCGATCTTGCTTGTACCCGCCTCTGCGGCGGGCTGCTGACCCAGGCCAAAGCCGGCGTCCTGGCGGCGTGCATAGGCGCGCGCAGTCATCTTGCCGTCGTCATGGGTGAGCTCCAGCACCGAGGCATTTCCGCTTTGCGGGCCTGCCACATCGTTGCGATGGCTTTGGGCCAATTCGGCGCGAAATCTGGTTTTCTCGGCGAGTTGCACTGTGGCGTCAGTAGCCGTCAAGGTGGCTTCGCGTCCGCCAATGCCTTCGTTGATGTGGGTCAGCCCCAGTTCCGCCTTCTCGCCCACCTTCGCTGCCACACGGCCGCCATAAGTCAGCCGGGAATCTGCGAGGTTTTCTGATTCGTATTCGGCGACGATGAATACCGGATTGAAGTTTTCGTCCCGGGACGCAATCGGTTGGTGGAAAAACAGGGTGCCCAGCGCAAAGTCGATCTGGTAGTCAATGTAACGCGTCAAACTGCGGGTGCTGATGATGACTTCAGGGCGGAAACGGTCACGCACCTCAATGCTCAACTTATCAGAGTTCACCACGATGTCGCGGTTGGTCAACCGATAGATGCCGGAGGTGCCGTCACCCTGGATTTCATCCTTGCGGAAACTCTGCGCGGTCTGGCTGGCAAAGACGCTGTAGGAGAAGCGTTCACCCTTGTATTCGGATTTGAGGCCGTTGAGGGTGCGGCTGTAACGCCCCAGTTCAGTCACCGTCAAACCCGTGTCAAAGTCGCCAAAAAGCGCATAAAACTGCTGTTTTTTCGATTTTCAGATACAGCTTGCTCACACTGGCGGCGTCAAACTGCGGCTGACTTGCGTCAGCGTACAGGGTGTAGAACTGGTTGGGATCGATGGCCTGCTTGAGTGCCTTGTTGCCGGCGTTGTTGGCGCCCTTGGCTGTGTCGTAGGCCACGGTTAGCAGGTATTCACCCTTGATCTGACCCTTGCCATAGAAGGCCACGCGGTTCTGGTCAAAAAGCTTGTCATCGGCGCCTGCGGCATTGAGGCTTTCCATATTGCCGTGGAGGCCCTTGAAGCCAACCGTGCCTTCGGCAAAACCGACCAGCACCCATTCACGCAGATCAGGGGTGAGCCAGGCCCTGATTTCCTGAACGCGGTTGTTGCTGCCAAAGTCGAACTTCAGAATCACCTCACCCGTCTGCGTGGTCGGTTGCAGCGCAATCAGCGCCACGCCGTCTTCGCCGATCTCGTAGTGTGCCTTGGCGCCCAGATTGCCGGTCAGGGGCTCGCGCTGGATCGCCTCTGCCTGGTCCAGCGACTGATAGGGCGCGGCAATCTGGAACTCGCCGCCCGAACCGCGCCGCACCGGTTGGCCCTCTTTATCCAGCATGCGCACTGCGATGACAGGGGGCGTACGGCCATCGGCTGTCAGGCGCGAACGCTTGGCGTCAAACACGGCGGTGGCCGTCGCGACGGCGTAATGAATGGCGCGGGTCTCGCTCAGCACGACTTTACCCTGCGGATCGCGCACAGTGACTTCCAGCCGGTTTGCGCCCTGGCGCAGATCGACAGCGCGCCAGTTTGAAAGCGCCAGTGTGGCGTCGGCGTTCATCGTCGCACCTTCAAAGCGCATCGCGTTGACAGGCTCCCCGTTGACGACAAGCTCTACCCGATGGTGGGCATCATGTTTGACCGCGACTTTCACGACGGGCAATGCCGGCGCAAAACCGGTCTGGGGATGCAGCCATTCGGCGCCAGGGCTGGCTGCGGCAATCCACTTGTCGTCATACGGCAACTGCTCCACCAGTTGCACGGTGGCGCGAGCGGGGGGGGCGGCTGGCGCAGGCCGGGAAAGCGGCCCAGTGCCAGCCGATGACGATGCGGACTCGGCTGGCAGGGCGATGGGCGCGCACTGCCCGGCGTCGGTAGCGCCTGCCTTGAGCACCAGGGGTGGCAGGCCTTGGGCGGCTTGGTTGACGGGCTGCACCTGCACCTTCAGCGCCAAGTCTGAGGAAGGCGCCTGTTCCAGTTCAAACTCAAGCACATGCTTCCACGCCCCTGAATGCGCACCAAGCCGCGCCACCAGATAACCATCACCCAGATTGGCCGACCCATAAGGCTGACCATCGAGTTTGACGCTGTTGGCAACCACTTTGGCGCCGTCGGGCAACATCAGGGTGGCACTGACGGCCTGGTTGGCTACGCCAGCGCCAAGATTGACCTGCACCGACTTGCCCTGCACCCGCATCTGCTGGTTCAGGCAGCTCGCCACCTTCTTGAAGCGGAAGTCCGCGCGCCATAACGTGCCACCGCGCACGTTGACAAACTGCGAGAAGTTACGCCCGCCGGTGCGGGTGTTTTGCTCACAGGCTTGAAGCTCGTACGTCTTGGGCAGGCTGGTCTCATCCAGTTGCACCACATGGGTGCCAGGACGGATGTTATCGGCATGCCAGCGGCCTTCCGAGTCGGTCACGATGTAGGTGCCATCTTGCAGGATCACCCGCGCATCTTTGAGCCCCAGCGGCTGGGGCCCCGGCCTGTTCATGGAGCCTTCGTCGTTGATGTCACAGGAGTCAGCCACGGTGATCCGGCCCGCCAAAATGGCGGTGCTGCGGTTGAGGTCTTCGCGCACCATCACGCTGGCACGTGCCACGTTGGAGCGCACGCCACCCAGCGCCTGCGCGGTATTTTCGGCCGGGCCAATCTGCGCCCCGGAATTCACCGCGGCCACATAACGCACAGCCAGCGAGGCACTGCCGGCCAGCGTGCCCAGGCTGAACGTCAGTCCGCGCCCATCGGCGCTGACCAGCGGGTCCGCCAGCACCGTGGCACCCAAGCGCGCCGATCCCGTTTGATAACGGAAACCCACAGGCAGGCGGTCGGCAATCCGCAAGGCTGCAATCGGAAGCGTGCCTCCATTGGTCACAGAGAGGGTATAGGGCACAAAATCGCCAACCGCAACGGTGGCTTTGCCTGCACTCTTGGTGATTTGCACACTGCCGCCGGCGGCAGGGTCCAGCGGGATGTCGATTTGCAACGCCGGCCCTGCGACCAGCGGGAAGTTTTGACCCCGCGACCCTGCAACCAGGACAAAAGGCGCGCCTGCCAGAGCTTGCAATGCGGCATCCGCCACGGTGGAGGGGAAAGCATGGGTAGCCGGCGGCACAATCTGGAAACGGTAGGTGCCTACGGCCATGCGCGGGAACTGGTAGCGGCCTGGCCCAAAGGTATACACCTCGCCCCCTGCGTCGGTCACGGTGCTGCCGCTGACAACGGTCGATGGAAAGACGCTGACCCCGTCATTTCCAATAACCGGCGCCGGCAGGCCGGTGGCAATGTTGATGACGGTGATCTGCGCGCCATTCACTGGCAAGCCGGTCACCGAATCAAAGAACAGCCCAAATGGGTCGAACAATGCGGCGTCGGAAATGACCGTGTTACCGCCAACACCGTCTCGGTAGGTTGCCGTAATGCCCACGTTGCTGCTGACATTGAGCACGCAGTTGTTGGCCACCACGGGAGAATGTGCCGTCTGAATGAAGCCCACAAACACGCCGGTGGACGGGCCGGTTTCAGTCAAGGTCAAAGTTTCGCTGTCGCCGCCGCTGGTGGTGACCGTGGTCACGATGGTCTCCGCCAGCAGGCCATTGCGGTTTTGGTCGTAATCCGTGATGCGGATGAACACCGGGTCGCCACGCGCATACACCTCGGCCTGCGCCAGCGGCTTCGAGCCCGGCAAAGCTTGCACGCCAGCGCCAGGAACAACAGGATTTGGCAGCGGGGCGGCAGCGCATTGGGTTGGCGATACGACAACGGACGCAGAACCCGCGCCCGGCGTATAACGCAGCAGTTCAATGGTCGCTGGTGATTGCGCGGCGGTGGTCACGGTGACCGAGCCAGTGGTGACCACTGCAGCCGGGCCCACGTCGTAAGTTGCGCTGGCGGTATTGGTGATGGCCGTCGATGCCGGAGTAGCCGCCCACACAGCGGCGGACTGAATACACAGGGCAATCAACAGCAGCCCGAAGACAAGGTTTCCGAAGCAGAGGGTCTTGTCATGCGCACACACAGCAAACCAGCTGCGTATGCGCGTGACAAGACCGGCTGGCGCGGCAATCCGCATCAACCCGTTTGACCCTGATGCCGTGCGCAGGAAAACCCGCGCACGGCTCAGGACGAAGAGCACCCAATCAGGCACAAAGTGCTTGATCAGTTGATGGTCACGTTGAAGGTGATCGTGGCTGTCTCGCCGGCCTTGATTTCACCTGCCGCGTAGGCGCCCGTACCACCCGCCGGCAACGCCGTCAGGAAGTCGATGGTGACGACCTGCCCGGCAATCGTTGCGCCATCTGCGTCGGCTGCGCCCGTCATGTAACCCGTGCCACCAGCCCCGCCGAGCGGACGCACCGCCGATGCCACGCTGTACTCGATCTGGAAGCCACGCCCGGCCAAACTCTCAGGCACACCCGTTGCGCTGACACAATTTGCGGCGTTTGTTGGAACAACCAGGTTGGCGTCATGGGTGGTAGCAGCCGCCAAGGTGTCGCCAATAGAGGTCAACACCGCTGAGGACGACCCCGAATTGGCCACGGTTACCGTCCACCGCACGATGGAACCCGGAATATTTTTCGGGCTGGTGATGCCGTTGAACGGATCGCACAGAAGCGTAGACGACTTGCTGACCGTCAAAATCGGCGCGGCAAGGCGATAGGCATCACGGGCCACGGCGGTCGCATCACGCGCGGCGCTTGCGCCAACAAAGTTGGCTTCAACCGTTGCAGCATCGGCAAACACGATATCCACTCCCGCTGTGTCAACAGCGCTTTGCACAACCGGCGTATTGGTGGTGTCGGTCGTGGTAACTGCCGTCAACGTGATATTGGCTTGCGCACCGTTGGCGCCTGCGGCTGGCGCCGTGGCAACCACAAACAAGGTCACGGAGGCATCAGCCGCCAGTGTCGGAATGTTGTTGGCTGTCACAACCAGATCCGGACCAACGTCATAGACACCATTGCCATTGGTGTCATAGAAAATCCCAGTGATGGTGACGTCCAGGGTATCTGCAACGCCATCGATGACACCACCCGCAAAATTTGCGGCGGCAAGGTTGTAACCTTGAGCCGTGTTGCCCGTGTTGGTCAGCAGGAACCGGGTGGCATTGTTGGCGCCATTCAAGGTCATCGTCGTGACCGCTGCGCCAACTTCCGTCAAGGTCAGATTGATCTTGTTGTCAACCACAAAACTTGTCGCAGTTCCTGCCCCGGCCGTGTTGCCCGCCAGGGAAGAGCCTATCGGCGGCTGCGCAGCGCCACCAACGGAAAACGTCAAGGTGGCCAAGTTGCTGATAGAGGTTCCTGAGGCGGTGCCAAGCGCGTTGGCCGCCCCTCCCCAGAGGAGGGAGCCGACCAGCGTCAGGGCCGAGAGCGCGGCCCCAAAACGCCTGCAGCGATTGGGTGATGGTGATTTCATTTTGTCTATCCTTTTAAAAATGCGTTAAAAAAAATCAGGTTTCAAATTGCTGGCGGCCTTCAAGGTGATCCACAACTTTCAGGCAATTCGCAGCCCAAAGGTGGTCCATGCCCCGACCTGGCGCTGCGTATCCAGGGCGGATGGAGAAGGAAACAGAGGCTCGACGCGACGATCGTGCCCCACTTCCCTGTGAAAAATTTGAATTGAAGCCGCATGGCGGTGCTAATTGATCACGGCGCGAAAACCGGCTTCTGCGGTTTTGCCGGCTGCCAGGTCGCCTTTGAAGGTCCAGCGGATGGCGGTGTAATCAGCGGCCGTGGCAGTGATTTCTTTGCCGTCCTTGTCCTTGACCTTGAGCTTGTCTGGCGTTGCAAAGGTCTTGCTGTCAACTGAATAGCTGATGTCCGTGTTGGCGCCGTAAACGCTGCCCGCAACCAGCGTCGTGTTGGCTGGAACCGGGTTGTTGATGACAATGTTGGCAGCGGGCCTGGTTCCGATGTTCTTGAAGGTGGTGGTGTAGATCACTTCCGTACCCGGAACGGCTTTGGCGACCGCGGCACGTTTGCGTTCGATCTTGCCTTGGGCATCCCTGACCTCTATTTCAATTTCAGCGATGTTTTTCAATTCAATACTGCCCGCCTGCTGGGCCTGCGCCGCGGAAAGCATGGCCCCCAGCGCAATACAGACGCCCAGGACCCTGCCAGAAAAAACGGTAGAAATGGGTCTGCTCATGTTGACTCCTTTGAATGGGGAAAATAAGGCCTGTGTTAGTTGACCGTGACCTGGAATTCGATGGTGTAGCTGGCTGGCGACAGGGTGTTGCCGAACCTCGCGCTGATGGTTCGGGTGGCGACGCTGTAGTCGGCGTTGTCAGCATCGGCCGCATCGGTCCGGCCCACGCCGTTGACCGTGATGCTGCCCGCGTTGTAGGTGGTTTCCAGCGGCAATGGGTCGCTGAAGACCAGGTTGTTCGCGGTGCCCACGCCCGTGATGCTGAGCACGACCCGGTAGGTCAGCACACTGCCGGGCATGACGAGCGCGCCGCCCCGGGAGTCTTGCACCAATACGACACTTTTGACGACAGTGACCATAAAACCGGAAACGATGTAGCTGCCAACCACCGTGGCGGTGGCCCGGCTCCCCCCAACCACGGCGTCCACACCCCCCGCGCCCAGGCCAGGCAGCGTGGTGCCGGGCGCAGCGCCACTGGCGCCTGGGGTCAGCGCGCCGGCGCTGAAGCCAACATTGCCGAGCCCGCCGAGCGCCACACCCGACGGAATATCGCTCACCACATAAATCACGCGACTGGCTTCAGCAGCCAGCTCCGGGTCGTTGACGCCGGGAACATAGAGCGTGTCGGCATTCGGGCCAGTGGCCTGAAATCCGGCCTGGGTGCCATTTTCAAGGAAGATGGCGCCGGCAACTGCGTTGACCGGGT
>JANNMM010000036.1:0-7452 GCA_031397915.1 Rhodoferax sp. | reverse complement strand
GCATCGGCCGGCTCATCACCTCGCCCGAAGTGGACGTAACCCACGGCCGCATCCTCTACCTCGAAGACGTGAACGTGAGCTTCGACGGCTTCAAGGCCATCAACAACCTTTCGCTCGACATCGCTCCCGGCGAGCTGCGCTGCATCATCGGTCCCAATGGCGCAGGCAAAACTACGATGATGGACATCATCACCGGCAAGACGCGGCCCGACTCTGGCAAGGTGTTTTTTGGCAGCACGATTGACCTTTTGCGTTACAACGAGCCGCAGATCGCCGGCCTGGGCATTGGCCGCAAGTTCCAGAAGCCCACGGTGTTTGAGCAACTCACGGTGTTTGAAAACCTGGAGCTCGCACTCAAGACCGACAAACGTGTGAAAGCCTCGATGCGCTTCAAACTCGACTCCACGCAAAGTGACCGCCTGGCGGAGGTGCTGCACACCATCCATCTGGCCGACGACGTCTCACGCCTGGCCGGCAATTTGAGCCATGGCCAGAAACAGTGGCTGGAGATCGGCATGTTGCTGATGCAAGACCCCAAGTTGCTGTTGCTGGACGAGCCCGTGGCCGGCATGTCCGTTTCTGAAACCGAACGCACCGCAGAACTCTTTCTGAGCCTCAAAGGCAAACACTCGCTGATGGTGGTGGAGCACGACATGGGTTTCATCAACACCATCAGCGACATCGTGACGGTGTTGTGCGACGGCGCCGTTCTGGCGCAGGGCACGCTGGCGCAGGTGCAAGCCGATGAGCGGGTGATCGAGGTGTACCTTGGACGGTAATCAAATGGCTGTTGCTGGCGGTACTGCAGCTTTCATACCCAATATGGGTATGATCAACGTTGTTTTTCCGGATTTTCAGATTTTTAAAGGATTTTCGGTACTGAAGTCACGTAAAAAGGTCATAGTTAGCTATATAAATAGTAGCAACCACTGTGACAGGCACAGTGACAGATCCAGTGACAACCCAGGTAACAACGCCGCTGAAGCGCGAGGTGCCCTGTGCTGAAAGTTCAAGGCGTCAACCAGTATTACGGCGGCTCCCACATCCTCAGAGACGTGAGCCTGACTGCCACGCAGGGCCAGGTCACGGTGGTTCTGGGCCGCAACGGCGTGGGCAAAACCACGCTGCTCAAGAGCCTGATGGGCCTGGTCGCCATCAAATCGGGCAGCATCGAATTTGACGGCGTGCAGATTCAATCTCACACACCCTACATGCGGGCGCGTGCCGGCATCGGCTTCGTGCCGCAGGGGCGCGAGATTTTTGCCCGCCTCACGGTGGAAGAAAACCTGCGCATGGGCCTGGCCTACAAGAGTGCCGGCACACCGATTCCGCCCGAGTTGTACGAGCTGTTCCCGGTGCTCAAACAGATGTTGAACCGGCGTGGCGGCGATCTCTCGGGTGGCCAGCAGCAGCAGCTTGCCATCGCCCGCGCACTGGCGGCTAAGCCGAAATTGATCATCCTCGATGAGCCCACCGAAGGCATCCAGCCCAACATCATCAAGGACATCGGCCGCGTCATCCGCATGCTGGCCGACACAGGGCTGGACGGCCAGAAAGTCGCCGTGCTGCTGGTCGAGCAGTATTACGACTTCGCCAAAGACCTGGCTGACACCTATGTGGTGATGGAGCGCGGCGCGGTGATTGCCAGCGGGCCCGGTAGTGCCATGGAAGCCGATGGCGTGCGCCAGATGGTCGCGATCTGACCGATTTTCACCTGTAACAAAACGCAAGCGATTGTGGTTTCCAACAACTGGCGCTAGCATGTGCCTTGTCGGCGCTCAAAAATAGCGTTGAAATTGCATAGGAATGTCAGCAATTTGATGCAAAACGGCACAAAAGGGAGGGGTCGTGAAGCCCGGAATCCTCGTCAGCAGCGGAATTTGCAACAAATTTGCCGTCACGGCCGTATCCGTGGCGTGCGCCATTGGATCGCACCTGCCAGCCTGTGCGGCAGACAACGACATTGAGGAACTCAAACGTGCCATCCTGCAGTTGCAATCGCAAAACCAGGAGTTGACGCGCCGCATACGGGTGCTCGAATCATCGGCAGATGCCGGCCAGGGTTCACGGGCGGCGTCGGCGCTGGTGAATGACCCGAACCAGGCGCAATTGCTGCAGCGTGTGCTCGAACTGGAAATCGGCAAGGCAGCGAACGAACAGGCCACCCGCCAGATCATCCAGGATTCGCTGGCCAAGACCGGCTCGAAAATCAACGACGCGGTGTCGCTCGGTGGCGCCATTGAAATGCTGGTCGGCCGCAGTGCCGATTTTTCCAATACCGGCACCGATACGCTGAAACTCAACACCGCCGAATTTGACTTTGAGATTCAAGTCAACCCGTGGACGCTGGGGACGTTTGCCCTGCAATACGTGGACGGTTCAGGGCTGCCCGCCGGCACAGCGGGAACGGCAGCGCAGAGTGGCTCGGTTGACCGCATCAACCTGGACCGCGCCTATTTCACGTTGGGCGACATCCAGCGTTTTCCGCTGTACCTGCGGGTGGGCCGCCAACCGCTGCCGTTTGGTACGTCGTCGGGTGTGCAACGCGCAGACGTGTTGTCGATTGATTCGCCGCTCACCGTCGACGCCTTTGAGATGAAGAAAAATGCGCTTGGCCTGGGCTTTGGCCTGCCAACGCCCGTTCCCACCCGCACCGGGCCACCGGTGTTTGCGCCACCCGTCAGGCCGCTGCTGTTCAGCCCGCTGGTCGGCCGCTTCGCACAAGGGCTGGGCTACCGGCCGCCGGTTACGCGGCCAAAGACACCCAGCGCTGTACCTGCCAACCCCGATTTGCCGCCGTTTTACGGCAGCGTTTACGTCTATGACAGCTCTGATTCGGGCGCGGCCAGCCGAAGCTTCTCCGAAAACATCAGTGCCCGCCTGGGTTACCGCAGCAGTGGCCATTGCGGCAAACCGTATTCGGAGCTGGGCAATTCGGGCCTGTGCCCCTGGACGCTGGATGTCAACCTGGACTACAACAGCTCGGTGTTCGACAGCAAATTCCTGGCCAGCGAATACAACACCTTCGCCAACCAGTTCGGCGCTGTCAAGGGTATGGCTGCCAACGCCAAGGTAACGCTTGGACGAATTTCCCTGGTGGGTGAATGGAACGGCGCTTTGCAAAAGGCACAGTTCCTGGACGGTTTGGGAAACGCCGCGTCAATACAGCCTTCGGCGTGGGCCGTCTCGATGGGCTACCAGTTTGACTGGAACCCCTGGGTCGCCAACATTGGCGGGCAGGGCACGTTCGCCGCCATCAGTTATTCCGAAAGCCGTGACCTCGCTGGCGTGGCGCTGGTGTCGGGCGGCACCACCAGCCGGGTCGGGTTTTTGCCCAAACAGCGGCTGACCATGACACTCGGTGAATGGCTGGCAGACGGCGTGAAGCTGGTTTTTGAATACTCACTCACACGCGACTATTCACCGGCCGAAGGCGGCACCGGTGCAACCGGGCGTGGCCTCTCGGCGGTGCTGAGTTACGCTTGGTAAAGGCGTAAGTTACGGGCGGCGAAGCAAAAACACACACAATTTGCGCTGAACACGTGCTGTGTAACGCTATGTTTTTTGAAGCGTTCGTCAATTTTTGCAAAGCTTGCGTAAAGCAGATGGCAACGGGTTTCGGCGCGAAACTCGGCTGAAAATCGGGCTTTTGGCTTACCTGAAGGCCGTTGGCGCCTTTTGAATGCAAATTGCGGGCGATCAACCCAAGATAGTGCCGTCAATTTCCGGATTTCTGTCCGGGAGGTTGGGTTCACGGCAACTGTTGTTGACGTTTCGCAAGGGCAATTGCCCTAAAACTGCGTATTAGTTCACGGCAACTATGTAACATGTTGTGTCAATAGTATCAATATGTGACAGTTGATTGACGGTGTCAAACGTGACTGTTAGTGTCGGTTGCAATTAGATGCGAGAAGAAGTGCTGGCGTTGTTGACCTGTTGAGGGGTCAGCTTCCGGTCTCCAGGAATCCCAAGTGGATTCTTGCCCTCCGAAAGATGATGGTTACGCCAGGATTCGGCAGAGTCAGGCAATCGTCAAGGGAGGTCAGCGTGTTGCAAAACATCATTGATTCAAGCGTGCGCCTTCGGGTAATCGTGATTACTTTGGCGGCAATGTTGCTGGCCGCAGGCCTGTGGCGACTGCGCGATGTGACGCTGGACGTCATCCCCGAGTTCTCCACCATGTCGCTTCAGGTCAGCACCGAGGCGCTGGGCCTGTCAACCTCGGAAGTTGAATCCCTGATCACGGTGCCGATGGAGGCCGATTTGCTCAACGGCGTGCCGTGGCTGCGCTCCATCGAGTCTGAATCGATCACCGGCTTGTCCTCCATCGAAATGTTCTTCGCGCCGGGCACGGACCTGCTCAAGGCGCGGCAGATGGTGCAGGAGCGCCTGGTGCAGGCGCATGCCTTGCCGAATGTGTCGAGTCCGCCGATATTGATGCAACCGGTGTCATCGGCCAGCCGCATCATGAACATTGGCCTGAGTTCAAAGACGGTCTCGCTGATCGACATGTCGGTGCAGGCGCGCTGGAGCATTGTCCCGCGCCTGGTCGGCGTGCAAGGTGTGGCCAACGTGTCGGTGTGGGGCATGCGCAACCGCCAGTTGCAGGTGCTGGTCGACCCAGCCCGTTTGCACAGCAAAGGTGTGACGCTGGAGCAGATTGTCAAAACGGCAGGCGAGTCGGTGTGGGCTTCGCCGTTGACTTTTTTGAACTCTTCGACCCCCGGTTCTGGCGGCTTCATCGACACACCCAACCAGCGGCTTGGCGTGCGGCACATATCGCCCACCATTTCAGCCGAGAGTTTTGCCAAGGTGCCGGTGTTCGGCACCTCGGTGTCGCTGGGCGAGGTCACCAAGGTGGTGGAAGACAGCCAGCCGCTGATCGGCGACGCCATTCTGAAGGACGGCCCCGGGCTGATGCTGGTGGTGGAAAAATTCCCGGGCGCTAACACCCTTGATGTGACTCGTGGCGTGGAAAAAGCGCTGGAGGAGTTGCAGCAAGGCATGAAGGGCATTGAGGTGGACACCTCCATCTACCGGCCTGCCAGTTTCATCGAACGCGCCGAGAAAAACCTCGCCATGGCCATCGGGTTTGCCTATCTGCTGCTGCTGCTGGCCTTGTTTGCTCTGATGGGAAGCTGGCGCGCGGCGCTGGTTGCCGCGTTGGCGGTGCCGCTGTCCCTGTTCGCGGCTGGTCTGGTGCTGTACCTGCGCGGCGTCAACGTCAACATGATGGTGGTGGCGGGCCTGTTGCTGGCCGTTGGTGTGGTGGTGGATGATGCCATCCACGATGTGGGGAACATTCTGCGGCGGCTGCGCCAGGCGCGGGACGGCGGAAATACCGCGTCCACCAGCAATTTGATCATTGCCGCAGTGATGGAAGTGCGCCGCCCCATGCTGTATGCCACGCTCATCATCGTGCTTGCCGCTGTGCCGGTTTTCTTCATGGGCGGGGCATCGGCCGCCTTTTTTGAGCCGCTGGCGTGGTCGTATATTTTGGCCGTCGTCGCGTCGATGGTGGTGGCTTTGGTCGCTACGCCGGCGCTGGCGGTGGTGTTGCTGGGCGGCGCGTCGGCCGCTGGCGGCAATGGCTCCGGGCTGTTGGGCCAGCTTCAGGGCGCTTATGACCGTGTCGCCAATGGCGCTGTGCGGACAGTGCTGCCGGCTTTGGTGGTCGCTGCGGTTTCAATTCCAGCGGGTTACCTGATCTGGACGCAGATGGAGCGTTCGCTGGTGCCAAGCTTCAAGGAAACCGATGTGTTGATTGAGTGGACTGGCGCCACCGGCACCTCATTGACAGCCATGAGCCGGTCCACCTCAGCGCTGATCAAGGATTTGCGTGCCATTAAAGGCGTGCGCAACGCTGCCGCGCATATTGGCCGCGCGGTGTTGTCAGACGATGCGGCGGATGTCAATTCCGCGGAAATCTGGGTCAACATCGATCCCGCCGCAGACTATGACGACACGATGGACGCGATGCGGGAGGCCATCACCCAATATCCCGGCATGGCGGGCGAGCTCACCACGTTCCTTTCCAAGCAGCTTAGGGGCGCGATTACAGGGGCGGACGATCAAATTACCGTGCGGGTGTACGGCCATGACGTCGGCATCATCCGCGCCAAAGCCGAAGAGATCCGCGGTGTGTTGTCCAAAATTGAAGGCATCCAGAATGCGCGCACGGAGGTGCCGGAAGACAAGACCACGATCGAAGTCAAGGTTGATCTGGAAAAAGCCAGAGCCTACGGGCTCAAACCGGGCGACGTGCGGCGCGCCGCGTCGTCGATGGTGGCGGGCATCACTGTTGGCGCCTTGTTCGAGGATCAAAAAGTGTTCGACGTGGTGGTGTGGGGTGTGCCTGAAGTGCGCGCCAACCTGGCCACCATCCGCGACATGTTGATTGATGTCGAAACCCCCAAGGGAACGCAGGTGCGGCTGGCCGATGTGGCCGACGTGCGCACGGTTTCCGCCCCGGGCGTGATCCGCCGCCACGGCGTTTCGCGGCGCATCGATATTTCGGCTGAAGTGAATGAAGACTTCGATTTGGGCGCGGTCTCGCGCGAGGCGGCCCGTAAGATCAAGGAAGTCAACTTCCCGTTTGAATACCACGCCCAGGTGCTGGGAGAGCATTTCTCGCGCGGCGCGACGCTCAAGTCGCTGGGGAGCTATCTGGCGGGCGCGGCGCTGGTTTCATTTCTGGTGCTGCAAGCCGCTTTGGGAAGCTGGCGGCTTGCAATGCTGTCGATCTTCAGTATTCCACTGACAGTGTTGGGTTGCCTGGTTGCGGTAGCCATTGGGGGTGGTGAGTTCACACTGGGTTCATTGTTGGGTATTGCGGGCGCGATGGCGCTTGCAGCGCGAAACAGCATTCTGCTGGTGCGGCACTTCCACCAACTGGAAAGCCTTGAAGGCGAGCCGTTTGGTGAATCCCTGGTGTTGCGGGGTGTGCGCGAGCGGTTTATGCCCATTGCGGCGAGTGCCGTGGCGCTGGTTTTGTTTTTTCTGCCGTTTGTCGTGATGGGCAACACGGCCGGTCTTGAAATTGTGCATCCGATGGCGGTGGCGGCCCTGGGTGGGATCTTGACCTCAACCCTGATCACGCTGGCCATGGTACCGGCTTTGTACCGGCGGTTCGGCGCGGGCGCGGCATCGGCAGCAGGGCTGGACCTGAAACCGGCAGCCGTGTGACTGTGTTGGACCTGTGACCCTGTTTGAAGTGGCAAGCCGCAAAGGAGAACCTCGTATGCGCAAACAAATCCAGTGGATTCCAGCAGTTGCTGTTGCAGCCACATCATTGATGTTGGCAGGTCTGGCCAGTCTCGCAGCGGCGGCGGGTGATGCGGCGCCTGCGGGCAAGAAAGACCGGCCAGCCAAGGTCGAGGCCATCGAGGGTTCAAAGGTCAAACGCGTCACGGTAACGGAAAAAGCGGCCCAGAGGCTGGATATCCAGACCGC
>JANNMM010000274.1:0-15349 GCA_031397915.1 Rhodoferax sp. | reverse complement strand
CCTCAACGCTGTGGGTGATAAAAAACACCATCTTGCCGGTGTCGCGCCAAACCTTCAGAATCAACTCTTGCGCACGCTCGCGCGTCAGCGCATCCAACGCGCCCAGTGGTTCGTCCATCAGCAATATGGCTGGGTCACTGGTGAGTGCACGCGCGATACCCACACGTTGCTGCATACCACCCGAAAGCTCATAGGTAGCTGATTGCTCAAACTGTTCAAGGCCGAGAAGTTTGATGAAATCTCTCGCAATTCTTTCGCGTTTGGCTTTGTCGTGGCCCTGAATTCTTAAACCAAATGCGACGTTGTCCAGCACATTCAACCACGGCAGCAGGGCGTGTTTTTGGAAAACCACGGAACGGTCTGCACCCGGCCCTGTGACGACCTGCCCATTCAGAGAAATTTCACCTTCACTGGGCGCCATAAATCCGGCAATCAGGTTCAGCAGGGTTGATTTGCCACAGCCCGATGCGCCCAATGCCACCACAAACTCTTTCTCATGAATCTCGAGATTGATATTTTTTAGCGCGTGAACAGATGGTTTTCCGGGAACCGGGTAAAACACTGAGACGTTTTTCACTGATACGGCTTTAGCCGCAGGATTTTTAATACCAAGTGCTGTCATGGTGGGCCCCAGGCGAATTGCGACACGTGCTGCCCCAGCCTGAACAGGGCAGGGCAGCACGCGGTACGCGAAAAGCCAATTACTTGCCGGCAGCGGCTTTGGCGAACTCGGGATTCACGAACTTGGTGTAGCTGTCAGCCGCTGCGCTGATACGGCCAGCACCCTTAAGGAAGTCGGCGGTGGATTTAATCGTGGTGGCTGCACCGCCGCCCATCCAGTTTGCCGACATATTCAACTCACCATCCGGGTAAATGGCACCGTCCAAAGCCGCAACGACGGCAGCGGGCGTGATGCCGACGTTGGTAGCGACCGCTTTGACTTTGGGTGAATCGACAGTCCACGCGGCTTTGTTTTTGCTGTAGTCGCCATTGATTGCGTTCATCGCCTTGAGAAAGTTCACCAAGCCAGCACTGTTAGCTGCGGCGAATTTGTTGGTGGCGACCCAGCCATTGAAGGTGGGGAAGCCAGTTTTGGCAATGACACCCGCGGTCGTAATGACCTTGCCATTTTCGCGAATCTTGGCCTGGACCGGATACCAGACGAAAGCTGCATCGATCGCGTTTTGGGCCCACGCGGCGGCAATTTCAGCTGGCGACATGCCGACGACCGTCACATCTTTCTCCGTCAAGTTGTACATTTTTAATGCGCCCATCAGTGAGAAATGCGCTGTGGAACCGATCGGCACAGCAATGCGCTTGCCTTTCAGATCGGCGGGCTTGTCAATGCCTGCACCGTTTCGAGTGACCAATGCCTCCGAACTGTCAATGACCTTGCCCACAGAAACCATCTGATAGTCCAGGCCAGAGCTGAGTCCTGCTGAAAGCGGCGAAGAGCCAATCTCGGAAATGACAATGCCACCTGAGGCCATGGCCGCGTTGACCTCAGCGCCTGATGCGAATTGACGCCACTCAATAGTCCAGCCGGTGGCTTTTTCAAGCGTTCCGTCGGCAACGATCGCTTTGTAGGGTGCCGGGTCGCCAAAGTGGCCAATCACCACTTTGGTTTGCGCCACAGCCTGTGAAACCAGAGTGAGTGCAAAGGCCGAGCCGACGACTAGTGTTTTAAGCAGGTGTTTCATGGCGTCCATTCAGTAAAAAAAGTTGCAGTTGTTTTGGCAATGCGAGATGGGCTCACATGCTGACTTGCCCGTGAGCTGACCCAATGGTAGGTAAGTCCAATTCGTTTATGTAGTGCCAGATTGATTTTGTTTTAGTGCCAAAATGAAAACCCCTAGACTTTTTACTGCGCTTTGAACACGCCTAACGGACGGTTGAACGAAAAGTTTAGGGAATACCCTTTCTCGGTACAAAAGGATTGCGGTCATGAGGCAAAAGCAGGAAATCACGGATATTTGGGCCAAGCTGTTTCCCGAGTTCTCGGGTAGCAGTGCGACGCTGCAAGGGCGCGTGCGGGAGATGATGGTGCACGCCATCCTGATGGGCCTGGTGCCGGCAGGAGCCAAGGTGCCGCCCAGCCGGGCGATGGCCGCCGCGCTGGGCCTGTCGCGCAATACCGTGTCACTGGCCTTCCAAATGCTGGTAGACAAAGGTTTTTTGATCTCGTCTTCGCGCAGTGGGCTTATCGTGAACGGCGATATTTTGCTGGGTCAGGCTAGTCAATACACCCCTGCTGCGCCCGCGCAGTCTGGCTTGCAATGGAAGACGCGGCTTGTATCCCGCCTGGGGCGCCAGCGCAACATCATCAAGCCCGCCGATTGGCAAGACTACGCCTACCCATTCGTTTACGGCCAGTTTGATGCGAGCCTGGTGCCGCTGAAAGACTGGCGCGCCTGCTCGCATCAGACCTTGTTTGTTCCCGCTGTCAAGAAATGGGCTCAAAACCATGTTGACCGCGATTCCGAGGCGCTGGTAGATCAAATTCAGCATCGCCTTTTGCCTGCACGCGGCATCATGGCAAGGCGGGATGAAATTCTGGTGACTGCGGGCGCGCAAATGGCCTGTTACCTGTTGGCCAATGTGCTGTTGGACCGCAAAACTGTTGTAGGCATTGAAGACCCTGGGTACCCAGACGCGCGCAATAATTTTCTGCTTCGCAGCGACCACGTAAGAGCGCTGCCCATTGATGCCAATGGGCTGATCGCTTCTCGTGCAATGGGGCAGTGCGCTTATGTTTTTGTGACGCCGAGTCACCAGTGCCCGACCACAGTCACGATGTCACTGCAGCGGCGCCAGGAGATTTTGGAACTGACCAAAAAGCGAAATGTGGTGCTTTTCGAGGATGACCACGAAAGCGAATTGAACTTTTCTGGCAGGCCCTTGCCTGCGCTGAAAAGCCTGGACACCGATGGACGCGTCATTTATCTTGGAAGCCTTTCCAAGACTCTGGCGCATGGTTTGCGCATCGGCTACATCGTGGCGCCCGCAGAGCTGATTCGCGAGCTGCGTGCTCTGCGCAGGCTAATTCTGCGGCACACCGCAGCCAACAACGCGCACACCGCGAGTCTCTTCATAGCGCAGGGTCACCACGATGCGTTTATCCGAAAATTAAACGTGACCTACCGCGAGCGCCGTGAGCGCCTGATTGGTGCATTTGAAGAATTTTTACCGCAATTCCAGGTCACCCCGTCACAAGGCGGCTCGGGCGCGTGGGTCAAAGGCCCTGACGGCCTGGACTCGCAAATTCTGGCAAAAAATTGCGCTGCTCGTGGTGTTTTGATCGAGCCTGGTGATATTTTTTTCAAAAAATCATCCCTTGCAACCCGGTCCTATTTCAGGTTGGGCTATTCCGCTATTCAGGGCAGCCTGATCGAAGCCGGCGTGCGGGAGATCGATCGCGCCTACACGGAAATTCAAGGTTGAGGCTGCTCATCCGTGGCAGCCAAAACACAGTGCTTCAAGGCCGCACCGGGTGCACCTGGCGCACCAGCTTATCGCGCGACTTCACCTGTGGGCGTCACGGCCGAATTGGTAACAGCGGGCTGTTTTGGCGGCGTACTGGCGAAGTATAATTCTGAATGCTATTCAATAAGTAGCAAACTATTGATATTTCTCGTGACTTCATTGCCGGTTTTGTTCAATATTTGGAGTTTTCATGCCAAATGTTAACACCCATGTTAATTATTGCCTGAAACTGGTCTTGGCGGCCTTGGTTGCGCTGCTCCTGGCCGCCTGCGCTGCGCTCAACCCCGGGCCACGTGCCTACACCGTCAGCCAGGCGCAGCTCCTCGCGCTGATCGCCCAGCGCTTCCCGTTCAATGGCCGCGTGGCGGAATTGCTGGACGTGCAGGTGCTGTCGCCGCGCCTCAAGCTGCTGCCCGAGTCCAACCGCATCGCCACCGAGCTTGACATCCGCCTGTCTGAGAGCCTGCTGCGCTCGGCCTTTCAGGGGTCACTGGCGATGGACTACAGCCTGCGTTTTGAGCCGTCAGACAACTCCATCCGCCTGGCCGACGTGAAGGTCTCGCGCCTGCAGTTCACCGGTGTGCCAGATCGTTTTGCGCCCCTGCTCAACAGCCTGGCCCCGTTTCTGGCCGAGCGCCTGCTCAATGATTTTTCGCTGCACCAGATCAACCCGCAAGACCTGCGCCCGGTGGCCGGTTGGGCCTACCTGCCGGGCGAGTTCAAAGTCACCGCCGAGGGCCTGGCTGTAACGCTGCTGCCTCAAAAGACACCCTGACCCCTGGGCGGCTGAAAATAATTCTTCAGCCACTGCATCCAAATCCGGCGCTGGTGTGTAGTACCTGTAGCAGCGATAAAAAGCTGCCGAAAGTCCTACCTGTCATCACCTGCATCAACCTTTGGAGAACCCCATGCCCATCAAGCCACTTTCCCTTCTGTCTGTCGTCGCTGCTGCCGCCTTGTTGACCGCCTGCGGTTCCATGGCCCCGGCGCAGCCGATGTTCTCGCAAGACGGCCTGCCCGACGCCGTCAAAGTGCCGGCCGGCAATAAGGTCGCGCTGGAGTCGGTGGGTGTGGGCGAGATCACCTACGAGTGCCGCGACAAGGCCAATACCCCAGGCGCAACCGAGTGGGTGTTTGTGGGCCCCAACGCCGCCCTGAACGACCGCAGCGGCAAGCAAATTGGTAAATACTACGGCCCACCCGCCACCTGGGAGGCGGCAGACGGCTCCAAAATCACCGCCACGCAACTCGCCGTGGCACCTGCTGGCGCAGGGAGCATTCCGCTGCAATTGGTCAAGGCGAATCCGGCCATGGGCTCGGGCGCGATGACGGGTGTGACGCACATCCAGCGGGTTGCCACCAAGGGCGGTGTGGCCCCGGCCACGGTCTGCAGCCCAGCCAACAAGGGTGCCCGCGAAATCGTGAAATACCAGGCTGACTACATCTTCTGGAAAGCGGCTTGAATTACGGGGGTTCATGACCGGTTCGCCCACTAGAATTGTGCGAACCGAATGAACCCCTTGTGACAACCACCACGCCCGACACCACTGCCTTCAACTATGAGCGCGCCCTGATGGACTGCGCACGCGGAGACCGTGGGGCCCTGCAGGGTATTTACCAGCAGGAAAACCGCCACCTGCTGGGGGTTGCCTTGCGCATCGTGCGCCAGCGCCAGCAGGCCGAAGACGTGGTGCACGACGCCTTCATGAACATCTGGTCCAAAGCCGGCAGTTTTGACGCTGGTCTCGGTTCTGGCCGCGGCTGGATTTACAGCGTGGTGCGCAACCTGGCGCTCAACGCCGTGCGCGACGGCGCGCGCGAAGTTTCGGTTGACGAAGAAGCCGCCGAAGCCCTGGACGTGCAGCAGTCGATGGCTGCGCACGTGCAAGTCGCCGACGCGTTTGACCTGAACCTGAGCTTGGGCAAACTCAACGACTGCCTCTCGCGGCTGGAGCCAGCGCGGCGCAATTGCATTTTGTATGCTTACGTGGACGGTTGCTCGCATGGCGAAATCGCCGAACGCACACAGACACCGCTGGGCACCGTGAAGGCCTGGATCAAGCGTGGCATGGGCAGCTTGCGGGAGTGCATGGCATGAGCGCGCCGGACGCCATCGACGAAACGGGCGACACCCACGACCTGGCCGGGGAATACGTGCTGGGCACTTTGTCGGCCGCGCGGCGGCGCGAGGTGGAGCAGCGCCTCACAACCGATACCGATTTGCGTGCCGCCGTGCAAAGCTGGCAGGAGCAGCTTTTGCCGCTGGCCGCGCTGGCCGAGCCGGTTGAGCCGTCTGTGCATCTGTGGCGGCGCATTGAAATCAGTCTGGACCAGAAAACGGCACCGGCCGCTCCCGGGCGCGATGCGCAACCGGCGCGCCAGGCCTGGTGGAACAACCTGAACCTGTGGCGGGGTCTGGCCGGTGCCGGTTTTGCCACGGCCGCCGTCATGGCTTCGGTGCTGGTCACGCGCCTGGAAGGCGGTGCAACATCGCCGCAATACATGGTGGTGCTGGTGGCGCCGCAAGACAAATCGCCCGGCTGGGTGATTCAGGCCAGCAGCCCCAAGCAACTCAGCCTCACGCCGCTGGGGCAGTTCCAGGTGCCGGCTGAAAAATCCTTGCAGTTCTGGACCAAGGGCGACAACTGGAGCGGCCCGGTGTCGCTGGGCCTGGTCAAACCCGGGCAGACCCTGCAGATCCCGCTGGACAAACTGCCGCCGCTGCAGCCCAACCAGTTGTTCGAGCTCACGCTGGAGCCGGTCAACGGCTCACCGCTGAACCGGCCGACCGGGCCGATTCAATTCATCGGGCGCGCTGTCAAGGTGATTTGACGCGGCCTTTGGAAGGGCAATTGGCCACAGCACATACCGGCTGAAGCTGTGCATGAGCATAGCGTTTCAGCCCAATTGAAGCCGAAGGTAATCCAGCAGGGCGCGGTTGCGCGATAGCTGCATGCGCTCGGGTGTGGCCACCGCATTGATGCTGGTGCCAAACTTCGTCACTGGCGTCCAGTCCGGAAGGAGCCTGACCAGACGGCCAGCCGCAATGTCCTCCGCGCAGACGTACAGCGGCAGCAGAGCCACTCCCAGGCCGGCCACTGCCGCGCAGGCTACGGCATCGGCATTGTTGGCGTGGTAGCGGCTGTTCACTCGAACCCGCTGCAGGGTGTCACCCTGAACCAGTTGCCACGAATCGTCAGAATTTTCGCGCCAATAACTCATGCAGGGGTGCGCCATCAGATCAACTGGTGCTGTCGGTATGCCACTGGTGGCCAGGTGCATCGGCGCGGCGCAAATCACCCAATCCAGCCGCGCCACGGGCGTGACGCGCAAATTCGGTGCGGCTACAGCGGTCATTCGCAGTGCAATGTCGATGCGCTCATAGGCGATGTCCATCAACCGGTCGTCCAGCAGCAGTTCAATTTCAATCGCCGGGTGGCGAGCCAGAAACGGTGGCATCAGGCCCGCCAGGACTTTTTGACCCCAGGAACCCGGCGCCGTGATTCGAATCTGACCGCTGAGTGATTGCCGCAGGTCCCGCAAACTCTCGTCGGCGTTACCCAGCGCCAGCAGCGCCTGGCGGGCGAAGTCGAGGTAGGTCTCTCCCGCAGGCGTCAGCGCAATGCGCCGGGTACTGCGTGCAAAAAGTGTGGCCTGCACCAAGTGCTCAAGTTGGGCCACACGCTTGCTGACCACACTTTTGCTGATATCCAGGTCGGCCGCCGCAGCGCTCACGCCCAAGTGCTCAGCCACCTTGACAAAGGTGACCAGCATGTCGGTGGAAACGCTTGCAGTGCTCATCGAGTATGTGGACAAAACAAATGCCAGATGCAAGGCCATGTGCGGGAATAACGTGGCTGAATCGGTCGACTCGATTGTCAACCGTTCGAGAACAATTGGTTTGCATTTCAACAGATGCGTCCGCGCCCGTCAAACCCTAGACTGCATTCGGCCGTGGCGTTTCACGGTAAATCAAAAGGAGACTCCATGAAGATTTACGCCGATCCCATTACTGTCAACTGCCGCAAGGTCCTCGCTGGCATGGCATTTCTGGATGCACCCTTTGAGCGTGTGCATGTCGATTATTTCAAGGGCGAACACAAAGACGCGCCGTACCTGGCCATCAACCCCAACGCTTCGGTGCCATCCCTCGACGATGGCGACTTTGTATTGTGGGAATCCAACGCCATACTGCAATACGTTGCCGACAAACTGGGCCGTGAGTCCGCTTACCCCAAAGACTTGCAGAAACGCGCCGACATCAACCGGTGGTTGTTGTGGGAGTCGTCCACCTGGTTTCCAAACTGCTATTCGTTTCTGGTGGAGAACTGCGTCAAACCGCTGTTGGGCGACAAGGCCGACCCGGCCGTGTTGGCAGCCCAAGCGGTGCAGTTTCACAAACTCGCGGGGATTCTTGACGCCCGATTGGCAAAAAATGACTGGGTCTGCGGCGATGTCCCGACCATTGCCGATATTGCGCTGGCCGCGCCACTGCACCTGCACCCTTACCAGCAATTGCCAATGACCGACCACCCGAATTTGAATCGTTGGATGACGCAAGGTGTGGAGATGCTGCCCGCCTGGAAAACCACCTACGTGGGTCCCGGATTCACCTTGACGCGGCCTGCCGCATGAGGTGACCCTCTTCCCGAGAGCCCCTTTTTGACAACCCCGCAACCCATGTTGTGACAAACCCAGTTGCAAAAGCCATGACGACCTCGAAAAACGTTCGCGCCACGCTCAATTACTCCGTAGACAACGGCATACCGCCCGACTATTACTTTTATGAGCCGGATGAGCCGTTTACACCCAACCCGCCCGGCACCGACCCGCATGAGGTTGACATCCACGATGGCTGGCCGAGCGTCGACAGCATCTCGCTGGACCGGGAGGGTTTTGCGCTCAAGCCGTTCACGGACGAGTTTGACGCATTCCACGATGACGCAGCCATCCACAGTGGCTTTTACCCGCAAGTGGTTGCGTTCATAAAGCGGCACACCGGAGCAAAGCGGGTTGAGGTGTTTGACCACACCATCCGAAAACGCCTGCCGCCTGATTTGAAGCAGCAGACTACGGTGCAACGCCCAGCCGTGCTGCTCGTGCACAGCGACTACACGGTCGACTCCGGCCCCCAGCGTGTGCGCGACATTGTGCCTAATGACGCGAGTCAACTGCTGCAGCGTCGCGTCGCGTTTTTCAACGTCTGGAAACCGCTTTACCGCCGTGTGGAAGAGTTGCCGCTGGCCATGTGTGACGCCAGCACCCAAGTGCCCGCCGACTTGCTGCGCATGGATCTGAAATACCGGGAGCGCACAGGCGAAATCTACGTCTTGCGTTACTCGCCAGCGCACCGTTGGTATTACTTTCCACAGATGGAGCCAACGCAGGCGTTGATGCTCAAGACCTACGATTCCGAAACCGACGGTCGTGCCCGTTTCATGGGGCACAGCGCGTTTGAAGACCCCACTTCCAGGCCCGATGCACCAAGGCGCGAAAGCATTGAAGTTCGCACGATGGCGTTTTTTTGAGGCACTGGCTGGACTTCGCGGATTCGCGCCGTAGCAACCCGTCAACTCCAAAAACTCACGAATCGACCGATGCACTCCACCGGTCGTCCCAGGCCTTCTCCAAGTTGCGCCTGTCGCGCTTGGTGGGGCGGCCTTGCTCCTGGTTGGCGGCAGGCTCGGTGTTCAGCCGACGTTGCTCTTTGGCGATGTCCCGCAGGCGAAGGCTTTCTGGTGTTTCTTCGTAAAGCTGTTGCGCGACCGGCGCCGCGCCGCGCTGCTGGCTCAGGCCAAGCACCACCACGGTTCGCGTCACTGGCCCCTGGCGCAGGGCAACCATGTCACCCGCTTTGACGTCTCGCGCGGGCTTGGCTTCCTGGTCGTTCACCCGCACCCGGCCTTTGCCGATCTCATCAGCCGCGAGCGAGCGGGTTTTGTAAAACCGCGCAACCCAGAGCCATTTGTCGATCCGCATGCTACCCATCAAGCGCCCAATGTAGTACCTATTCCACTACTCAGCCCGGCTTGATCTGCGCTTTTTCCACCACCTGTTTCCAGCGCGCCTGTTCACGGGCAATGAAGGCCCCGTATTCAGCCGGTGGGCCGCCACCCGCTACAGCGCTTTCTGCTTCGTAGCGGGCCACAACCTCTGGCGCCTTCAGCGCCTTGGCGCACTCCTGCTGCAGCTTGATGATGATCTCCTGCGGCGTGCCCGCACGCGCGGTGATACCGTACCACTGCACGGTTTCAAAATCCTTGTAACCACTTTCGGCCACGGTTGGCACGTCTGGCAGCGCAGAAATGCGTTGGGTGGTGCCGACCGCGATGCAGCGCAGCGCGCCACTCTTAATGTGCGGCAGCAGGGCCGGCGTGCCGGCCGAGAAAAACTGGATCCTCCCGGCCAGCACATCGTTCAAGGCCGGGCCGGTGCCGCGATACGGAATGTGGGTGATGAACATGCCCGTGGCCAGCTTCAGCGCCTCGATGGCCAGGTGCCCGGCGCTGGCATTGCCCGCCGACGCGTAATTGATCTGCCCGGGGCGCGCCTTGACATACGCCACAAACGACTTGAAGTCTTTCACCGGCACATCCTTGTGCACCACAAACAGGCTCGGCACCCGCGAGAGCAGGGTGACGGGCACAAAGTCCTTGTTCACGTCGTAACCGCTGTCGGGGTAGATCAGCGGGTTGACCGCCATCAAGCCGATGTGGCTCATCACGATCGTGTAGCCGTCGGCCGGCGCGCGCACGGCTTCCTGCATCGCCGGCACACCGCCACCGCCGCCTTTGTTGTCGATGACAAAGGCCACGCCCATCTGCTTGGTCAGCTCGGTGGCAACGGAGCGTGCCACGATGCTCGAGGTGCCGCCGGGTGCAAAAGGCACGATCCAGCGGATCGGTTTGTTGGGCCAGGCGTCTTGTGCCCGGCCGGGCAAGGATTGCAGCCCGAGGCCTGCGGCGCCCATCCATTTCAAATAGTTGCGCCGCTGGAGGTGGTGGTGAAGGGGGTCTGTCATGGTGAAATCTCCTTAGTCTCTGAAACTGGGGTCCATACGGGTGAGCATGCGCAGCAAACCGGGCCACTCCATCACGCCGTAGGGGCGGCGGGTTTGCGGCTGGTAGTTCATGTATGTCTCATGCACGACATCATCGGCGACAGCCTGCAACGGTGTGTTGCAGGCCATTGCCTGCAACTGGGCGCGGCAAGACAGTTCAAGCCGGTGCATCCAGTTGAAGGCTTCCCCCACGGTTCGGCCCACCGTCAGCAACCCGTGGTTGCGCAGGATCAGGGCCTCGCCGGCGCCCAGGTCGCGCACCAGCACCTCCTGCTCTTTCATGTCAAGCACCACGCCCATGTAGTCGTGATAAGCGATTTTCAGAAAACGCATCGAGGTCTGGTTGATGGGCAACAGGCCGCAGGCCAGGGACGACACCGCCAGGCCGGCCGGTGTGTGGGTGTGGATCACGCAGCTCACCTCGGGGCGCGCAATATGAACGGCGCTGTGCAAAATAAAGCCCGGCTTGTTCAGGCCGTACCCGAGCTCACCGAAGTCGGGTTTGTACAAGACCTTGCCGTCATGGTCGAGCTTGATCAGGCAAGAGGCCGTCATTTCCTCGTACATCATGCCGTAGGGGTTGGTCAAAAAGGCGTTTTCCTCGCCCGGCACACGCAAGGTGATGTGGTTGGCCATCATGTCTGACATGCCGTAGTGGGCAATAAGGCGGTAACAGGCGGCCAGATCGACGCGGGCCTGCCACTCTGCTTCGGGCACCTGGTTGTGCAATGACGGCAGTTGCAATTTGGAGAGTTGGGGCATGCTGGGTTTCCTTGGGCGCAATTTTGCCTGAGCTAACATCCCTCGATTCAATCTGTAGCGCAATATGACAAACAAACATTCGGGCCGCAAAGGCATCTGCCACTTTTCACGGCGGTTGTTGTTGGCGTGCGCCGCTTTGTCGGTGTCGATGGCGATGTCGGTTCCGGCACTGGCCCAGACATTGATTGTGGGCGCGCCTTTTCCAATCAAACCGGTGCGTATCGTGGTGCCGCAAACGCCCGGTGGCGCGTCTGACGCGCTGGCCCGGATCGTTGGGCAAAAGCTGTCTGAGAAATGGGGGCAGCCGGTGGTGGTCGAGAACCGGGCGGGCGCCGGAGGCAACATCGGTATGGACGCGGTGGCCAAGGCGCCGGCCGATGGTTATACCTTGTTGATGTCGTACGTTGGCTCCCACGCGATCAACGTGAGCATCTACAAGAAATTGCCGTTTGACCCTGAAGCCGACTTTGCCGCTGTTGCCACGCTGGCCAACGTGCCGTTTGTGGCGGCTGTCAATGCCAAGGTTCCCGTGGCCAACATGAAAGAGCTGGCGGCTTACGCGGCCAAAAACCCGGTGTCATTTGGCTCGGCGGGCAATGGCTCGGTGAACCACCTGCTGGGCGAAATGTTCAATGCCTACAACACCACCCCGGTCGCTGGCGCGGCAGGCCCCAAGATGCAGCACGTGCCTTACAAGGGCGCTGCGCCGGCGCTCACAGACCTCATTTCGGGCCAGATCCAGCTGGTGTTCACCAGTTTGCCGTCGGTGGCGCAACACATCCGCGCGGGCAGCGTCAATGGCCTGGCCGTGACGGGCTCCAAACGGGCCGCAGCGTTCAGCAACATTCCCACCATCGCCGAGTCGGGTTACCCCGGCTTCGTGATCAACCCGTGGTTTGGGCTTTTTGCACCCAAAGGCACGCCGCTGGCGGTGGTGCGCCAGATCAACGCAGACATCCGCAAGATCCTCGAAGACAAAGACGTGCTGGAGAAATTTGCGACGCTCGGCGCCGAACCTTATGACACGCGCCCGGAAGAGTTCGCCGCCATCCTGCATGCCGACATCCAGAAATGGGCGGTGGTGGTGAAGAGTTCGGGTGCAACGGCTGATTGATAGCCCTGCCTTGCGGTTCAACACCCTCACGCGAAGCGTATGAAAGTCAAAAAAATTGCAGGTGCCCTGGGTGCCGAGATTTCTGGCGTTGATTTGTCGGCTGGCGTGCCCGACGCGCTGGCCGCCGACATCCGGCAGGTGTTTCTGGAACACCAGGTGATCTTTTTGCGCGGGCAAAATCTCTCGCCTGCCCAGTTCCTGGGGTTTGCACAGGCCATGGGACAACCCATCGAGTACCCGTTTGTCAAGGGCATTGACGGTTTTCCCCACATCATCGAAGTGAAGAAACTGGCGCACGAGAAAGTCAACTTCGGCGGCATCTGGCACTCGGACACCACTTACCTGGAGGTGCCGCCCATGGGGTCGATGCTGCTGGCGCGCGAGGTGCCGCCCTACGGCGGTGACACCCTGTTTGCCAACCAGTATCTGGCCTACGAGTCGCTGTCTGACACCATGAAGCGCTTGCTGGGTGGCCTCACGGGCATCAGCAGTTCCGCCAAAGCCGATGTGTCCAAAACACGTGAAGACCGCATCAGGGAAAATGACAAAACGGATGCCAGTGGCAGTGCCAAGGCGTCGCAGCAATTCCAGGCCCTTCACCCAGTCGTGCGCACGCACCCTGAAACCGGACGCAAGGCGCTGTATGTCAACGTGGCGCACACGGCCGGCATTGACGGCATGAGCGACGCCGAGAGTGCGCCGCTGCTGGGTTTTCTGTTCGCGCACCAGGTCAAGCCCGAATTCACTTGCCGCTTTGTCTGGCAGCCCGACAGCATCGCGTTTTGGGACAACCGCTGCACCCAGCACAACCCGGTGAATGACTACCACGGCTTTCGCCGCGTGATGCACCGCATCACCCTGCAAGGCGAGAAACCGATTTGATGGACACCACCAAACTGCCACCCCTCAACCTGCGCGGCCATCGCTTCAAGCCGCTGACCTGGGACACCATGACGCCCGAGCAGGCCGCCATGGCGCAAAGCGTGTTGGCCGGCAAGCGCGGTGCCCTGCAGGGCCCCTACAACGTGCTGATGCACAGCCCCGAGCTGGGCAACCTGGCGCAGCAGTTTGGCGCGCACACCCGGTTCAATTCGTCCCTTCCGCTGGCCTTGAACGAGCTGGCGATTTTGCTGGTGGCGCGCTTCTGGAGCAGCCAGTTTGTCTGGTTGATCCACAAAGGCATCGCGCTGGAGGCAGGCCTTGATGCCACCTTGATCGACGCCATCGCCACCGGCCGAACCCCTGAAAACCTCGCGGCCCTGGTGCCTGAGGTTGCAGCCGTTTACACCTTCTGCCACGAGCTCTTGCAAAAGAAGCAGGTGGGCGACGCCAACCACGCGGCGCTGGTCGCCCATTATGGCGAGCGCGGCGTGGTTGACGCGATGGGTACCCTGGCGTACTACACCCTGGTCAGCATGTGCCTGAATGTTGACCAGTACCCGCTGCCCGAAGGTGCTGTGGCAGAGCTCAAACCGCTGGAACCAAATGCGCCCAGAGACTAGGCAACCTGCACCTGGATGCGTCGCGGCTTGGCGTGTTCCGCTTTTGGAATGCGCAGTGTGAGTACACCCTGGCGAAATTCCGCGCCGACTTTCTCGGTGTTCAATTCCGGCCCCAGCGTGAATGCGCGCCGATAGCGTGGCACCTGTACTTCCGCGTGGGTCACTTCGATGCCCTGAAGCGCCAGCGGGCCGACTTCACCCTCGATCGTCAGCGTGCCGGCTTCCACCCGGACACTGAGTTTGTCCTTGGGAACGCCGGGCAGGTCTGCGTACAGGGTAATGCCGTCGGCATCTTCGACGACGTCCACGGGCGGCAGCAGCGCAGCGTCCTCGCGCGCGGTTTGCGCGTCTCGGTTGACCAGATTGGTATCGTTCATGGTGGCACTCCTTGATTCAGATCTGAACCTGCACGCGGCGAGGCTGGAATGACTCCCGGCGCTTGATGCTCACATGCAGGACGCCGTCTCCGTATTGGGCTGAGACCTGGTTGGGGTCCAGATCATTGGAGAGGCTCACCGCCCGGCTGAAGTCGCCGCAAAAACGCTCGTTGACATGCAGGGCCGCTTGCCCGTTTTGCGCTGCCAAGGCAGGCTGCCGCTCGCCGCTGAGGGTCAACACGCCGGTTTCTACATTCACCGCAATGCTCGAAGGGTCGAGTCCTGGCGCAAATGCATAGATTTCGACCGACTCGGGGGTGCGCCCGACGTTGAGCGCCGGGTAACCGCCGCGTCCGATGCCCCGAATGCTGGGAATCTGGCCGAAGAGCCTGTGTACTTCGTTCTGTACACGGTTCAAATCGGCAAAAACGTCTCCTGGATGGGTGTATCCGTACATCGCATGGCTCCTTTCGCTTTGAAATGAAGGCCGCCGGCCGATCCAGCAGCATTCAGCAGCGAATTAAGGGCTGCGAATCAGGATTTCAAGTCCCCAAAAAGCCGAAATTCATCCGGCACCGGGCACCCAAGCCGGTCAGCCCAGGAATTTGGCGCGGTCATTCCGCCTTCAACCCCGCAACCTGAATCACCTTGCGGTTCTGTTCCATGTCGCGCGTGGCCATGGCGCGGTATTCGTCCGCCGTGCTGGCCGTCGGGATCGCGCCGTTGGCCTCAAAGGCCTCGCGCAGGCTGGCTTGCTGCATGGCCACGCCCCAGGCTTTGCGCAGCTTGTCACCCACGGCCGGTGGCAGGCCCTTGGGCGCCATCAGGCCGATCCAGCTGCCGTATTTGAAGCCGGCAATGCTGTCGGCGATGGCCGGCACATTGCCCAGGGGGCGTGTGCCTTTGCCCAGGCTGTGCCCAAGCGCGCGCAGGCGCCCGCCCTTGACCAGCGCCATGGCGGCCGGCGCGGGAGTGAGTGTCCAATGGGTTTCGCCCGAGACCACCGAGGCGACCGACTGGCTGCCGCCCTTGTAAGGCACGTGAAGGGACT
>JANNMM010000209.1:0-2446 GCA_031397915.1 Rhodoferax sp. | reverse complement strand
TGGGGCTGCCCGGCTCGGCCATCGCGGTCGAGATCACCGAAGGCCTGCTGCTCGACGCCGGCGCAGAGGTGAGCCGCAAACTGCTTCAACTGCGCGACGCGGGCATCCAGGTGTCGCTGGACGACTTCGGCACGGGTTATTCCGCGCTGTCGTATTTGCAGAAATTCGACATCGACTACATCAAGATCGATCGCCAGTTTGTACGCCATCTGGCGCCCGCCTCCACCGACCTCGCCTTGTGCAAGGCGATCATCGTGATGGCCCACGCGCTGGGCCTGAAGGTCATCGCTGAAGGGATCGAGACCGCGCTGCAGCGTCAACTTCTGCAGGAGGCCGGCTGCGATTACGGCCAGGGCTACCTGTTTGCCCGCCCCATGCCAGCCAGCGAACTTGAACACATGGTGCTGGCGCAGCGCGGCCAGCCAATATTGCAGGCAGCGCCTTGAAACCCCTGAAAACTGCGGTAAATTCTCCCCCTCACCCAACGCCGGATCCACCTCAAACACCCCCATGATCACCATTGGCACGCCCCTTTCCCCCTCCGCCACCAAAGTGATGTTGCTGGGCGCTGGCGAACTGGGCAAAGAGGTACTGATCGCCCTGCAGCGCCTGGGCGTGGAGACCATCGCGGTCGACCGGTATGACAACGCACCGGGCCACCAGGTGGCCCACCACGCCCGTACCATCACCATGAGTGATGCGGTTCAGCTCAAGGCCCTGATCGAAGCGGAGCGCCCGCACATCGTGGTGCCTGAAATTGAAGCCATTGCCACTCCGGTGTTGCAACTGCTGGAAGCCGAAGGCACGGTAAGGGTGGTTCCCACGGCACGCGCGGCACGCCTGACGATGGACCGCGAGGGTATCCGCCGCCTCGCTGCCGAAACCTTGAGGCTGCCCACCAGCCCCTACGAGTTTTGCGATTCCTTCGAGGAGATGCAAGCCGCCATTGAAGGCACGGGCAGCAGCACCTCGAGTTTTGGCATCGGTTACCCCTGCATCATCAAGCCCGTGATGAGCAGCTCCGGCAAGGGCCAAAGCCGCATCGACGGCCCCGACGATTTGAGAGGCGCCTGGGACTACGCGCAGGCTGGCGGCCGCGTACAGGGCGGCCGCGTGATCGTCGAAGGTGTGATTGACTTCGACTACGAAATCACCCTGCTCACCGTACGCGCCCTGGGCGCGGGCGGCCAGGTGGAAACCCATTTTTGCGAACCGATTGGCCATGTGCAGGTGGGCGGCGACTACGTGGAGAGCTGGCAGCCGCAGCGCATGAACCCGGTGGCATCGCTGCGCGCGGGCCGCATTGCCAAAGCCATCACCGACAACCTGGGCACCGGCGCAGACGGCAAACCGGCGGGCCTGGGCCTCTATGGCGTGGAGCTTTTCGTGAAAGGTGAAGACGTGTGGTTCAGCGAGGTCAGCCCGCGCCCGCACGACACCGGCATGGTGACGATGTGTTCACAATGGCAAAACGAGTTCGAGCTGCATGCCCGCGCCATCCTTGGGCTGCCCGTCAACACCGCGCTGCGGTGCCCGGGTGCCAGCGCCGTCATTTACGGCCGTGTGGACGCCAAAGGCATCGCGTTTGATGGCGTGGACGACGCCCTGCGCGTGCCCAACTCCGACATCCGCCTCTTTGGCAAACCCGAAAGTTATGCAAAACGCCGCATGGGCGTGGCGCTGGTGTTTGACGCCAATGTGGACGTGGCGCGCAAACATGCCAAGCTGGCGGCCTCACTGGTCAAGCCGCGCAGGGCCTGAACGCGCCCGGCTTCACACCATCGCCTATGGCCGACACCCTGCGCATCGTCGAAGAAAAGCTGCTCAGCGACAACTGGTACACCCTCAAAACCACCACGTTTGACATCCAGCGCAGAGACGGCAGCTGGCAGCGCCAGCACCGAGAGACCTATGACCGGGGCAATGGCGCCACCATCCTGCTCTACAACCCCACCCAAAAAACGGTGATCCTCACGCGCCAGTTCCGCTTCCCAACCTACGTGAACGGCAACGAAAGCGGCATGATGGTCGAAGCCTGCGCCGGCCTCCTGGACCAGGACGACCCCGAGACCTGCATCAAACGCGAAACCGAAGAAGAAACCGGCTACGTGGTGAGCGACGTGCGCAAGGTGTTCGAGGCCTACATGAGCCCCGGCTCAGTGACCGAACGCCTCTACTTCTTTGTGGGTGAATACTCCGCGCGCGACAAAGTCTCAGAGGGTGGCGGGCATCCACATGAAGGCGAAGACATCGAAGTGCTGGAGCTTTCGCTCGATGCCGCGCTTGCGATGATAGGCAAAGGCGAGATCGTCGACGCCAAAACCATCATGCTGTTGCAGTATGCGAAGTTGCAGGGGTTGGTCGAATCGACTGTGCCCACTAAAGACTAAAATTTTCTCGTCTCGATCCGACCTCGCGCATTGACTTCCCTTCGACATGCCGTCCG
>JANNMM010000169.1:0-2561 GCA_031397915.1 Rhodoferax sp. | reverse complement strand
GGCCGGGACGCCGCTACGTGGTGCGGGCGCGTGTCCTGGTCAATGGGCAGCTTTTGTTCGTGACCGAGCAGGCCGTACCTGCGCTTGTCAACGCGCAAGACAGAACCGTGGCGATCACGCTGACCAGGCCGGCTCCCGTAGCACCTCAACCAGTGACCCGCGCACCAGGTCGCCCGCAGGGTGACACCGCCGACAGAGCGCCGCCAGCATCTGCTGGCGGTGCAGCCGGGATAAAGGTCGATCCACAGGCCAGCCGACGAGAGGCTCAAGCCCGGGCCCAGGCACTAGCCGCCGCTCAGGCCAAGACGCAGGCGGAAGTGCGGGCACAGACTCAGGCGCAAGCCAGGGCGGATGCGCAAGCCCAGGCCAAAGCGCAGACCGACGCCAGGGCTTTGGCCGAGGCGCAGGCCCGGGCCCAGGCCTTGGCGGAAGCGCGGGCGCAGACCAGAGCGCGGGCTGAGGCGCAAGTGAGGGCGGATGCGCAAGCGCAGGCGAAAACGCAGGCCGAAGCCAAGGCGTTGGCCGACGCACAGGCACAGGCACAGGCACAGGCCAAAGCGCAGGCCGACGCTAAGGCTTTGGCCGATGCCCGGGGTCAGGCTCAGGCTCGAACGGAGGCGGAGGCGCAAGCCAAAGCACAGGGCGACGCCGATGCCAGGGCGTTGGCCCAAGCCCAAGCTCAACCGTTGCCTGTGCCCGCCCCTGCACCTTCAACCGCGCCGGTTCCCCCCTCACCCTCGCCCACCCTAGCACCGGCACCGGCACCGGCACCGGCCGTGATACCAGCACCCGTCGCCATGCCGGAGTCAGCAGCGCCGCGATCACCCCCACCCGCGCCCGTCCCGACGCCCCGCGCCATCAGTCCTGCGCCGTCCCCTCGTGCGCTGGATCAAACCACCATCTTGCGGGGCCTGTACCGATTCACAGCCAACGTGGCCACATTTGACGACTGTGCCAGCGGCACACGGCTTCCTGTCGCCCAGGAAGGGGCCAACGTGATCCTGGAAGGCGCTTACCTGCGGTTGTTTGCCGGCGGCGGCAGCGACCCTGCGGTGCTGACCACGGTGGCCGGACGCGTATTACCGCGACCCGGGCCCGGCGGAAATTCACCGCGCAACACGCTGGTGGTGGACGGATTCATTTCGCTCGGCGGCGATGCGTGCCCGTCCCCGCCCGGCGCCGCGCCGCAAACGCCCCGCTGAAAGCAGTGAGCCGGCCATCGTCAGCCCGCATCAAGCTAAAATCGGCCGCAATGCGGGTGTAGTTCAATGGCAGAACGGCAGCTTCCCAAGCTTCATACGAGGGTTCGATTCCCTTCACCCGCTCCAGCATTTCTCGTCCACGCTGGCAGCAACTTCAACCCAGCTTCAGATTCACGTTCTTTGTGTACGTGAATTCCATCAGCTCGGCAAAACACTCCTCGCGTCCGATACCCGACTGTTTGACACCACCGAAGGGTGCGCCCATGAAATGCTGGCTGGCGTTATTGATCCAGACATAGCCGGTGTGGATGCGTTTGGCGGCGCGGTGCGCGGTGTTGATGTTTTGTGTCCAGATCGAACCCGTGAGGCCTAAGTCAACGCCATTGACATCGCACCACAGCGTGTCTTCGTCGCGCCATCTGAAGACGGACATGATGGGTCCGAACACTTCTTCCTGCGCCAGACGCATATGGGGCTGCATGTCGGCAAACACCGTGGCCTCGTAGAAAAATCCGTCTTTCAGTGCGGGGTCTTCGGGCTGCCTGCCGCCGCAGACCAGCCGGCCGCCTTCCTGCAGTCCGGTGGCGACATAGGCTTTGACCTTGTCGAGCTGGGCCTGGCTGACGAGCGAGCCCATCGTGGTCTGGGGGTCTGTAGGAATGCCGCATCGGTGCCGCTCAGGGAGCAATTTGACGACCTTTTCCAGCACCGCATCGTGAATCGATTCATGCAAAAACACGCGGCTGGTCGAGCCGCAGCTTTGCCCCGACCAGGTGAAGTTCATGCCGGCAATGATGCCGTTCACCAGCTTGTCAATGTCAGCATCCGGATACGCCACCAGCGCATTCTTGCCGCCCAGTTCCAGCAGCACCGGCTTGAGGTTGTCGGAGGCTGTCTTCATCACCGACTTGCCAGTGGGCACGCCGCCGATCAAGGTGATCTTGCGGACCAGCGGATGGCGGCTCATCGCATCGCCGCAGGCGCGGCCACCGCATAAAAAGTTGGCGACGCCGGGTGGAAAAATATCACCGACCAGTTCGGCCAGCCGCAGGATGGACAGCGGCGCCTGGTCGGGCGACTTCACCACCACGGTGTTGCCCGCCGCCAGCGGCGCCGCCAGGCGCGCGGCCGCGAACATGAACGGATGGTTGTAGGCGACGATGCGGGCAATCACGCCCAGCGGTTCCTGCAGCGTGTAGTTGAAGTTGCCGTCACCCATCGGGATGGTTTCGCCCTTGATCTCGGTGGCCAGTCCTGCGAAATAGTCCAGACAGTCGGCTGCAAAACCCGCGTCCATCGCAAGCGCAGACACCGGATTGCCGTTGTTCAGCGAATCCAGCAAGGCCAGCGGCTTGGCGT
>JANNMM010000155.1:0-10317 GCA_031397915.1 Rhodoferax sp. | reverse complement strand
TCAGCCACGTGCACGTGTCGCGCGGCGGGTTCATCAAATGTGGAGGCAATGACTTCGCCCTTTACGGTGCGCTGCATCTCCGTCACCTCTTCAGGCCGCTCATCCACCAGCAAAACCATCATATGGCTGTCAGGATAGTTGGCAGAAATGGCATGGGCGATGTGTTGCATCATCACGGTTTTGCCGCTCTTTGGCGGAGCTACCAGCAGGGCGCGCTGACCCTTGCCAATCGGCGCGATGATGTCAATCACCCGTCCAGTGATGTTCTCATCGCCCTTGATGTCACGCTCAAGCTTCATCTGCACCTTGGGGAACAAGGGTGTCAGGTTCTCAAACATCACCTTGTGTTTGTTGCTCTCAGGGGAATCGCCATTGACCTTGTCGAGCTTGTTCAGCGCGAAATAACGCTCGCCATCTTTGGGCGTGCGCACTTCGCCTTCGATCATGTCGCCGGTGTGCAGGTTGAAGCGGCGCACCTGGCTGGGGGAGATGTAGATGTCGTCGGTGCTGGCGGTGTAGCTGGTGTCGGGGCTGCGCAAGAAACCGAAACCGTCAGGCAATATTTCAAGCACGCCGTCGGCGATGATTTGCTCGCCGGTGCGGGCGCGCTTCTTGATGATGCCAAACATCAGCTCCTGCTTGCGCATGCGCCCGGTGTTTTCAATCTCAAGTTCTTCGGCCTGCTTGAGGACTTCTGACACGTGCAGTGCCTTGAGTTCGTTTAAGTGCATGGATTGTCCCCGGAATGGGGCGTAGTGAAATACAAATTTGGGGGGTTAAGCAGCGTCGCCTGTATGCCGCTGCGAAGGCTCTTTGCCGGAATTCTTTACCGGGAACTCGAACCGGTTTCGTGTGGAAACCGGCGATCTGGGGGAATTATGACAGGAATTGGCCCTGCCCAGAAGCCGTGTCTGGGGAGGGTTGGGAATCAGCTTTAGGCCAGTTGCTGGTCGATGAAGGCGGTCATTTGTGCTTTGCTCATGGCGCCGACCTTGGTGGCTGCCAGTTGCCCGTCCTTGAACAACATCAGGGTCGGAATGCCGCGAATGCCGAATTTGGCGGGGATGTCGCGGTTTTCGTCAACATTCATCTTGGTGACCTGCAGTTTGCCGGCGTAGGCGGTCGAGAGTTCGTCCAGGATCGGCGCGATCATCTTGCAGGGGCCGCACCATTCGGCCCAGTAGTCCACCAAAACGGGGGTAGTGCTCTTGAGCACGTCGGCTTCGAAGGAGGAGTCGGAAATGTGTTTGATCAGTTCGCTGGCCATGGAGGTTCCTTCAGTTGCCGTGATGACGGTAGGGTAAATGCTGGCGCTACAGGTAAAGTGTGGAAATTGTGACAGAAATCAAGGCCGGTGGGCTTGCCAATTCCCAAATGCCAGCTATGGCCGACATAGACAAAACACATGGCGCCACACCAGCGTGGACCCTTGTTATGGGAAACCTGCGTGATGAACTGTCCAGGCGGCAGGTCCATCCATCCCAAGCCATTGTTCTGGTGCCGTTTGCCCAGTTGATCCAGGAGGCGAAGCAGGCCTGGGTCGCGTCCGAGAACCTGCCGGCCAACGGCGCGGTGTTTGTGCCGCGGTTCGAATCAACCCTGAACTGGGCACGCGGGCTGGGCGGCTACACGCCGAAAGACGGTGACTTGTGCCTGGACGCTGCCTTTGATGCGATAACCGCCCGTTCATTGCTGCAACGGGCGGGTCTGTCCGAGCACATCGCCATGCTGGCACCCAAGCTCCTGGAGGCGGCATGGAGCCTCGCAGGTGTAGCGGCTGCCGTCGCACCCGAACGGCGGATCGCCTGGGGCGCTGAGCTTGCGCAAACGCTGCTTGCAGGGCTTTCCGAGCCGGCGCTGTCTTTCGAAGCGGCAATTGGCCGGCTTGCGCTGGCGTGGTGCAGCACCTCGGCCTTTGCGACCGATCACCTTTTTCAGGCTGAACCAAAACTGCTGGTCGTGATTGACGGCTTTCAATCCGAGCCGCTGGTCGAGGCATTGGCGCTGAAGCTGGGCTCGCGTTGCACGCGGATAACACTCCACCATACCGGGAACGGTCATGAAGGTGTTGTGAATCTCCACGCCGCGACGGACTTTGAGGACGAGGCTGAGCGCGCTTCAGCCTGCGTGATTGAGCATTTGTCGCGGTTGCCGCGCAGTGCTCGGCCGATTGGCCTGGTCGCGCTGGACCGCGAGCTTGTGCGGCGTGTGCGCGCCATTCTTTCGGGGCGCGGTGTCGAGATCCGCGACGAAACTGGCTGGAAACTTTCCACGACCCGGGCCTGTGCCAACTTGACTGCCCTGCTGCGCGCCAGCCGGCGCAACGCCAGTACCGACGACGTGCTCGATTGGTTGAAAAATGCGCCTGCATTTTTGTCACACAAGGTTACGTTGGGCAGTTCACCTGCGGTGGTCGACCAGCTCGAACGCGAACTTCGAAAGGCCGGTCTTCGCGATTGGCCGACACAGCCCGAGCACGCTGTCGGGCTGGGTGAACCCAGCCGTCAATGCGTTTTTGCCGCGAACCTGCTGCTTCGCCGCCTTGCAGAAGGCCGGACCCTGATCCAGTGGTTGGGTGACCTGCACGGTGTGTTGCGGGACTCGGGTCAATGGACTGCGCTGGCGGCCGACGGTGCCGGGCGCGCTGTGCTCGAAGCGTTGAAACTGGCGACGTTTCACGACGCGGAAGTTGTTGACACCTTCAACGCAGCCGACCTGGATGCACGCTCGAGTTATGGCATGCGGCTGGCGGCTGCTGAATTTGCAGCCTGGGCCGGGCAAACGCTGGAAGCCTCCAACTACTCACCGCCACATCCGCCCGGCGCGCAGGTCGTGATATTGCCTCTGGCGCAATTGCTCGGCCGCTCGCTTGACGCGGTGGTGCTGGCCGGATGTGACGAAACCCACTTGCCAGCCTCTCCCGAGCCGCCTGGCGCCTGGACGCCGTTGCAGCGCGTGGCATTGGGTCTGCCGACGCGCGCTGCGCTGGCTGCGGTGGCGAAAAAATCATGGGATTGCGCATTGAGCTCGCCACGGCTCGACATTTTGTGGCGCACGGGCGAATCCGGTGAGCGCAACATGCCCAGCGAATTTGTGCAGGCATTGGCCCACCAGCTCAAGCTGCGACAGCAGGAATCAACGGCACAGGCAGGCCAGGGTGAAGCGCCGTTACCGGTTTTTGCAGAGGATCCCCGAGTGGTGGTTGCGTTGCAGGCGAATGCCTCACACATGCCGAGTCCTAGTGGCCAGGCGCTAGTGGTGCAGCGCCTGTCGGCCAGCGCGTACAGTGACCTGCGCCGCTGTCCCTATCGGTTTTTCGCCTTGCGCCAACTCCAATTGAGTGAAGAGGACGAACTGGAAGCAGAAGTCGACAAACGTGACTTCGGCAACTGGCTGCACCGCGTGTTGTTTCACTTCCAGAACGCGCTCAAAGAAGAGGGCACAGCGGACCGCGCCGCTCAGGTGCATCTGATTAACCGCGCCGCGCAACAAGCCACTGCCGACCTGGGTTTGTCGGCCGCAGAGTTCTTGCCGTTCTCGGCCGCGTGGCCGCGGGTGCGCGCAGGTTACCTGGATTGGCTGGACGATCACGTTGAAACGGGCCATCGTTTTGAGCAGGCCGAGGTATGGAAGGAGATGCGCCTGGGGCCGGTCACCCTGGTCGGGAAGCTGGACCGCCTGGACCGCCAAAAAGACGGCAAGTTGCTGGTGATGGATTACAAAACCGAAAGCCGCACCTTGACCGGTGAACGCATCAAGGCGGGCAATGAGGACACCCAGCTTGCGTTTTACACCGCGCTGTTTGACGTAGACGACATTGCCGCAGCGTACGTGAACGTGGGTGAAAAGGACCACACAAAGGTTTTCGCACAACCCGATATCGTGGCGCTGCGCAGCCAGCTGGCAGAGGGCATTCTGGAGGACCTGCAGGGCATCGCCGCTGGCAAGGCAATGCCGGCGTTGGGCGAGGGTTTTGCCTGCGACTATTGCGCAGCGCGCGGCTTGTGTCGCAAGGATTTCTGGTCCGCATGAAGCCAGATTTACTGAACGCCATTTCGCCGGCCTACGAGCACAACGGTCGCCCGGTTACGGCACAGGCGTTTTATGCGATCGCGTGTGACCCGCGCCGCCACGTCGCCGTCGAAGCCTGTGCCGGAGCGGGCAAGACCTGGATGCTGGTTTCGCGCATTGTGCGAGCCTTGCTGGAAGGCACCGAACCGCAGGAGATCCTTGCAATCACCTTCACCAAACGCGCCGCCGGCGAAATGCGCGAGCGGTTGCAGCAATGGCTCGAAGTGTTTTCGACGGCTGACCCTCAACAGCTGGCCCTGGAATTGGCCATGCGTGGCGTTGCGCCGCAACCCGGCGCTGGCGAGCAAGTGGACATGCAAAAGCGTTTGGCAAACCTGTACGCCAGGGTGCTGGCGAGTGGGCGCCAGGTTCAGATCCGTACGTTTCACAGCTGGTTTGCCGCACTCTTGCGCAACGCCCCGTATGGCGTGTTGTTGCGCCTGGGTTTGCCGGCGAACTACGAACTTCTGGAAGACGACAAAAGCGCCAAGGCGCAGGTATGGCGGCAGTACTACGCGGCGCTTATTGGCGACAGCGCCTTGCGCGCCGATTTTGAAGCACTCGTTTTTGACTATGGCCGCTTCCAGACCGAGCGCGCCCTTCAGGCGGCACTGGACAAGCGGCTTGAATTCAGCCTGGCCGACGCAGCGGGTGTTGTGGATGCATCGGTCATGCATTTTTCGCAGCAGCTTGCCGGTTTTGAGGGCTTGCAGGAGCCGCAAGACGCCCTGGCGAAAAGACCTGTGAACTTGCAATTGTTCCGCGACGCTGCCGCGACATTGGGAAGGGCCGGCGCGCCGAGTTTTTCAGCCAAGGGCGACGAGCTGGAACAGGCGCTTGACGCGTTCCACCATCGGCCTGATCTGGCGGCTGCGTTGGCTGCGCTGTTGACCAAAGACGGCTCTGCGCGCAAATTCAGCGAAAAGATCGCCGGCATTGAGCGCGTGCGTGAGGCCCAGGCACTTGCGCTTCGCATCCAGCAGGCGCAACACCAGCACGCCGCCTGGGTTTACCAGCAGCGCATGGGTCGCCTGAGCCGCCTGGTGATCGACGAATACGCAGCGTTGAAACGCGAACGTGGCTGGATCGACATGAACGACGTGGAGCACGCTGCCAGCATGATCCTCTCTGACACGGTGTTGTCTGGCTGGCTGCAGCAGCGCCTGGACGCACGCACGCGGCACGTGCTGGTCGACGAGTTCCAGGACACCAGCCCCTTGCAATGGCAGGCGCTCTTCGCCTGGTTGTCAGGCTACGCCGGCAGCGGCGCTGGCTCGGCGCCCAGCGTGTTCATTGTGGGCGACCCAAAGCAGAGCATTTACCGTTTTCGCCGCGCCGAGCCGCAGGTTTTCAAGGCTGCCAAGACCTTTGTACAACAGGGTTTGGGGGGTGACCTGCTGAGCTGCGACCACACCCGGCGCAACGCGCAATTGGTCATTCACACCGTCAACACGGTCATGCAGGCGGCCATGCGTGGTGAGATTGAAGGAGACGTCTATGACGGGTTTCGCAACCACACCACCAGCTCGGAGCTGGCCGGCGAGGTGCTTCGCTTGCCGCAAATCAGCCGGGCAAGTGGTGACCTGAATGATCTGGAGGCGTCGCACAGTGAGTGGCGCGACACCTTGACCGTGCCGCAGGTAGAAGCGGAAGAAAGTCTGCGCGTGCGCGAGGCGGGCCAGGCCGCGCGCTGGATTGCCGCTCAGGTTGCCAAAGGCACCTTGCCCAGGGACATCATGGTGCTGTCTCGCCGCAGGGCGGGGCTGGCTCCGCTGCACGACGCGCTCAGAGCGCTGCAGGTTCCGTCCCAGGTGGGTGAAAAAACCGCGCTGTTTGATTGTTGTGAAGTGCAGGACGTGGTCGCCTTGTTTGACGTGCTGGTGTCGCCCGAGCACGATTTGTCCCTGGCGCGGGTGTTGAAATCGCCCCTGTTTGGCATCGATGACGCCGCTTTGGTGCATCTGGCCCTGCAGCAACAGCAGGCCCAAGGCGGGTCGTGGCTGGGGCTCCTGCTGGCCAGCGAGCAGCCCGTTCCTGCTTTGCAAGGCCTGGGCCCGATCCTGGCGCAATGGCGCCAGTGGGTGGACGAACTGCCACCCCATGACGCCCTGCAAGCCATCTACAGCCACGGCGACGTGTTGGCGCGGTTTGCAGCGGCTGCACCGGCACCCCAGCGTGCTGCTGTATTGGCCAACCTGCGCGCTTTGCCAGGTGTCGCCCTGCGGCTTGGCGGCGGCCGTTTCGCCACGCCCTATGCTTTTGTGCGCGCGCTCAAAGCCGGCGGCGTGCAGGCCAGTGCGGCGGTGCTGGACGATGCAGTGCGCCTCTTGACCATTCACGGCGCCAAAGGTCTGGAGGCTGAGGTCGTGCTGTTGCTGGATTCCGATGCCAACCCGCCGCGTGCCGAGTCCATGGGCGTGTTGATCGACTGGCCCGGTGAAGCGCCACGTCCCCTCAAGTTCGTGTTTTTGGCCAGCGAAAAGCAGCCACCGGCCTGCGCCGCCGGATTGCTCGAACGCGACCTGCAAGAGCGCAAACGCGAAGAGCTCAACGCGCTGTATGTGGCGCTCACCCGGGGTAAAACACGACTGGTGATGTCCAGCGTCGAAGCTTACAAAGCCACGCCGGCCAGCTGGTGGGCGCGCCTGTCTGAGTTGGCCGGGCAGGTTGACGTGCCCTACCCACCGGCCATTGCGGGGGGGGCGGAGAACTTGCCGCCAGGGGCTTCCCCGGTTCTGCTCAAGGTGCTGCCAAGCTTGCCTGAGGGTCTGGCGCGGCGTGTCGATCAGGTTGACGGGAGCAATTCGCCGCCCGGACCGGACTCAAATGTGTCGCGCATGGGCCAGGCAATGCACCGACTGCTGGAATGGCGCATGCACGGCGGAAGTTCGGTGGCCGACCCGCTGGTGGCTGTGGCAAATGAATTTGCGCTGACAGCGCAGGACAGCCAGGCAGCGGCAGCGGCGGCCGAGCGCATCGTTAAGGGGCAGGGCGCCTGGGCCTGGGACGCTGATGTGATCCAGTGGCAGGGCAACGAGGTCGAACTCGTCCACCGGGGTGCAACGCTGCGGCTGGACCGCTTGGTGCAGCGGCGTGACACCGGTGCCTGGTGGGTGCTGGACTACAAGTCAAACACCGAACCACTGGCCGACGCGCTGCTGGTGCAACAGCTGGCACGTTATCGGGAGGCGGTTCAAACCGTTTATCCGCAGGCCCAGGTAAATGCCGCGTTCTTGACAGCTGACGGGGAGCTGGTGCAGTTGCCGCCGCAACAGGCTCAGTCTGGCTGAGTAACGCTTGAAAATTAAACTCAAATGACTCTACTCCCCATTGATCAGGCGAACGTGAAATGCTGAAAGCCATGGTGGTCGGCGCGGGCCCAGCTGGCTTGATGGCCGCCGAGGTGTTGTCGCAATCGGGCGTTTGTGTGGACGTTTACGACGCCATGCCTTCGGCCGGCCGCAAATTTTTGCTGGCGGGCAAGGGGGGCCTGAACCTTAGCCACTCGGAGCCGCTCGAGGCCTTCGCCACGCGGTACGGCTCGCACCAGCGCCAGGTTCAGCCGTGGTTGCAAACGTTTGGCCCCGAGGCCGTGCAAGCCTGGGCGCACGGCCTGGGCATTGAGACCTTTGTCGGCACCTCGGGCCGCGTGTTTCCCAAGGACATGAAGGCCGCGCCCCTGCTGCGCGCCTGGCTGCACCGGCTGCGCGCGGGCGGCGGCGGTGCGGTGCCGGTGCAATTCCACATGCGCCACCGCTGGCTGGGCTGGGTTGATGGCGGTGCGCTGGTGAACAGGGTGCGCGGTTTGCGCTTTGAATCGGCAGGTGCTGAATTGCTGGCCGGCGCAGACGCCGTGGTCCTGGCCCTGGGCGGTGCGAGTTGGCCGCAACTGGGTTCCACCGGCGCGTGGGTTGATCCGCTGGTGGCGCAGGGTATTGACGTCGCGCCGCTGCGGCCTGCGAATTGTGGCTTCGATGTGACGTTTGTCAATCAAAGCGGCTGGAGCCCCTTTTTCGCGCAAAAATTTGCCGGGCTGCCGTTCAAGTCGGTGGCGATCGAAGTGCTTCACCACAAGCAGCATTTCCACCGAAAAGGTGAGTTCGTCGCCACTGCCACAGGTGTGGAAGGCAGCCTGGTCTACGCCGCATCCGCCTTGCTGCGCGATGCCATCACTTCAGGCGGCAGCGCCACTTTCCATATCGACCTTCTACCCGACCTGTCCGCAGCCAAAGTGCAGGCCGAGGTCAATCACCCGCGCGGCTCACGCTCGTTGTCCAGCCACCTGAAAAGCCGCCTGCACCTGGACGGCATCAAGGCGGCGGTGTTGTACGAAGTGCTGGGTAAAGAAGGCATGAACAGCGCCGCGCGTCTGGCAGCGGCCATCAAGCATTTGCCCATCACTGTGGCGCGGCCTCGTCCTGTGGCCGAGGCCATCAGCACCGCGGGCGGTGTGAGACTTGAAGCGCTTGATCAAAACCTGATGTTGCAGCGCCTTCCCGGCGTGTTCTGCGCCGGTGAAATGCTCGACTGGGAAGCGCCGACGGGTGGTTATTTGCTCACCGCGTGCCTGAGCAGCGGCAGGCTGGCGGGGCAGGGGGCGTTGCGTTACCTGCAACGTGAATCCGGGGTTTAGCGCCTGGGTTTGATGGTCTTAAATTGCTATGATATATATAGCAAATAAACGCCATTTTCCGTGACTTGGAGGCTCAAAAAGCTTGAAAATTGAGAAAATACAGGTCAAATTTGCTAAATGTTAATACCCATATTAACAAATAGGTTTTGAACCGGAGGATCGGCCTGTTTGGCCGTTGTGTACGTCGATCCGCGCGGCGACCGGGCCATGCGCATGCGGTTTTGGAGTGGAATCACGCGCGGCCAGGAAAAATGGGTCAAGCTGGCGCTTGGCCATTTTTTGAGTTGTTTGACCAAATTGCTTCCACGCGCCTTCCACTCCAAAGCCCGGTCGCACAGCCCAATCACCGCGCTACCTTGATTTGTTGGGGTTGGGGCTATAGTGCATCAGCGGCGGATACGCACTTGCAATTGATCCGGTACATGTGGTGACTGAAAAACCGGAGCGCCGACTTTCGGGTATTAATATGCCTCCACGTGTTTACAGAATATTGCTCTCAAGCCATGACATCAAAAAGTTTTTTTCGGCCTTGCATGCCCCATGTTATTTGGCGACTTTCCCGGGTATCCGGCAAATTCACCCGATACATCGAAGTAGGGCCTCAGGAAACACATGACAGCCGTTGATGCGAAAGAGGGTCCGGAACAGTGGAATGCCTATAACTACCTGATCAGCTTCATCGACCTACTCGGTCAACGCGACGCATTGAAGGGCCAAGGATTGCTGCCAATCTTCAAAACAGAAGAAGATCACAAGCAATTCATCGGCGCGCTGAAAGACAGCGTTGGGGCAATACGTAGGCTCCAAGTCCGCTCGGACGACATGCTGCGCGAAGGTCAACGCGACCGCCCAGAGTCTCCGTTCCGTGCATCGTTGTCGGACGAGCAGAAAATTCTTTGGGACGAGATGAGTCGTGCGCGTGTCACCACTCAAAAATGGTCGGATGGGCTCGTCTCGTTTGTTTGCTTGGGAGACAAGAACATCAAGTGCCCGCTTAATAGCGTATTCAATGTCCTTGGTTCCGCCGGAAGTCTTTGCTTTATGGGGCTCGCATCGCGGCGCCCCCTCAGAGGTGCGATTGATGTTGCCTGGGGTGTCGAAATACAACCGGGTGAACTCTACGGTGCGGCCGTAGCGCGTGCGTACGAACTGGAGAGCACCTACGCGCAATATCCCAGAATTGTCATTGGTTCTAGGGTTGTGGCATTCTTGGAAGCCCACAAGAACAATCAAGAACAGGACGTTTACTCGGAGAACAATCGAGCCTTGGCCGAACTTTGCTTAGGAATGTTGGCTCGAGACGCTGATGGGAGTTGGATCCTTCATTACCTTGGGGATCAATTCCGTCAAGCGGTAACACATAAGCATCACAGTGAGCTCTACGGAAAAGCACGAAAGTTTGTTGAAGAGCAATTGCAACTTCACCAAGAAACCGCCAATTCGAAGCTTGCATTTCGGTATTCGCATCTCCTTTCATATTTTGAGGCTCACCAATTGGAACTAGAGGGCCAACCCGTCGCTGCAGGGGATGCGCAAGAAGCCACGCGTCGTTGAGCGCAACGTGCAAACACCAACTGAGCGCGGTGATTGGGCTGTGCGACCGGGCTTTGGGA
>JANNMM010000153.1:0-11644 GCA_031397915.1 Rhodoferax sp. | reverse complement strand
ATATCGTCGGCCTGGCTGGCAAACGCCTGCACACCGGCCGCTCGCGCAACGACCAGGTCGCCACCGACGTGCGCCTGTGGCTGCGCGGCGAGATCGACGTGTTCGCCAATTTGCTGACCGTACTGCAGAAGTCCCTGCTCGACGTGACTGCGAAAAACGTCGAGGTGATCCTGCCGGGATTCACGCATCTTCAAGTGGCGCAGCCGGTGAGTTTTGGCCACCACATGCTGGCTTACGTCGAGATGTTCGCGCGCGACGCAGCGCGCCTGCAAGACGTGCGCAAACGCGTGAACTGGCTACCGCTGGGTGCAGCCGCATTGGCCGGGACGGGATACCCGCTGGACCGCGACATGGTGGCCAAAACGCTGGGCATGGTTGACGCTGCGGGCCAGCCGCAAGTCTGCCAGAACAGCCTGGACGCCGTGAGCGACCGCGACTTCGCCATCGAGTTCACGGCTGCCGCCAGCCTGTGTATGGTGCACATCAGCCGCCTCTCGGAAGAGCTGATCCTGTGGATGAGCCAGAACTACGCCTTCATCAAGATCGCCGACCGCTTCACTACCGGCAGCTCGATCATGCCGCAGAAGAAAAACCCCGATGTGCCCGAACTGGCCCGCGGCAAGACCGGCCGCGTAGTCGGCCACCTGGTCGGCCTCATCACCTTGATGAAAGGCCAGCCGCTGGCCTACAACAAGGACAACCAGGAAGACAAGGAACCGCTGTTCGACACGGTCGATACCCTCAAGGACACCTTGCGCATTTTTGCGGAGATGATTGGCGGGCAGATCAACGCGGCAACTGGCAGGAAAGAGGGCGGTATAGAGGTTAATGCGGCAGCGATGGAGCAAGCGGCCCGTAAAGGCTACGCCACTGCGACCGACCTGGCCGACTATTTGGTGAAAAAAGGCCTGCCCTTTCGCGACGCCCATGAAACGGTGGCGCATGCCGTCAAGGCGGCCCAGTCGCAGGGCCTCGATTTGTCGGAATTGCCGCTGACGCAACTGCAACAATTCAATGCGTCCATCGAGAAGGACGTGTTCGACATTCTCAGCCTGCGCGGCAGCCTCAATTCACGCCGCACACTGGGTGGCACAGCGCCAGAGCAGGTGATGGTGCAAATTCAGAAACACCGGGCACGGTTGGGTTGAGGCTTGGTTAAATTATTTTTCAAAAGATTGTCAGTTTTTGATTGCCATTAAGTCACGAATTTATTGATTTTTTTGCTATTTTAATTGACTATTTTTAGTTTATTTTTATTACATTATAATACTAAAAATACATTATTAACGAATTTTTGTTGGGTTCCATTCCGGGGGTCTCCAACGCCAATGGTGATGGGATCCTCAGGAAACGCCCGCACCTTTGCGCCGCGTAAGCCACAGCCAGATCGTCACCGCCACCAAAGCACCGTAATTCCAGGCGGCGAACCAGGGCGTGTTCCATGCGACCATGCCGAAAACCGCGCTGCGTAATCGGGTAAAAAAGCGGCACCGGGTAAAAATCGTTGGAATGTGAGAACACATCGATCACGATGTGCAGCCACCAGCCCACGAGGGGCAGCCACATCACGCGCCGCCATGGCCAGCAAATCACCGTAACCGCTGCGGCCACCAGCACGCTGTGCGTCGTGCAATGCAGGTGGTGAGACCACAAGCGCACCCACTGCGGCAACACCGGCTCGGTGGAGGGCGTGGCCCACGCGTATGCCAGGCCCTGTGCCCATGTGCCATCACCAGCTGCAACCCAAGCCAGCACCGGCAGTGAATGCGCCAGATCGGGCACAACCGACATGGCAACACCAGCGGCCGCAGCCGTGCCAGACACAGGCCAGCGCCGCTGCACCGCGGCAACGCCAGCACCCGTCCACAAGGCATGCGCGAGGAGATCCATGTCGACAAGCTTAGCGGACTTGTCATCCAGCGTCGAGCCCCCACGTTATGGTGTGGCCCGATCCGGGCGCTGGAGGAATCAAACCATGTGGAAACGTGTTGCCGTCATTTGGACACTGGTCCGGTCTGACGCGCGTCAGCTCTGGAAAGCCTTGCGCCACCCCGCGTCACCGGCCTGGCTGAAGTGGGGCACGGCAGGCATTGCACTGTATTTGATTTCACCGGTGGACCTGATTCCGGATGTGATTCCTTTTCTGGGCGTGATGGACGACATCATCCTCGTGCCGCTGGCCATCCGGTGGCTCCTGAAGAAACTGCCACTTCGCGTGCGCCAGGACATTTCGGCTTCAGGCCACCCGCTGCCAGAACCACCAAACCGCCAGTAGGGTGAGCAGCTGCGAACCGCGGCGCACCACCAGGCTGTGGTACCAGCTGCGGTTGACCACAATTTGCGAGACCAGCACCCAGGCACCCACGGCCAGCAGCTGGCCTGCTTCGATCCCGAGGTTGAAGCCGGCCAATGCATAGGGCAACAGGCCTTGCGGCGCAGCGGCTTCCTGCAGCAAGCCGGCGAAGCCGTAACCATGCACCATGCCAAAACCCAGTGCCAGCACGTCCGTACGCAGGCCTTTGATTGGCCACAAATTCAGCAAAGCGGTGGCGGCGATCGACAGGGCGATCACGGGCTCCACCCATTGGGGTGAAGCCGTGGTCCAGCCCAGCGTTGCCAGCACCAGCGTGACCGAGTGGCCCAGCGTGAAGGCCGTGACGGTGCCCAAAAGACTCAGCCAGACTTTGCGCTGCGCGTTGGGCGCCTGGATGGGGGAAGCGCTGCGCCGCAGGTTAAACCGCAAACTCAGTTGCAATGGCAGCACCAGGGCCAACAGAAATGCCAGGTGGTCATACCCTTCGAGCAGGTGGTGGGCACCCAGGAAAAAATAGTTCTTCACGGCGGCCCAACGGCTACCTGGCTGCGGCTGCGCGGCCATCTGTCCGCCCGCATCAGCGCTGGCGCCCGAGCCAACGGTCGCAACAGGGCCGCCCAGGCTCACCGCACCTCCCTGCTGCGGTGAGGTTGTGCTCAAGAAATCCTTGCCCGAAATCTGGCCGGCCATCAGAAGTCGATGGTTCGCGTCTTGCGCCTTGAACAGGCTGTATTCAAAACCTTGCGCAGCTGACGCCGGGCAAAGGGCTTGCGCCGTGAATTGCAGGTACGCGCCGTCGCTGCGGCGTTCTGCGCCTTTGAACTGCCAATCCAGCCGGCAAGCGGCTGCATCCTGCGCCGACAGTTTGGCGCTTTGGTTCAACAGTGGCAGCAACAACGGCATGGCGCCCTTGACTTCACCCCAGGTCACCTTGCCGTCGGCGTTGGCGTCGACCGCAACCGCCAGGTCCAAGTCCTTCACGGCCACTGACAGTTCAAACCGCAGGTCACGGTGGCCGTCCGCACTGGCCGACCCGCGCACGTCAAGGTAGGCGTCGCTGCCTTTGTGGGCGTGTGCTGCGCCAGCGCCGCACACCAATACCAGCAAGGCCCAGAGCCATGTCACAAGAGCCTGCCGGGCGCGCTTCATGGCACTGCCTTACTGACCAGGGCACCACCGCCAGCAATGCGTGGCACCAGCCGGGCATCTTTCAAGCCGGTTCGCGCCCATTGGCCTGACAGGTCGGCCACGACGTTTTTGTCGCCAGCCGCCTGCGCGCACTGCAGGGCCAACCACCAGTCCACCGGTTCACGCTGCAACGTAAGGTTTTTTCGGGCTATGGCCAAAGCGCCTGGCGCGTCATCTTCCAGCCATAGCGCGCTCATGGCCAGCTCACGGCCGTGCAAACCGGGGTCATCGCCGCGGCGCTTCAATTCGGCTACACGCTCCTGAAAAGTCACCAATGCCTCGCGCCAACGGTTGTCGCCCAGACGCCGCCAGGCAATGCCGCGGCGCAACACCACCGCATCGGTTTGTGGCAAAGGCAACAACACAGCAAGCGCTTTGGACGGGTTGCCAGTGCGCAGGAGCAAATCACTCAAGGCAATTGACGTGTAGAGGTCTGGCTGGCGCGCCAGACTCTGTTCGAAAGTGGCCAGGGCGGCTGCGTCCTGGCCAGCACGCTCGCGCGCTTCGGCCAGCAAGGACAACAGCCAGCTTTGCTGGTCTGCATCGGCGACCTGGGTGAGCAGCCGGGCGATGCCGCGAATGGCCGGCTCATGCTCCCCGAGCAAGGATCGGGTTTCGAGTTCACAAGCCTGCGCGTAAAGGGTCTGTCCGGCGCGTGCCACTTCACGGCAGGCAGCCAGCGATTCGTTGTACCGGCCCGAAAGACGCTCCAGCGCAGCCAGATTCAGCCAGCCTTGCGCATGGCCCGGCTGGCGCGCCAACGCCGCCGTCAGCACCTTGCGCGAGGCCTCGAACTCATGTCGGCCCTGTTGCACGGTGGCTTGCAGCACGGCCACTTCAACCGGCGCGTCGACGCGGTCCCACCAGGGTGCCAATGCGGATTGGGCGCGGCCCCAGTAGCGGTTGTCGCCGGTTTGGCGGGCTACCGTGATGGCCTGTCGCGATGTGGCCACGGCTTCACGCGGGTCGGCAGGTGTCCGGCCGGTATCGGGTGCCGTCATGCGGCTGCGGGTGACAGCGGGCAAGACTTCGATCACCTCGTTGTCGCTGGATGGACGGATGGGTGATGCCGCCATCACACTCATTGGCAACGTGACAAGCAGGAGCATCAGGCCATAGTGGAATTTGGGCATGGCGCGTTCAATTTTTTGTCGCAAGTTCAGGAATGCTTCATTTGATTTTAGAAAGAAAACCGGGCCTGATGCTTTTGGCAAAAGACCCGGGTTTCACCGCCAACGCGCTGCGGTCAGAAGACGACTGACGTCGATGGTTCTGATGTTTCGTCAGCCGCCAACGTCAGCCCGTTGATATCCACCGGATCGCTGTTCTCATCCTGGGCGATCAGCTGGTCGGTGTAACTCACCACCGATGCGACGTTGGTGTCGAGGTCGCCGGGCACGGGCACCCCGCTCACGGGTGCGACAACCGGTGGTACGTCTGTACGCCCACCACAGGCGGCAACCAGCGCGGCAGCCAGCAGAGCCACGGGCAGCAGTTTGAAGTTTGGATTTTTCATGATTCTTCCTTGTTCAGGCGTGATCAGTTCGATCCGGCGTTGGGCGTGTTCAGGTACGGAAACCCGCTCATGAACGGCACAGTTGCCTGGTCAACCGCATCGTGGATTTTGGCCGAGTCAGCACCCAATGGCACGCTCGAGGGCTTGCAGGCCGAGGTCACGCCCGCCACGCCCGGAATGCTGTTGAGCATGAGCGCATTGTTGTCACCATTGATCACGCACAAGCCACCCAACACGGCGACCAGCGCGATGTCAACCACGTCGTCTTTCGGACGGCGACCGTTCGGGAACCCGGCGTTATCCGTCCCGCCAGCCAAGGCATTGCCCGCCACGCCCAGCCGGTTCTGGCTCGCAAACGGCACAGGCGGCACGGCGGTGTTGAGGCGCAGCATCTCTGACGGTGTCGGGTTCACTGCCGGCTTGTTCACACCGGTAATGCCGGTGAGGAAGGTGGTGGCCAGGTCCGTGCGCGGCAGGTTGGTCGGTGCCAAAGCGGCGGCATTGCCGGTCAACACCAGCCCCAGCAAGGCGGGCAGGGTCGGGTTGATCACGTAGTTCAGGAACTGCGCGTCATCTTTCGGGTGGGAGCCGTTGAACTTGTCTTTGTCCGGCAGACCGATCACCACTTCGTTGACCAGCGGGTTGCCCAGACGCGACACCTGCACCCAGCCGCCGCCCTGCTTGGCAGCCTTGTCGTTGCCCGATGGGGTGTTGCCGTTGAGCAGACGGGCCTGGCGCATGCTGGCGGTGGTCCAGCCGCCAATCACGGGCTCGTTGCCCGCGGTCAGGCAGCTCTTGTGGACTTCCAGCGCGATCGTGGTCACATTGGTCTTCTGGACCGGGTGATTGCCACCCATACCTACTGCATCCTTGTTGGCCGGGTCAAGCAGCACCGCAGCGGGCGCGTTGACCAGGTCAAAAATGGTGCCCAGATTGACGGCAAAACCTTCCTGGCGCTGGCCCACAAACACTTTGCCCGGATTGGCACAGCCCGGAATTGTGACGTTGTGCACGTGCAGTGCCGCATAGGCAGCGTAGTTGGCAATGGTTTTCACACCAATGTTGTCCACTGGCTTTTCAAACACGGCGCCACCACTCGTCTTGACCACGGCCGAGGCGCCACCACCGTTCTTGCGGCGGTCACCCCGAACGACATTGACGGAGTAGGTTTCGTTCACATTCAGGTTGGCGTCGTTCAGGGCGCTCACCGTTCCGGCCTGGATCAGTGGAATCGCAACATTGGACGAACCGATGGGCAGGGCGATGGACTTGAGCGCGTTCTTGAAGCGGAACTGGAAGGTGATGTCTTCGCGCGCGTCGCCATTGTTGTCGATGTGGATTTCATACAGCGCGTTGGGATCCATCGAGAAATAGTTGGGGCCGCCATAGGCTGCCTGAAGGGGCTGGTAGTTGGCCAGCAACGTGACGTAATCCGAGCGCCCGCCGGTGCCGTTGGCGGCAACGCCTTCGTAACTGCGGAACATGTAGAAGTCGGTGCCGTCTACTTTGGGCGCGCCGGTGATGAAGGGCGCCTCACGGTGGCTGGAGGCAATGGCGCCGCCAGCAACTGCCAGCAACAGGCAGGCTTTGGCAAGTTGGGTGAATTTGGGTTTCATGATCGAACTCCGGTGTGTTGGGAAAAAATGGGACAAGTGAGAATTGGTTTAACTGCGAAACATGGCACAGCGTCGCCAGGCAGGTTCAACTTCCATAAGACTCTCCTTGAAACGGATCAATTGCGGATGGGGTAGTCGGGTTGGCCGACTGGAAAATCTGCCAACGCTTCCAATACGCGGGCCAGATGCCAACTGGATTCGATTTGGTGTAAATTCTTTTTCTGGCCGGCCTCCTTGATCAGTTTTTGGAATACCGGCAAGTTTCGAAATTGATCGACCGAACGGAAATCGGAAGAATGGCCGAGAAAAAGTAGGAGCCGTCCCCCACCTGAGGCGCATACTGACGCGGAAAACCTACGGGTCCAGCCGTCCCTTTTGTATGGGCTGAATCCAAAACCCTGCGTACCGCGTAGTAAAGGTAAGCATCGAAGACAATCCCGACATGAACCCTGAATCCATTGACACCGAACTGATCGCGCTGCTCGACCGCGTGGCAAGCCAGGATCACAGCGCCTTGAAGGCGCTGTACGACCGTTGTTCACCCCAGCTCTACGGGCTGGCGGTTCGCGTCGTCAGCAACCGCGAATGGGCCGAAGATGTGCTCCAGGATGCGATCCTGACCATCTGGCGTGCCGCCGGCGATTACCGCTCTTCCTTAAGCCCGCCCATGGCTTGGATGGGCCTGATCGTGCGTTCGCGCGCCCTCGATTTTTTGCGGCGCCGCAAATCCGAAGGCAGCCAGGTGACCCAGGAACTCGACGACACCTTGGCGCAGTCCCTGCCGGGCGACGCGCCCAACCCGATGGACAAGGCGCAGGCAAGCCAGCAGGCCCGGGCGCTGCACCAATGCCTGGGCCAACTTGAGCAAGGCCCGCGCGAAGTGGTCAGTCTGGCCTACATTCGCGACCTCAGCCACAGCGACCTGGCCCGGCAACTCAAGCTCCCCCTGGGAACCGTGAAGACCTGGATCCGCCGCGGCCTGGACCAGTTGCGCCTGTGCATGGCGCGGTTTGCCTGAGGATCGAACCTTGAACATCCACCACCACCCTGAATTACTCGACCGCCTGGCTGGCGCATTTGCCTTGGGCACCTTGCGCGGCGGCGCCCGGCGACGTTTTGAGGCGCTGGCGCGCGAACATGCGCCTGTGCGGGTCGCCGCATTGATCTGGCAGACCCGAATCGCCAGCCTGAACGAATTGCAACCCGTAGCGGTACCGCCGGCCGCCGTCTGGAGTCGCATCGACAACCTGCTCAAAGGCGAAAACGAAGCCAGACACATGCAACAGGAGCGCCAGAACGCCGCCGCATCATCGCTGCCTGCTGCGGGTGTTGCGGGATGGTTGGGCAATCTGTCTTTGTGGCGGGGCGCAGCCGCTGCCGGCACGTTTGCGACGGTCGTGGCGGTGGTGGCCGGTCTGAACCTGCGCGACCAAATGGGCGGCGAAATACAACAGTTGCAAGCCAAACTGCTGAGCACGCCGCAAATTGAATACGTGGCTGTTTTGTCAGACGACAAATCGGCTGCGTCGATGCTGGTCACCTTTGACCCCCGGAGCAAACGGCTCACCCTGCAGCGGGTGGGCAGTTTCCAGGAGGCCAGCAGCCAATCGCTGCAGTTGTGGGCGCTGCCGCCCTCGGGTGGGCCCAAGTCACTGGGCGTGTTGGGCAGTGACAAAGTGTTGCGACTCACGGCGGGCGAAAATGATGTAAAAGCAATCCCAGCGCTGGCCATCAGCCTCGAACCCAAGGGCGGTGTGCCCAGTGAAGGCGGGCCAACCGGGCCGGTGTTGTTCAAGGGCGCGTTGATCCAGAAGGTGCTCTGAGGCTGGTCATCCCGAAGCCCACTTTGCCGGCCGGTCGAGCGCCTAAACTATGCGCATGCGCTTTGCGCTGTGTGATCTGCAACCCGAATCCGGAGACTATTGAATTGGCCCACCCATCCGTTGCCACCCGGCCCGTGCGGTCGCAATACGAAGACTTCATGCGCCACGTCTACACCCGCGGCGCGGAAAAATCCGACCGCACCGGTACCGGCACGAGAAGTGTGTTTGGCTACCAGATGCGCTTCGATTTGAATGAGGGTTTTCCGCTGGTTACAACCAAGAAGGTTTTTGCGCGCGCGATCATCCAGGAACTGTTGTGGTTTCTCACCGGCTCGTCCAACAACAACTGGCTCAAGGAACGCGGTGTCACCATCTGGGACGAATGGGCCAGGCCCGATGGCGACCTGGGCCCGGTCTACGGCGTGCAATGGCGCAGCTGGCCAACGCCCGATGGCGGCCATATCGACCAGATCAGCGAGGTCGTCAAGACCCTCAAGACCAACCCCGATTCACGACGCATGATCGTCAGCAGCTGGAACGTCGCCGAGTTGTCCAAAATGGCGCTGATGCCCTGCCATGCCTTCTTCCAGTTTTATGTGGCGCCCGCAGTGCAGGCCGGCGCAGACGGCAAGTTTCGGGGCCGGCTCAGCTGCCAGCTCTACCAGCGCAGCGCCGACATCTTCCTGGGTGTGCCCTTCAACATCGCGAGTTACGCGCTTCTGACCCACATGCTGGCCCAGCAGTGCGACCTGGACGTGGGCGACTTCATCTGGACCGGCGGCGATTGCCACATCTACAGCAACCACCATGAGCAAGTCGAGCTGCAACTGGGCCGAGCGCCCTTTGCCTACCCCACGTTGAACATCAAGCGCCACCCGGCCTCCATCTTTGACTACAGGTTTGACGACTTCGAGATCCAGGACTACCAATGCCACGCCGCCATCAAGGCACCGGTGGCCGTGTGAGTGCCTGAACATCGAAACCGATGATGAAGCTGCATCTGATCTGGGCGCAGGCACGCAACGGCGTCATCGGGAAAGGTGGCACCCTGCCCTGGCTCTTGCCCGAAGACATGGCGCATTTCAAGGCCAAAACGGCGGATTGCCCGGTCATCATGGGGCGCAAGACCTGGGACTCACTGCCAGCCAAGTTCAGGCCCTTGCCGGGTCGGCGCAACATGGTTTTGACACGTTCTGCCGGCTGGCATGAAAACGGCGCGGAGCCGTTTGAAACCATCGACGCCGCATTGCAGCAATGCCGACAGGCCGACACGGTCTGGGTGATCGGCGGCGCCGAGATATACCGGCAGACACTGCCCCTGGCTGACCGGGTTGAGGTGACTGAAATTGACGCCGATTTTGAAGGTGATGCCCATGCGCCTGCATTGACCGAAGCTTGGGTCAAGAGCCCGGGGGAAACGCAGACGTCTGTCAAGGGATTGGCGTTTTCCTTCAATACCTACCGCCCCTTGCCCGGTAAAAAACCGTAGCATCTTGCCAGTGCTTTCATTTCATCTATAGGCGCGAAATGAGCATTTCCAACATCCTCAAGCGCAACTGGATCGCCTTTGCGCTGGGCACCGCGATGGTATTGGCGCTCGTTCTCCTGAGTGAAAACGCCTACTGGCGATCGGTCAAAACACTCAACCGCCTGGGCGAAATGGGCGCCGCCCGAACCAATATTCAGGAACTGACACGCAGCCTTCTGGACGCAGAAACAGGCCAGCGCGGATACCTCGCCACGGGTCGCAAGGAATACCGCGATCCTTACGACAAGGCCCTGAAAAACGTCACCCAGTCCATGAGTTTCCTCAACCACTATTACGCTGCTGACCCACACGCGCGCGATTTGCTGGAAAAGCTCCGGCTGGCCAGCGCGGCCAGATTGTCTGAACTGGCCTTGACCATCAAACTCTATGAGGAGGGAAAAGACGGCGCGGCGCGCGAAATCCTGCTCACCGACATCGGCAAGGAGCAGATGGAAGCGATTCGAACCCTCGGCGGCGCCTTGCTGGACTACGAAACCGGCAACGTCGCCAAAACCCGGAGCGAGATTTACGGCACGCTGTTTTACGACCGGATCGGCGTGGCCGTTTTGGGTGTGTCTGGCTTGTTGGCCCTCATCCTGTACCTGCGCCAGACTTTCGTCATGTGGCGCCAGCAGCAGGCGCTCCAGCGCGAGCTGCAGGTCGAGCGCGACCGGCTTGAAGTTCAGGTCGCCAGGCGCACCGGGCAGCTCACCGAACTTGCAGAACATTTGCAAACCGCGCGCGAGGACGAGCGCCATCGCCTGGCGCGCAACCTGCATGATGACCTGGGCGCCCTGCTCACCTCCGCCAAACTCGACGCCGCACGCATCCGGTCGCGCCTGCAGGGCACTGCGCCCCAGGCGCTGGAACTGCTGGAACACCTGACCGAGAACGTCAACGGCGCCATTGCGCTGGGCCGGCGCATCATTGAAGACCTTCGCCCCTCGGCACTTGCCAACCTGGGGCTGTACGCAACACTCGAAATTCTGGCGCAGGAGTTCACCGAGCAAGCTGGAACGGCTGTTCAGTGCACGCTCGAGCCAGTCGACCTCGCGCCCAACACCGAGCTGGTGGTCTACCGCCTGGTGCAGGAGGCCCTGACCAACATCCGCAAGTACGCGCAAGCGGCCCATGTCTGGATCAGCCTGCAGCAATCCGGCGACCAGGTGCAGGTGCAGGTGCGCGATGACGGTGTCGGCTTTGACACCCAGCTGGATCCGCGTTCAGCCTTCGGCCTGGTGGGCATGCGTTACAGGGTCGAGGCTGTGCGCGGCACTTTGTCTGTGGTGTCCGCGCCGGGCCAGGGCACGCGCATTCAGGCCACCTTGCCTAAATTGGTCCAGGGCAGCGTCAACGGCAAGGCTGTTTAAAGCCAGTTGCCGGTGGATGGCACCTGCCAGGCTACAAAAGTTAACATGGAAGTTAACAATTTTCTCAATTATGTCTTTTTGTCATAATTCTTGGTCAAATCGACTATCAATTTACGAAACATATCAGTTTATTGCTATTTTTTGTATAGCGCTCAAGATAGACTTGCTAAATGTGCCGCATTGTTCGTTAGCGCACATACGGCAAGTGCAGGTGCCACGTACGCTCGAGCTTGCTTCTCCAACCAACATTGGGATACAAACATGAACACCACCAAACTGATCGGCATCA
>JANNMM010000066.1:0-7835 GCA_031397915.1 Rhodoferax sp. | reverse complement strand
GCGCCAATGCCCACCGTCGCGCCAATCCACTCGCCGACCACCGCGCCGATCACCGCCATCGACGCCGAGATGCGCAATGCCGAGAAGAGATACGGCAACGAGCTGTACAGGCGCAGCTTGAAGAACACCTCGGTCTTGCTGGCCGAGAGCACCCGCATCAGCTCCAGCGCCTGCGGGTTCGGTGAATTCAGCCCGCGCACCATGTTCACCAGCGATGGGAAAAAACACACCAGCGCAGCGATGGCGATTTTGGGTTCGACGCCATTGCCCATCAACAGTACCAGCACCGGTGCCTTGGCCACCACGGGGATCGAGTTGAGCATCAGCGCCACCGGGAAAAAGATGTCGTTGAGTGTCTTGTTGTGCACGAACACCGTGGCGATCAAAATGGCGACCAGGTTGCCCAGAAAGAAGCCGCCTGCCGCTTCCAGCGCGGTCGGAATCAGGTTGCTCAACAAGACACTTCGCTTCTCAAACAGGGTCTGCAACACCAGTTGCGGTGACGGCGCAATGAAGGGTTTGACGTTGAGCCCGGTGACGATGGCCCACCACGCGAACAGCAAGATGGCGATGCCGATGCCCGGCATGAAGCGGGTGCGCCACAACTGGCGGCGCCGGCTGGCCTTGTAAGCCAGCGTTTCGGCGTCGTCAACGGTCGGCGCGTCACCCGGGACCGGCAAGGCTTGTGCGGGCATTGGCTGGAAGGCGAGGTCTTTGGTGGTCATGGGGGTGGACATGTCAGCAAACCTCCAGCACGCGGCGCAAATAGGCCGTCAACGCCACAAATTGGGATGTCTCGCGGATCGCCAGGGTGCGGTCTTCCGGCAGATCGACGCTCACCATTTCCTGCACACGGCCGGGGTTGGCGGCCATCATCATCACGCGCTGGCCCAGGTAGGCGGCCTCGTAAATGCTGTGGGTGACAAACATGATCGTCATGCCCAGCTCCTTCCAGACGCGGCGCAGCTCTTCGTTCAGTCGGTCGCGCGTGATTTCATCGAGCGCGCCAAAAGGTTCGTCCATCAGGAGCACACGCGGGTCGCTCACCAGCGCGCGGGCGATCGAGACGCGTTGGCGCATGCCGCCCGAGAGTTCGTGCGGGTAGGCGTTTTCAGCGCCCTTGAGGCCCACCAGTTCCAGTAGTTCCTGCGGCGTGGCACGGGCCTTTTTGGCGCTTTGAATGCGATCGCGTGCCACCTGCAATGGCAACTCGACGTTTTGCAGCGCCGTGCGCCAGGGCAACAAGGCTGGGTCTTGAAAAACAAACCCGATGTCGCGGCGCAGCCGCGCCTGAGAGGGTGAGGCGCCCAACACGTCCAGGCTGCCTTGCGTGGGCGAAATCAAATCTGCGACCACGCGAAGCAAGGTGGACTTGCCGCAGCCCGAGGGGCCGAGCAGGGTCAAAAACTCGCCCCGTGGCACTTCGACATTCAGGTTTTGCAGCGCAACCACGGAGCGGCGCTCGGTGAAGAAGCGCACGCCAATGTTTCGGCAGGTCACTGCCGCCGCCGAGGCCCCAGATGCAGCAGTCGCACGCATCCCATCCTCACCCGCACGAAGCGGGGAAGTCATCACAGCAGACATGGGCGAACCTTTAGCCTGCGAAGGCTTTTAAGCGGTAATCCCGCGTGGCGTTGAGGATGTCGAGCGTCATCACTTCGTCGACCTTGGGGCACGCGCTTGGTGAACTGGCCCAACTCCGCGTATTGGGTGATCTGGTCTTGCCAGACGGCCCGGTCCATCGCGCCCCAGCCATTGGCCTGGGTTTGCGCGTTGAAGGCGTAACCCAGCTGGGTTTCCAGCGCGAGTTTTTCATCGGCGCCATTCAGGTTGGGGTATTCCTTGATCAAATGGTCAACCGCCGCGTCGCGGTTTTTGTTGGCATAGGCCCAGCCGCGGGTGGTGGCGCGCAGGAACTTCGCCAACACTTCGGGTTTTTTCTGGATGATGTCCACCGTCGAGTAATAGGGGAGGGCATACAGGCGCACGCCGGTGTCCCACAACCGCAAGTCCACGCGGTCGGTGCCGAAGGGCTTGAGCGCGGTGGTGTTGGTCTGCCAGCCGGTGACGGTGTCGACTTGGCCCGTCAGCAAGGGCGAGAGATCGTTGCCGATGGTGACGATGGTCAGGTCTTTTTCGTTGATTTTGTTTTTGGCCAGCAACGCGCGCAACAGCACCATGCCAGTGGCCTGAATGCCGACCTTTTTGCCCACCATGTCCTGCGGCGTGCGAATCGGGTTTTTCTTCAGGGAGAAGAAGGTGTAGGGGTGCTGCTGCAAGCCGGTGGCGAACACCTTGACCGGAATGTCCTGCGACACCGCCAGCATGTTGGACGGGCTGCTGGAGACCTGGCCCACCTCAAAACGCCCTGAGGCAACGATGGCCACGCCGTCAATACTCGGGCCGCCGGGCTGGATGGCGAAGTCGATGCCCTCCTGCTCGTAGAAACCCATGCGTTTGGCAACCACTTCGCCGGTCTGGTTGCCGCCAGTGATCCAGCCCAGTTGCAGGTTGACTTTCTCTTTGGCCTGCGCCAGCGCAGCGGCCGGCAAAAACGAGGCGGCGGTGGCCAGCCCGCCAGCGGCAAGCGAGGCGCCCAAGACGCGGCGGCGTACCGTATTGACACCGGGGTTCACAGATTTGTCCATAAGATTCTCCTGTAAGGTGAAGTGATTGTGGACACACCGCCCTGTCCCTGCAAGCATCAATAATCTTCATGCGTGATGCCAAAATTAGAGCGCACCCCCGTCCAGCCAATTGCGATTTGGCACCCTTTTGCAACGCATTTCAACCTTTTTATGCGGCCAGCTGCCGCTACAATTTTCGCCGTGACCTCGCGTTGCATGGGCTCAGTGAGCCTTGTCCTTTGAACGGTCTGTCCTTCAACCTTTCCCTTTTCCAGGAATTCAACCATGAAAAAACTGCTCTCAATGCTGGTCAGCGCGGCGGTGATCGCCATGCCTTTGGCGACCCTGTCGACCCCGGTGGCTGCCAAGCCCCCGGTGCAGGCGCAGGCCGACAAGAAGGACATGGGCGACAAGGCCAAAGCAAAAAGCAAAAAAGCAGCTGGCAAAAAGAAGGCCAGCAAGAAAAAAGCCGCATAAAAACGGCCTGCATTCCATGCCCAAAACCCGCTTTAACCGAGCGGGTTTTTTTTTCACCTCCGCGTTGGATCAATTCAGGGCGTACCCGGCCACAACGCCCAAAAACACCGTAAAACCCAGCCAGTGGTTGAGCCGAAAGGCCTCGAAGCAGCCGTCGCGCTCGCGGGTGCGGATCAGCGCGAAGTGCCAAAGCGCCTGCGCTGCGGCCGCGGCAATCGCCAGCCAGAAGAGGGGATGCAAGCCGAAGCTGGTCAACACCGCTGCCCAAACCGCCAGGTAAATGGCGTAACTCAGCATCACAAAGGCCACGTCCAATCGCCCGAGCGTGATGGCTGAGGTTTTCATGCCGATTTTGAGGTCATCGTCCCGGTCAACCATGGCGTACTCGGTGTCGTAGGCAAGCACCCAAAACAGGTTGCCCAGGAGCAGCAGCCAGGCCACGACCGGAATCTCTCCCTGCGTTGCGGCGAAGGCCATCGGTATGCCGAAACTGAAGGCGACGCCCAGCACTGCTTGTGGCATGGCGATGAACCGCTTGGCGTAGGGGTAAACAATCGCCACGCCAAGCGCCACGAACGACCACGCGACGGCTACCGCATGGGTGGTCAACACCAGGACAAAGGCCAGCAAGGCCAATACGGCCCCCAGCAGCAGGGCGGCGTTTACTGACACCTTGCCGCTGGTGACGGGCCGGTTGGCCGTGCGTTTGACGTGTTTGTCAAAGTCGCGGTCGGCGACGTCGTTGACACAACAGCCAGCGCTGCGCATCAAGACCGTACCCAGCACAAACACCACGAGCAGGTGCCACCCCGGAAACCCCCGCGCGGCGATCCACAAAGCGCTCAAGGAAGGCCACAACAGCAGCAACCAGCCGGCCGGGCGGTTCCAGCGAATCAAATCCAGATAGTTCACGACAAACGCGCCACCCCTGGCAACTCACAGGCGTACACCGCGTTGCGCAGAGCCGCAATCGCCTCGTAGCGGGTGAAACTGCGCCGCCACACCAGCACCACACGGCGGGTCGGAGGCGCCAGCTCGGCGCCGCCGGGCACAGGTTCGCAAATCGGCAGGTAGGTGACGAAGGGCGCGTCGTCTTTCTTGCGGCGGTTTTTCGGCCGCGAGCTGGCCGGCAGCAGCGCCTCCTTGGGCACCGAGAGGCGCGGCACGAGCGTGACCCCCATGCCGGCGGCCACCATGTGTTTGATGGTTTCCAGTGAGGAGCCTTCGAAGGATTTGGCAATGCCTTCGGCGTTGCTGGAAAACCGTGCGAACTCGGGGCACACCTCGAGCACGTGGTCGCGAAAGCAGTGGCCCGCGCCCAGGAGCAGCATGGTTTCGCTCTTAAGCTCGAGGCTGCTCACACTCTTCTGCGCGGCCAGCGGGTGCGAGGTGGGCAGTGCGGCCATGAAGGGCTCGTCATACAGCGGCGCCACGGCCAGCCCGGCGTCTGGGAAAGGTTCGGCCAAAATCGCGCAGTCGATCTCGCCGTTACGCAGCATCTCCAGCAGGCGAACGGTGAAATTCTCTTGCAGCATCAGCGGCATCTGGGGTGTTTTCAGGATCATCTGGCGCACCAAGTCTGGCAGCAGATACGGGCCGATGGTGTAGATCACGCCGAGCTTGAGCGCCCCGGCCAGCGGGTCTTTGCCGCGTTTGGCAATGTCGCGGATCACGCTGGCCTGCTCGATCACACTTTGCGCCTGGCGCACGATCTCTTCACCCAGTGGCGTTACCGTGACCTCGTTGGCGCTGCGTTCAAACAGTTTCACCTCCAGTTCGTCTTCAAGCTTCTTGACCGCCACCGACAGTGTGGGCTGCGACACGTGGCAGGCGTCTGCCGCATGGCCAAAGTGTCGCTCGCGCGCCACCGCGACGATGTATTTGAGTTCGGTGAGGGTCATGGTCGCATTTTGCTACGCCGGGTGCCAACCTGGCCCCAACGCGGCTTCGACGCTGCTGCAAGCCAAAAACCGACCGATTCAGTGGGGCCGCGTCAATTCAATTGTCAAGACGCGCGGTTTGTGCCACTGCCGCTTCGCCGTGCTTCGACGCTGGTGGCAGCATCAGCCCCTCGTGTAGCGCAACATGTTCGAGCGCAGCCTCAAACCGAGCGCGCGACGCGGTCGCGACTTGACGCAAGTAGGCGTGCAACTCGGCGTCGGCCACGTTGCGGTGCTCACACCCGGCGCTGTAAGCCTCAAAGCTCGAAAGCTGCATCAGCAATTCAGCGACGTGGCGCGGGCACTCGCAGGCAACTGTTGACGACAGGCTGGCAAAGTCGGCCAGGGCCGCATCGTTCCAGCGGCGCGGTGCCACGGTTTCAATACCAATCGCCGGGTTTTCAGCCCTTGGCCGTGACGCCGCGAGTGTGATGAAAAGGCTGTTCAGCCATTGCGCCACCGCTGCGTCAGGCTGCGGCTCTCGCAGCAATGCTGTGCCAGCCGTCGCCAATGCTTCGCACACCGGATCCGCCGCAAAACCATAGAGCACCGCTTTGGGCACTTTCGCAAAGGCTGGCATCGCCGTATTGATGGCGGCTAACCAGCCTTCGTGCAGTTGCGGTTCGTGAACCAGCAGAGCGTCAACTTCTGCGCCCGCCAACTCGGCGGCGCCCTGGGCGGCGTTGTCGAACGGCCCCAGCACCACGACGGGCCAGGCCAGTCGACCCAGCAGCAGCGGCCGCCGCAAGCGCTTGCCAAGCGCCGCGCCAACCACCGCGAGCCGCCAAGCTCGCGCGGGGGGCACAGGGGGCGCTTGCGAGCCCGTGCCCATTTGCGTCGCCGCCAGCGCTTGGGCATGGGTTGAAGCCACGCGTTGAAGCGCCTGCAGGTCCAACGGCGCCAGGCTGCCGATGGCGTGACCAAGGTCGGTCAGCTGTTTCAGCAACGTCAACCGCCGCACGTCCTCGGCCGAGTAGAGGCGCTGACCGCTTGGCGACAACTGAGGCTGGGTCAGTTGGTAGCGACGCTCCCAAACTCGCAGCGTGGCGACTGGCATGCGCAACATGCGCGCTACAGCACCACTGCGGTGAAACGGCGGTTGTTCTGCACTGATGGGCAGCAAGGTTGGCAGTAGTGATGGTTTGCTGTGGATCACTTTCTTTCTTAATTGAATCGATTTTGACGCTGATTATACCGGATTTTTATGCGAAATACTTAAATATGAATCCATGATGACTAGGAATTAAGAGTCATTTGAGCTATATTTACGGGTCGCTGTGCTTTCGGGTCATGAAGCGGCCAGTACTGCGGCAAGGCTTGCAGCCTGTTGATGATTTACTCGTTCCACCTCACCAACCTCTCAAGGAGTTTTTCATGAATCTGCCCTCCAACCGTCGCGTCTTTCTGATGACGCTGGCTGCCTGCGGCGCAGCGCTCACTGGGCGCGCGCAAGCCCAGGCCCTCGTCGATGAAAAGGATGCCCAGGCCGTCGCGCTTGGTTACGTCGCCGAGGGCAAACGTGTGGACGTTAAGAAGTACCCCAAGTTCGTCGCAGGCCAGAACTGCACCAACTGTGTGTTGTACCAAGGCAAGGCCACCGACAAAGCCGGTGGTTGCCCGCTGTTTGCCGGCAAACAAGTGGCAGGCCCCGGTTGGTGCAGCGCTTGGGCGAAAAAAGCGTGAACCTGCCTACCTTGTATGCGGCTTCAAGGTGACTTTGGGCAGCCCAGGCTTTCGCGGCAACAAGTCCGCATTGCCCAGCAAGCCTTGCGAGACCTGCGGGCTGGCCATGAGTTGGCGTCGCCGCTGGGCCAAGAATTGGTCGGAGGTGAAATACTGCTCGGACGCCTGCAGTGCCAAGAACCGTGGCCGCAGAGCCGTTCGTGACTGAATTGCGCTCCTTGATCGTTGTGCTGGGCGACCAGCTCGACCCCGACGCAGCGGCCTTTGACGGCTTTGATGTCAGCCGAGACGCCGTCTGGATGGCCGAGGTGGCCGAGGAGTCAACCCATGTCTGGTCGAGCAAACCGCGCATGGTGATGTTCCTCGCGGCCATGCGCCACTTCGCGCTGGGCTTGCGCGGCAGCGGCCGCCCGCTGCATTACACCCGCCTGGACGCCCACGGCAACTGCGGCAGCCTGGCCGCGCAACTGCACGCAGACATCCTGCACCTGCGGCCGGCCAAGTTGGTCATGACCACCCCCGGCGACTGGCGCGTTTTGCAGTCGGTTAAGGCCGTGGCTGCGGCCAACAGCCTACTCTTGGAGGTTCGCGAAGACCGTCATTTTTTCACCAGCATCAGCAACTTCGCCGCGCATGCGAAGGGCCGCAAATCCCTGCGCATGGAGTACTTTTACAGGGAGCAACGCAAGCGCCATCGAGTGCTGATGCAAGACTGCGATAAGGGCGACGAGCCGATGGGTGGCCAGTGGAACTTTGACGCAGAAAACCGCGAGGCCTTCTGCGCAGACGGCCCAGGCGCCGTGCCGCCCCGCGCCTCTTTCGAACCCGATGCCGTCACACGTGAAGTAATCTCGCTCGTCAATAGCCAGTTCGCGCGGCACCCCGGCCGGTTGGACAGTTTTGCCTGGCCTGTCACACGCGCTCAGGCGCTGCGGTCTTTGCAGGCCTTCATCCAGGAGCGCCTGCCGCTGTTCGGTCGGTACCAGGACGCGATGTGGCCAGGCGACCCTTGGCTTTACCACGCGCACCTTTCTGCGGCTCTGAACCTGAAGTTGCTAAACCCGCGCGAAGTGGTGGCCGAGGCTGAAGCGGCGCACCGTGTCGGACA
>JANNMM010000034.1:0-41031 GCA_031397915.1 Rhodoferax sp. | reverse complement strand
GCGGGTGTGGACGGCTTCATCACCGAGCGCCTGGGCGGCGCGCCGGATCACCCGATGACACTCAATTTCCCCGAAGGGGAATACCTCAAGGGCCTGGTGGTGATGCGCAGGTAAAATTGGCCCACTATGAGCCTTATTCCCGCCACCATCCTGACCGGCTTTCTCGGTTCGGGCAAAACCACACTGTTGAAGCGCATCCTTGAAGAGGCCCACGGCCAGAAAATCGCCGTTATCGAGAACGAGTTCGGCGAAGAAAACATCGACAGCGACATTCTGGTCTCGGAAACCAAGGAGCAGATCATCCAGATGAGCAACGGCTGCATCTGCTGCACCATACGCGAAGACCTGCGCGGCGCCCTGCGCGACCTGGCCGAAAAAAAACGCAAGGGCGAGCTCGACTTTGACCGCGTGGTGATCGAAACCACCGGTTTGGCAGACCCCGGCCCGGTGGCGCAGACCTTCTTCATGGATGACGAAATCGCCGAGAGTTACCTGCTCGATTCGATTTTGACGCTGGTCGACGCCAAACACGCCGCCGGCCAGTTGAACGACCGCCAGGAGGCTCGCCGCCAGGTGGGTTTTGCCGATCAGATTTTCATCAGCAAGACAGACCTTGTGGCCAAAGACGAGACCGATGCGCTGATGCACCGGCTCAAACACATGAACCCGCGCGCGCCGCAAAAGGCCGTGCATTTCGGCGATGTGGCGTTGTCAGAGGTGTTTGACCTGCGTGGTTTCAACCTGAATGCCAAGCTCGACATCGACCCCGATTTCCTCAAGGAAGAGGGCCATGATCACGACCATGACCACGCGCACGGTGAACACGCACATGAAGGCCATGAACACGAAGGCCACGACCACGCCGAAGGAGAACACTGTGACCACCCGTCCCATGCCAAGGCAGAAGGTGATCACGGCCACGGCCACCACCATCACCACGACGACGATGTAAAAAGTTTCGTCTTCCGGTCCGAGCGCGCTTTTGACGCCGCCAAACTCGAAGACTTCCTGGGCGCCATCGTCAACATCTACGGCCCGCGCATGTTGCGTTACAAGGGTGTGCTGCACATGAAGGGCACCGACCGAAAGGTCATTTTCCAGGGCGTGCACCAGCTGATGGGCAGCGACCTGGGGCCACCTTGGGGCCCCGACGAAAAACGCGTCAACAAGATGGTGTTCATCGGCATTGATTTGCCCAAAGACATCTTCCTGCAGGGCATGGAGCAGTGCCTGGTCGCTTGAGCGCGCGGATTGTCTCGATTTTGCAACTGGCGGAAATCCGGGCCCGGATGCCTGTACACTCGCGCGCCGGTGAAAATTCGCCAAGTCACCGCACAAATCCACCCATTGGGCGTATAAGAACGAATGGGGGCGTCTACCCGCATCCTGGTGCTGGTTCTCGTGCCCGTGCAATGGTTTATTGGTTGAATGCCAGAGCGGTTCGTTGGCCGCCGATGTGTCCGCACAGGGGGCACTTGTCAGGAGAACTCAAGTGAAAGCAGCAGTTGCCAAAGGCAAAGGGGTCAAGTCCAAACCGGTTGTCAAACCGGCATCGAAATCAGCCGCTAAACCCAGCGCCAAAGCCGCTGGAAAGGTAAAGCCCGCAGCCAAGCCCGTGGCCAAGCCTGCACCAAAGGCCAAAAACCTCAAGGCGGTGTCAAAAACCGTCAAAAAAGTCGCCAAACCGGTCGCCAAGGCCGCCAAGAAACCAGCCATCCAGAAACCGGCTGCCAACAAACCAGCCGTTAAATCCGCCAGCAAAACACTTGTCGCCAAGAAGGCGACCAGCAAACCGGTGGCAAAACCCACCGTCGCCAAAGCCAAAGCTCCCGCGTCCAAAGCGCCTGTTTCCGTCAAATCAAAAATAGTGAACGTCGTCTCTGCCAAACCGAAATTGCCCGCTGCCAAACCTGTTGCGAAATCCACCCCCAAAACGGACGCGAAACCTGTTGCCAAACCCGTTGCCAAAACGGTTGTGAGCGCTGTTGTGGCGCCTGTCGCTGTGGCGCCGGTGCCGGTCGGGGCTTACCCGGCCGTGCCACAAAAATCCGGGCGCCCGTCGTCGCGTCTGGCGCAACTCACCGTGCCCTCGATGGCGCAGTCGGTGGCGTCAACCGCTGCCAAATCCAGCTTCACCCAAAGTGTTGCGCTGCCGCTGATCACGCCGCCCCTGGCCTCAGCCGTGAAAAAAGACCCGAAGCTGGTCAACAACTGGAAGACCAAGTCGGCTGACCAGCTCAGCGACGCCGAGCTGATCGCCATGCCGGATGGCGAATACATGAACGACAAGCAGATGGCGGCGTTTCGCCTCAAGCTGCTCGTCTTGCGCCAAAGCATTCTTGACAGCGCTGGCGAAACCACCGAGCACCTGCGCGAAGACACCGTGGTGGTGCCTGACCCGGCAGATCGCGCCACGATTGAAGAAGAACACGCGCTGGAGCTGCGCACGCGGGACCGCGAGCGCAAGTTGTTAAAGAAAATCGAGCAGTCCATCAACCGCATCGACGCGGGTGACTACGGCTATTGCGACGAAACCGGCGAGCCCATCGGTGTCGGGCGCCTGATCGCGCGGCCCACGGCCACGCTCTCGCTCGAAGCGCAGCAGCGCCGCGAACTCAAGCAGAAAATGTTTGGGGATTGAATCCAGGTGCAACCGCCACCAGCTTGCTAAGATACTGACCTGCAAAACGCCCAGCATCCCGCATCACGCCCAGCACCCGCACGTCGACCTGAATTTCGGACCGAACCAGATACCGATGGCCACCAAAGACAACCCCTCCGGTTTGCTTTCCAAGGTGGCCAAGTTCGTCCGCAATCCGACCACCAACTGGTCGGACCTGGACAACCCGCCGTCGACCGACGCCGAAAGTAGCTACAGCAAGCAAGCGCTCAAGGAGATGATCGAGCGCAAGCGGCAGAACGATTTTGTCCGCAAGCGCGAGTTTGACCAATTGCGCAAGTTGCGCAACCGCGACCCTGGCGTGCCCCTGGACGTGGCCGGGCGGCCCTCGTTTTACCAGAGCAGCATTCCGTCGAACCTGGACGAGCGCGCCCACACGCTCAAGAAAATCGACGAAATCGAAGCCCAGATGTCCAAACAGTGGTGGAAGGGCAAACAGATCGACGGCGCGCCAGCCGAGGGCGGCTTCCCGGTGGCCGCCAGCGCCCCGGGCGAAGCGGCCGGCCACGTGCCTGACTTTGCCTCCACCCAGGCGGGCGCTGACGGACCGCCCGCCGGCGCCAATTTCTCCAAAAAATCTGTGGGCGACCGTGAAGGCGCCGAGGCGTCGGGAAAATACACCAGCGCGCCGGTGACGCTGCGGCCGCATTTTGACGGCGCCTCCGGGTTCTCTACCTCCAAGCTGTTCGCCGAGGAGCTCAGCGATGACGCGTCCGACCCAGAGCTGGAGGAGGCTGCCATCCGGTTTGCCAACGGCGACAACGACGGCGCCGAAACCGGGCTGCTGGACGCCCTGAAATCGGGCGGCGGTAAAAGCGAATTTGCCCAGCTTTGGGTTGCGGCCCTGTTCGATTTCTACCGTGCCACCAACCAGCCGGGCAAATTTGACAGCCTGGCGCTGGATTTTGCGGCCAAGGTGGGGCGCTCGGCGCCTGCCTGGATGTCGATGCAGGACCATCACCACGCCAGGGTTGCCGAGGAAATCGAGCGCACCCGTCCGCAGGGCCTGCAGGCCAAGGCGATCTGGGAAAGCCCGTCCAGCCTCAGCCTGGCGGCCATGGGCGAGTTGCATTTGGCGCTGGCCAACGCGCCGGCCCCGTGGAAACTCGACTGGAGCGCGCTGCACGAGATCCAGCCCGACGCCATGAAAACCCTGGCCACCCTGTTTGCCACCTGGTGCGGCCAAAAAGTGCGCCTGCACTTTGAAGGCGCGGGCAACCTTGACCGGGTGCTTCGCGCCTGCACGCCGTCGGGCAGCAAAACCGTCAACACCACATGGTGGCGCATGCGCATGGACGGGCTGCGCATCATGCGCATGCAGGACGAGTTTGAACTGGTGGCGCTCGATTACTGTGTCACCTACGAGGTGTCACCACCGGCCTGGACCGATGCAGCCTGCGAGTACCTGGTGGACGGCGTTCAGGTCACCGGCTCGGCGCCACTCGATTCGGTCTATACGCATTCCTCCATGCTGGACGCGCGACGCGAAGACGCTTACACCGTTCCTGCAGGCCTTGAAGATGTGCCCGCGGTGGTGATCGAGCTGGCCGGCGAGATTCTGGGCGACGCCGCCGAAGCGCTGCAGCGCCTGGAGAGCGGGCGCCACCAGGGTGTAGGCCGCCTGGTGGTGTCTTGCGCACGGCTGATACGGGTTGATTTTTCGGCCGCCGGCAGCATCCTCAACTGGGTGGCCAACCGGCAGGAAGAAGGCTGCCATGTGCAGTTCCGCGAAGTGCACCGGCTGGTCGGCGCATTCTTCAACGTGATTGGCATCAACGAACACGCCAAGGTCGTTTTGCGAGCGAATTGACGCCAGAGCCCTGTCTTGGGCGCCTGCATCGCCCAGCGCAAGTGCGGGGGCCGTCTGCAGCGACACTTCAAACCGGAAACCCCATGGAACAATTTCACGGAACCACCATCATCAGCGTGCGCCGCAAGACGCCCACCGGCTGGGACGTTGCCATCGGTGGCGACGGCCAGGTCACCTTGGGCAACATCGTCGTCAAAGGCACGGCGCGCAAAGTCCGAAAGCTGTACCACAACAAGGTGCTGGCCGGTTTTGCCGGCGCCACGGCCGACGCCTTCACCTTGTTCGAGCGGTTTGAGGCCAAGCTGGAGAAACACCAGGGCAACCTGACCCGCGCCGCCATAGAGCTCACCAAAGACTGGCGCACCGACCGCGTCTTGCGCCGCCTGGAGGCGATGCTGGCCGTCGCCGACAAAGACGTCTCACTCATCATCACCGGCAGTGGCGACGTGCTCGAGCCGGAAAAAGGCATTGTGACGATTGGCTCGGGCGGCGCATATGCGCAAGCGGCGGCGATTGCGCTCCTGGAGCACACCGAGCTGGGTGCTGAGCAGGTTGTCAGAAAGTCGCTTGAAATCGCAGGCGAACTGTGCATTTACACCAACATGAACCACACCATCGAGACGCTTGAATGACGCCCCAGGAAATTGTCGCCGAGCTGGACCGTCACATCGTCGGCCAACACCAGGCCAAACGCGCCGTCGCCATTGCGCTGCGCAACCGCTGGCGCCGGCAGCAGGTCGAACCGGCGCTGCGTGGCGAAATCACGCCGAAAAACATCCTCATGATCGGGCCCACCGGCGTCGGTAAAACCGAGATCGCACGGCGCCTGGCGCGCCTGGCCGACGCGCCTTTCATCAAGGTCGAGGCGACCAAATTCACCGAGGTCGGTTATGTGGGCAAGGACGTGGATGCGATCATCCGCGACCTCGCCGACGTGGCTGTGAAACAGACCCGCGTGGCCGAGATGGCCAAGGTGCAAGCGCGCGCACAAGACGCTGCTGAAGAGCGGATTCTGGACATCCTGCTGCCCGGGCCCCGCCACGACGCGGCCTCAATACAGACGGCGGACACCCCCGAGAGCACGGCGCGCCAGACCTTCCGCAAAAAATTGCGCGAAGGGCAACTGGCCGACCGCGACATCGAAATGGAGGTGGCTCAGGCGCCGCCGCACCTCGAAATCATGGGTCCGGCCGGCATGGAGGAGATGACCGAGCAGCTGCGCGGCATGTTCGGCCAGTTGGGCCGCGAGAAGCGCCAGACGCGCAAGCTCAAGATCAGCGAGGCCTTGAGAGCCGCTGTGGACGAGGAGGCCGCGAAACTGGTCAACGAAGAGGAAATCCGGGCTCACGCCATCCACATGCTGGAGCAAAATGGCATCGTTTTCATCGACGAGATCGACAAGGTCACGTCGCGCAGCGAGGCCAGTGGTGCCGAGGTGTCGCGCCAGGGCGTGCAGCGTGACCTGCTGCCGCTGGTGGAGGGCACTTCGGTGTCGACCAAATATGGCGTGGTGAAAACCGACCACATCCTGTTCATCGCCTCGGGCGCTTTTCACCTGAGCAAACCCAGCGACCTGATTCCCGAGCTGCAGGGGCGCTTTCCCATCCGCGTGGAGCTGCAGTCACTCTCGGTGCAGGACTTTGAAGCCATTCTCACGCAAACCCATGCCTCGCTGGTCAAGCAATACCAGGCACTGCTTGCTACCGAGAATGTAGCGGTGGAATTTTCAAATGACGGCATCACACGGCTTGCGCACATTGCTTTTGACGTGAACGAACGCACCGAAAACATCGGCGCGCGGCGTCTCTCCACGGTGATGGAGCGCCTGCTGGACGATGTGAGTTTCAACGCCACCAAGCTGGCCGGTCAGACCATCACGGTGGACGCCGCTTACGTCGACGGGCGCCTGGGCGAACTGAGCATGAACGAGGACCTGTCGCGCTACATTCTTTAGCACCCTTCCATTTGTTGATGTGTGAGTCAACAATTGGAAAATCACGTGCGCCGTAATTTGCTATAATAAAAATAGCAATAAATCTAATAAATACGTGACTTCTCTGTCTTTTTTATCAGGAAAAAGCAGATTTTTCCGTATTTGTTCAAATTGTTAACACCCATGTTAATAGTTGTGATATTTGACAATTAGTTAACTTGCAAGTTAATCTTTTCAAAACAAGCGATAATGTGTGCGTCAACCCTTCGCCGCTGCCTTGTTTTTGGGCTTACAAATTCCCCTCTTCTCAGGTATCACATTCATATCAATCTCTAAGTGCTTAATTTAGAAGGAATTTTTTCACGGAAACGCCTTTAAAATCACGTCTAAGTTATTGATTTTATTGAAAATAATCACCAAATTACTGCTTGCATCGAGGTGAATTGCTGGTACAGTGCAAAAATGTGCAATTAAGTGGTATTTGCCACTGGCGCATCGGGTTTTCCAGCGTTTTCGATCAAAAAGGGTGGTGATTGGTGTTTCAAGGGGCTTCACAGCTGAGTCTGGATGGCAAGGGCCGCTTGTCGGTGCCGACGCGTCACCGCGAGGTCCTCCAGGCGCTTTCGGCCGGCCAGTTGACGATGACGAAACACCCGCACGGCTGCATCATGGTGTTTCCGCGCCCTGAATGGGAAAAATTCCGCGACCGCATCGCCGCCTTGCCCATGTCCGCGCAGTGGTGGAAACGCATTTTCCTGGGCAACGCGATGGACGCCGAGATCGACGCCACCGGGCGCGTACTGATTTCGCCCGAGCTGCGCAGTGGCGCCGGCATCGTCAAGGACACCGTGCTCCTGGGCATGGGTGAACATTTCGAGCTGTGGGACAAAGCCACCTATGAGGCCCGCGAGGCCGAGGCGATGCAGGGTGAAATGCCCGACGTCTTCAGGGATTTTTCTTTCTGAAGAGCGGACGGTGGACACCCCATGGCAACACACCACCGTTTTGTTGAACGAAGCAGTCGAAGCCCTTCTCAACAACACGGACCAGAACGCAGGCAGCGCCGCGGATGCGACCTTCGTGGACGCAACCTTCGGGCGCGGCGGCCATTCGCGCCTGTTGCTCTCGAAGCTCAGCCCTTCTGCGCGCCTGATTGCCTTCGACAAGGACCTGGAAGCGGTGGCGGCAGCAGCGGCCATCACCGATGCGCGCTTTTCCATCCGGCACGAGGGTTTCAAGGACATCGCGCACCTGCCAGCGGCCGGTATTGCGGGCATCCTGATGGACCTGGGCATCAGCTCGCCGCAGATCGACAAGCCCGAACGCGGCTTCAGTTTCAGGTTCGACGCGCCCCTGGACATGCGTATGGACACCTCGCGCGGGCAAACCGTGGCCGCGTGGTTGGCGACAGCAAGCAGCGAAAATATAGCGGAGGTGATTCGTGACTATGGTGAAGAACGGTTTGCTGGCAACATTGCAAAGGCGATTGTTGCGCGCCGACAGGCTCGGGGCCCAATTTCAACCACCGCCGAGCTGGCCCAGCTCGTGGCTGACACGGTCAAAACCCGCGAGCCGGGCCAGAACCCTGCAACGCGCACATTTCAGGCTCTTCGGATTTACATCAACGCCGAGCTTGAAGAGCTGCAACAGGCGCTAGGGGCAAGTCTGGATGTGCTGCAACCTGGAGGCCGGCTTGTGGTGATCAGTTTTCATTCGCTCGAAGACCGCATCGTCAAGCAGTTCATCGCAAGCCATTCGCGTGAGGTGTTTGATCGCCGCGCGCCGTTTGCCGCGCCCAAGGCCATGAAGCTCAAGGCGCTGGGGCGCATCAGGCCAGGCGCAGCCGAGATCGCAGCCAATCCGCGCGCCCGCAGTGCCGTGATGCGGATCGCGCAAAGGACGCAGGCATGAGCGCCGCAGGGCCGTCCCAAGGCGCGAGGGCCCCCTCGGGGGGCAGCGCAGCACACGAAGTGGCAAGCGTGGGGGCCTGTTCATGACGAGGTTGAATATTGTGCTGTTGCTGGCGGTGTTGGCCAGTGCGCTGCACCTGGTGAGTGTGCAATACGAATCGCGCCGCCTTTACTCGGCGCTGGACCGGGTCAACGCCGAGGCGCGGCGCATCGAATCCGACAACGAGCGCCTGCAGGTGGAGCGCCGCGCCCAGGCGACACCCCTGCGCATCGAACGCCTTGCCCGCGACCAATTGCACATGCGAACGGCCACACCGGCCATCACCAGTTATGTGACCTACAAGGAAGAGCCCCTTGCCGAACAACGCGCCGCTGCTGCGCAAAAAGGCACCCCATGAGCCGTGGCATTGCCTACACCTCCAGCCCGCTACTGGCCAGCCGCACGCCGGTGTGGCGCAGCAAGTTCATCGTGGCCGCGATTGCAGTGGCATTTGTGGCCCTGGGCGCGCGGGCGGCCTATATCCAGGTGGTGTCCAACGCCTTCTATCAAAAACAGGGTGAGGTGAGGTTTGCGCGCACGCTGGAACTGCCAGCCAACCGCGGGCGCATCCTGGACCGCAATGGCCTGATCCTCGCCTCCAGCGTGCCTGCGCCCAGCATCTGGGCCATTCCGGAAGATGTCCAGCTGACCAAAAAGCAGATCGCCCAGCTGGCCAAATTGCTGGAAATGCCGGTGGCGGAGTTGACCCAAAAACTCAGCGACGACGACAAGACCTTTGTCTGGCTCAAGCGCCAGGTCGACGACGCGGTGGCCAAACAGATCACGGCCATGGACCTCAAGGGCATTTACCAGCGCAAGGAATACCGGCGCCAATACCCGGAAGCGGAGGCGGCGGCTCATGTGGTCGGTTTCACCAACGTGGAAGACCTGGGCCAGGAAGGGGTCGAGCTCGCGTTCAACAAAGACCTTGCCGGGCGTGCTGGTTCGCGCCGTGTCATCAAGGACCGCATGGGGCGCGTGGTGGAATCTGTGGGTGAAACCGTGCCACCCGCAGACGGCCGAGACATCCAGCTGAGCATCGACAGCAAAGTGCAGTTCTTCGCCTATCAGAAACTGCGCGACGCGGTCACGACGCACAAGGCCAAGGCCGGCAGCGTGGTGGTGCTGGACGCCATCACCGGCGAGGTGCTGGCGCTGGCCAACTATCCGAGTTACGTGCCCGACAAACGACGCAACCTGAGCGGGGAGCAGTTGCGCAACCGCGCGCTGACCGATACTTTCGAGCCCGGCTCGGTGGTCAAACCGTTCACGATCGGGCTGGCTCTGGAAACCGGGCGCGTCAACCCGCAAACACCCATCGACACCGGCAACGGCCGGTTGCCGATCCATGGTGCCGTCATCTCCGACTCGCATCCGAATGGCCTGTTGACCGTCGAAGGCGTGATCCAGAAGTCGAGCAACATCGGTACCACCAAAATCGCCATGAAGATGGAACCGCGGGAAATGTGGGAAATGTTTTCGCAGGCGGGTTTCGGGCAGAAGCCGCAGATCAGTTTTCCCGGCGCAGTCTCCGGGCGGCTGCGGCCCTACAAGACCTGGCGTCCGATCGAACAGGCCACCATGTCGTACGGGTACGGACTGTCGGCGTCGCTGTTCCAGATGGCGCGTTCGTACACGGTGTTCTCGCACGACGGTGAAATCATTCCGGCGACGATGATCAAGACCAGCGAGCCGGCAGCTGGCACACGGGTGTTGTCGTCACAGACAGCGGGGCAGGTGCGCAAGATGCTCGAAATGGCGGCGGGCCCGGGCGGCACCGGGCAGAAGGCGCAGACCATCGGCTACTCGGTCGGTGGAAAATCCGGCACGGCGATCAAACAGGTCGGCAAAAACTACGGCACGGCAGGCAACCGTAAATACCGCGGCTGGTTTGTCGGCATGGCGCCGATCGACAAGCCGCGCATCATTGTGGCCGTGATGATTGACGAGCCAACGGCGGGGCAATATTACGGTGGCCTGGTTGCGGCGCCGGTGTTCAGCGAAGTGGTGCAGCAAACCCTGCGCATGATGGCGGTTCAACCGGACATGGCGGTGAAGCCGCAAATCATCGCCGCTGTGGAGGAGAGTTTTTGATGGCAGCCGTGCGCACCCTGCACACGCCGCTTGAGGCTGCAAACTGGTTGCGTGGCCGGGTGACCGGTGCGCTCACCACCGACAGCCGCAAAGTGCGCGCGGGCGATGGTTTCATTGCTTGGCCAGGCGCTGGTACAGACGGCCGTCGCTTTGTCGACGCTGCGCTGGCCAGCGGCGCGAGCGCCTGCTTGGTGGCCCGGGAAGGTGTTGAGGAATTTGCCTTTCAGGGCGAGGCCATTGCCAGTTATGCCGGCCTTAAAGCGGCCACTGGCCCTATAGCCGCCGCGTATTTTGAAGAGCCGTCGCGGGCACTGGACGTGGTGGCCATCACCGGCACCAATGGCAAGACCACCACCGCCTGGTGGCTGGCCCACGCCTTGTCAAACCTGAAACCTTCGACCCAATTTGCCTGCGGGCTCATTGGCACCTTGGGCATTGGCCTGCCGACGGCGGTCCAGAGCGACGCGGTAGGCGGCTCCGAGTTTTCGTTCAAGGTCCAAAACACGGGTTTGACGACACCCGACCCCGTGCTTTTGCAAAGCAGTTTGCGTGATTTTGTCACCCAGGGGCTGCGGGCCTGTGCGGTCGAGGCCTCCAGCATCGGTATCGTGGAGCGGCGCCTGGATGGCACGCACATCCGTGTTGCCCTGTTCACCAACTTCACCCAGGATCACCTTGACTACCACGCCACCATGCAGGCGTATTGGCAGGCCAAAGCGGACCTGTTCGCGTGGCCGGGCCTGCAGGCCGCCGTGGTCAATATCGACGACGGGAAGGGTGCCGAACTGGCTGCCCTGATAAAGGGACGGGCGTCAAATGGCGGCGAGCAACGGCCGCTGGATTTATGGACGGTGTCAACCAGCGCCTCCGCCCGTCTGCAGGCCAGCAGCATCAACTACGACAACAACGGACTGCGCTTCACGGTGACGGAACAAGGCGAGTCGCATACGCTTGCGACTCGCATGATTGGCCACTACAACGTCGCCAATTTGCTGGGGGTCATCGCAGCCATGCGCGGCCTGGGTGTGCCGCTGCGCGAATCCGTGCAGGCGTGCCAGGCCTTGCCATCGGTACCCGGAAGAATGGAATGCCTGGGTTCAAGTGGTGATCCCCTGGTCGTGGTGGACTATGCCCACACGCCAGACGCGCTGGAAAAAACCCTGCTTGCCTTGCGTACGCTTGCGGCATCGCGTGGCGGAAAATTGTGGTGTGTGTTTGGCTGCGGCGGTAACCGCGACGCTGGCAAACGCCCGCTTATGGGTGCCGTGGCCGCGCAATTTGCCGATCACGTTCTCGTCACCAGCGACAACCCGCGCACGGAGCCACCGCAATTCATCATTGACCAGATCATCGCTGGCATCGCTGGCCGGGTTGGCGTGGACAGCCAACCGGACCGGGCCAAGGCGATTGCGTGTGCGGTGCGCCATGCGGGCGCCAATGACGTCGTTCTGGTGGCCGGCAAAGGGCATGAAGACTACCAGGAAATCAAGGGCGAGAAGTTACCCTTTGCAGACCAGACCCATGTGCTTGCCGCCTTGAAAAAGCGCAGCACCGCTGCGTTTCCGCGGGGAGTTTCCCCTTGAGCGCACCGATGATGACACTCGCCCTGGCCGCGCAATGGTTGCCGGCTGCCCGATTGGAAGGTGATGCCAATACCCGTGTCGTGCGGGTTCACACCGACACGCGCAGCATCCAGCCGGGTGATCTTTTTGTCGCGCTCAAAGGTGACAGGTTTGACGGCAACCAGTTCCTCGCGGATGCGCGGGCCAAGGGCGCAGTCGCCGCCATCTGCAGCTCGCAGGAGGCGTTGGGCCAATGCGGCCTGAGCGGCCTGGTGGTGACCGATACGCGTGCAGCGCTGGCAACACTTGCCGCAGCCTGGCGTGCGCAATTTACGCTGCCGCTGATCGCCATCACCGGAAGCAATGGCAAAACCACGGTTACCCAGATGGTTGCCAGCATCCTGGCAGCCCATGCGCCGGGGGAAGTGCTGGCCACGCAGGGCAACTTCAACAACGATATTGGTGTGCCCCTGACCCTGCTGCGCCTTCGGTCCCACCACCGAATTGCTGCGGTTGAGCTCGGCATGAACCATCCCGGTGAGATCGCCGAATTGGCAAAACTTGCCCAACCCACCATTGCCCTCGTGAACAACGCGCAGCGTGAGCACCTGGAATTCATGGCAACGGTTGACGCCGTTGCCCGGGAAAACGGCGCGGTACTGGCGTCTTTGCAGGGCCACGGTGTGGCCGTATTTCCGCATTCCGATGAATTCAGTGGCCTGTGGCACCAGCTTGCTGACCCACGGGCCTGCATGACTTTCGCCGACGACACAAAAAGCGGCGACGCGGACATTCAATGCGTGAAGGCAGAGTGGCAGGGCAATGCCTGGCAGGTTCAGGTGAAATCACCCGCGGGTCCACTGCACTTCACGCTGCGCATCGCGGGCCGCCACAACGTCAAAAATGCCTTGGCCGCAATTGCCTGCACCCTGGCCGCTGGAGTGTCCCCTGCCACCATTGCGCAGGGGCTGGAAGCATTCGAGCCGGTACGCGGACGCTCCATGTCGGTGCCGGGTGCAGTGGGTGCTTACCGTTTCACGCTCATTGACGATACCTATAACGCGAATCCGGATTCTGTGAAAGCGGCCATTGACGTGCTGGCCGCTATGCCGGCGCCGCGCATGCTGGTGCTCGGCGACATGGGAGAGGTGGGCGATCGGGGGCCGCAATTTCATGCGGAAGCCGGCTCCTACGCAAAAGCGGCAGGCATTGAAGGCCTGTGCACACTGGGTGAGATGTCCAAGCTAGCCAGCACCGGGTTTGGTGCGGGCCGGCACTTCAGCGACGTCGTTCACCTGAACCGGGAGTTGCGGGCTGTGGCAAAAAATTACAACACGGTTCTGGTGAAGGGCTCACGATTCATGCGCATGGAGCGGGTGGTCAACGCCCTTCAGGACAACGCGCAGGAAAAGTCGGAGGCAGCATGCTCCTGAGCCTGGCCCAATGGCTGCAAACCCTGTCGCCGGAATTCGGTGTTTTCAGGGTGTTTCAGTACATCACGTTCCGCGCCGTGATGGCGGCTTTGACGGCCTTGATGATGGGGCTGTTTGCCGGGCCGGCCGTGATCCGGTACCTCACGCGGCTGAAAATAGGCCAGCCCGTGCGGGGTTACGGCATGGAGTCGCATTTGAGCAAAAGCGGCACACCCACCATGGGCGGCGTGCTGATCCTGCTGTGCATCTCTGTCTCGACGCTTTTGTGGTTTGACCTGACCAACCGTTTTGTCTGGATCGTCCTTTTGGTCACCTTGGGTTTCGGTGCGATTGGCTGGGTTGACGACTGGCGCAAAGTGGTCAACAAAGACCCCGAAGGCATGCGTTCGCGCGAAAAATATTTCTGGCAGTCGGTGATTGGCCTTGTGGCCGCGCTGTACCTGGTCTTCAGCATCTCGGAAAACTCCAACGTGCGCGTCTTTGAGCTGTTCCTCAAGTGGGTGCAATCGGGGTTCGACCTGAACTTGCCGCCCAAGGCCGGTTTGATGTTGCCATTCTTCAAGGAAATCACCTACCCTCTGGGGGTGTTGGGTTTTGTGATCCTCACGTACCTGGTGATTGTGGGATCCAGCAATGCCGTGAACCTGACGGATGGGCTTGATGGCCTGGCGATCATGCCCGTCGTGATGGTTGGATCGGCGCTGGGCGTTTTCGCCTATGTCACCGGCAGTTCGGTTTATTCGAAGTACCTTTTCTTCCCGTATATCCCCGGATCGGGTGAGCTCCTGATTTTTTGTGCGGCGATGGCCGGCGCGGGTTTGGCGTTCCTGTGGTTCAACACACACCCGGCTCAGGTCTTCATGGGAGACGTGGGTGCCCTGGCGCTCGGTGGCGCCCTGGGCACCATTGCCGTGATCGTGCGGCAGGAGATTGTGCTGGCCATCATGGGTGGCATCTTCGTGGTGGAGGCCCTCTCCGTGATGGTTCAGGTGGTCTGGTTCAAATACACCCGGCACAAGTACGGCGAAGGCCGGCGGATCCTGAAAATGGCGCCTCTGCACCACCACTTTGAAAAAACCGGCTGGAAAGAAACGCAAGTGGTGGTGCGTTTCTGGATCATCACCATGCTCCTGTGCCTGGTGGGCCTCTCCACCTTGAAATTGAGGTAGGGAACGTGATCAACCTCAAAGATCAAGATGTTCTCATCCTGGGCCTTGGCACCTCCGGACTTGCGATGGCGCGCTGGTGCGCGCGCCAAGGCGCCCGCATCACCGTGGCCGACACCCGCCAGAGCCCGCCGAATCTCGATGTCCTGAATGCAGAGGTTGCGGGTGCCGTGTTTATTCATGGCGGGTTTGACAGCATCCGTACGCCCGACAGGCCGTATACCCACGTGTTCAAAAGCCCGGGGCTTACACCGGTTGATGTTGCGCCGGCGCTGGTGGCAGCGGATGGCAGCGCCGAAAAGCCGATGGGCGAACTGGAATTGTTTTCCTCGGCCCTGTTGGCGCTCAAATCCGAAACCGGCTATTCCCCCCAGGTGATTGCAATTACCGGCACCAATGGCAAGACGACAGTGACGTTACTCACCGGCCAATTGGTCGAGCGCTCGGGCAAGTCGGTCGCCGTTGCCGGCAACATCGGCCCAACGCTTCTGGATACCCTGGCGGCGCGCCTGGATGGCAACAACTTGCCGGATGTCTGGGTGTTGGAACTCTCCAGCTTTCAGTTGCACGAGGCCGAAACCTTTGAACCGACCGTGGCCGCCGTGTTGAATGTTTCGCAGGATCACCTGGACTGGCATGGCAACCTTCAATCCTATGCAGCGGCAAAAGCGAAAGTGTTTGGCGCTAAAGGCCTGATGGTCCTCAACCGCGATGACCCCACCGTGATGGCCATGTTGCCAGCGCCAACGCAACCTGCAAACGCCAGGGAACGCAAGGCCCGCGAGCGCCAGGAAAACCGCGAATACCTTACTTTTGGCAGTGACATGCCCGAGCGGCCAGGAGATTTTGGGATCGAGGAGGTCAACGGCATGGCCTGGCTGGTCCGTACGCAGGAGGCTGACGGGGCGCGCCGAAAACGCAATGAGGAACCGCAGGAGCTCTTCATCCAGCGTTTGATGCCCGCCGATGCCTTGCGTATCCGGGGCCGCCACAATGCCGTCAATGCACTCACGGCATTGGCCCTGGCCTCGGCCGTAGGCTGCACTTTGGCGCCCATGTTGTACGGACTGCGCGAATACCGGGGTGAACCCCACCGCGTGGAGTCGGTTGGCACCGTCAACGAAGTCGAGTTTTTTGACGACAGCAAGGGCACCAACGTGGGGGCCACCATCGCGGCGTTGAATGGGCTGGGCGCAGAACGCAAGCTGGTAGTCATTTTGGGCGGTGATGGCAAGGGCCAGGACTTCACGCCGCTGGCCGCGCCGGTGGCCAAGTTTGTGCGAACCGCTGTCCTGATCGGACGTGATGCGCCAAAAATCCGCGAGGTACTCGAGCCCACGGGCGTGCCGCTGCTCGACGCTGTCTCGATGCAGGACGCAGTGGTGCTCGCCAACCGTGCGGCACATGCTGGGGATGCCGTGCTGATGTCGCCGGCCTGTGCGAGTTTTGACATGTTCGACAACTATGGCCACCGTGCCGCCATGTTTTGCGAGGCCGTCCTGGCTTTGGCCCACGAACGTGGCACGGTGCTGCAGGGGCAAACATGAGTACCCTGACCCAGCGCCTGCCCATTGCCGGACAAATGCCCCGCCGCGCGCCTGGGCTGGACCAGTCCTTGATCTGGGTCACGGTCGCCTTGCTGGTCTGGGGCCTGGTGATGGTCTATTCGGCCTCGATCGCGATGCCGGAGAACCCCAAGTTTTCCCGCTACACCCACACCCATTTCCTGTTGAGGCATGTGATTTCGATTGGGGTGGCATTTGTCGCGGCCTTGATTGCTTTTCAGATACCCATCGAAACCTGGGAGAAAGCAGCGCCATGGTTGTTTGTCGTCTCGCTGATTTTGCTGGTCGTGGTGCTGATACCCCATGTGGGCAAAGGCGTCAACGGCGCCAAGCGCTGGATTCCCCTGGGCATCACCGGTTTTCAGCCTTCCGAGCTCGCCAAATTCGCGGTGTTGCTTTATGCGTCGGACTACATGGTGCGCAAGATGGATGTGAAAGAGCGCTTCTTCCAGGCCGTCGCACCGATGGCGGTGGCGATCGCGATCGTGGGGCTTTTGCTGCTGGCTGAACCGGATATGGGAGCCTTCATGGTGATCGCCGTGATCGCCATGGGAATTCTGTTTCTGGGTGGCGTGAACGCCCGCATGTTCTTCCTCATTGCCTCGATTTTGATGGTGGCTTTCGGCTTGATGATCGCCTTGAGTGAATTCCGCCGTGAGCGCATTTTTGCTTACCTCAATCCATGGGCTGAGGAACACGCGCTGGGCAAGGGTTACCAACTCACCCACTCACTGATTGCCATTGGCCGGGGCGAAATTTTCGGTGTTGGTCTGGGTGGCAGCGTGGAAAAACTTCACTGGTTGCCCGAAGCGCACACCGACTTTCTGCTGGCAGTGATTGGCGAGGAATTTGGTCTGGTCGGTGTCATTGCCGTGATCGCCCTTTTCTTCTGGATGACGCGGCGCATGATGCACATCGGCCGGCAAGCCATCGCGCTGGACCGGGTTTTTGCCGGCTTGGTGGCGCAGGGCGTAGGTGTCTGGATGGGATTTCAGGCCTTCATCAACATGGGTGTGAACCTGGGCGCTTTGCCCACCAAGGGGCTTACCTTGCCGCTGATGAGTTTTGGGGGTTCGGCGATTCTCGTCAACGTGATCGCCATCGCTGTCGTGTTGCGCATTGACCATGAAAGCCGCGCCATGATGCAAGGGGGGCGCAAATGAGCAAAACCGCGCTCGTTGTCGCTGGCGGAACGGGTGGTCACATCTTCCCGGGCCTGGCCGTTGCTGGCGCCTTGCGCGACGCGGGCTGGAAGGTTTCCTGGCTCGGCTCCAGCGGGACCGCGGCAACACCCAGCATGGAAAGCCAGCTGGTGCCGCCCCGCGGTTTCGATTTTGACGCCGTCGAATTTTCGGGAGTGCGGGGAAAAGGCATGGCGGCCTTGGTGGGCCTGCCGCTGCGCCTGCTGCGCGCCACCTGGCAAAGCCTGCGTGTGATGTGGCGCGTCAAACCAGACGTGGTGGTCGGCTTTGGCGGCTACATCACCGTGCCCGCCGGTATCGTCGCTGTGTTGCTGCGCAAGGCCCTGATCCTGCATGAGCAAAATTCGGTCGCGGGCATGGCCAACCGCCAATTGGCGCGATTCGCCAGCAGCGTTTATACGGCCTTTCCGGACGTGCTCAAACAGGCGCGCTGGATCGGCAACCCGTTGCGCCCCGAGTTCCTGAATCAGGCAGATCCGGCCGCACGGTTTTCACGGCGGCATGGGCCGTTGCGCATTCTGGTGCTTGGCGGCAGTCTGGGTGCGTCGGCACTGAATGACGTGGTCCCCAAGGCGTTGGCGCAGTTGCCCATCGACGCGCGGCCAATGGTGACCCACCAAAGTGGACAAAAACAAATCGGGCAATTGGAGGCCAACTATGCCCAAGCGGGCGTGCATGCCCACCTGACGCCGTTCATCGACAACACGGCAGAGGCCATGGCCGATGCCGATCTGGTGATTTGCCGAGCCGGTGCCAGCACCGTGACCGAGTTGGCGGCAGTCGGTGTGGCCGCGGTGTTTGTACCTTTTCCATCTGCGGTAGACGATCACCAAACCACGAATGCGAATTTTCTGGCCGACAAAAGTGGCGGCTGGCTGGTGCAGCAAGTTGATCTGACACCTGAGCGCCTTGCGCGCATGCTGGCCAGGGCTGATCGACCAACGTTGATGGCAGCGGCCATTGCCGCCAAAAAAATGGCGAAGACTGGCGCCACCGAACACATCGTCAAGGGATGCGAATCCTGGGCGTCGAAGCGCAGGGAATCATGAAACACGCTGTCAGACACATCCATTTCGTCGGCATCGGCGGCTCAGGCATGTCCGCCATCGCCGAAGTGTTGCACACGTTGGGGTACACCATTTCCGGCTCAGACCAGTCTGACAGCGCCACGCTACGGCGGCTCGGCGGACTGGGGATCAACACCTTCATCGGCCACGCAGCGCAAAACGTGCAAGGCGCCGATGCGGTGGTTACGTCAACTGCGGTCAAGGACGACAACCTTGAGGTGCTGGCAGCGCGCGAACACCACATCCCCATCGTTCCCAGGGCCCTGATGCTGGCCGAGTTGATGCGCCTCAAACAGGGGGTCGCAATTGCCGGCACCCACGGCAAGACCACCACCACCAGCCTCGTCGCCAGTGTGCTGGTCGAAGCCGGTCTGGACCCGACCTTCGTGATTGGCGGACGCCTCACCAGTGCCGGCGCCAACGCACGCCTGGGCAAGGGCGACTACATCGTGGTGGAGGCGGATGAATCCGACGCGTCGTTCCTGAATCTGCTGCCGGTGATGGCTGTGGTGACCAACATTGACGCCGACCACATGGAGACCTACGGGTACGACTTTGAGCGCCTCAAGCAGGCGTTCGTCGATTTCCTGCACCGCATGCCGTTTTACGGCACAGCCATCCTGTGTGTGGATGACGCTGCCGTGCGCGACATCGTGCCGCTGGTGACCTGCCCGGTCACCACATATGGTTTTGACGAAGGCGCGCAGGTGCGTGCGGTTGATGTGCTGGCGGTCGACGGGCAAATGCAGTTCACGGTGCAAAGGCGCAATGGCGTCACCTTGCCGGACTTGAAGGTTGTGCTGAATTTGCCGGGCCGCCACAACGTACTGAACGCGTTGGCGGCCATTGCCGTGGCGGTTGAACTCAACGTGCAGGACGCAGCCGTGGTCAGTGCCATGGAGACGTTCCAGGGTGTGGGCCGGCGCTTTCAGAGTTATGGCGATTTGCCGGCGAAGGGTGGCGGCGTATTCCGCCTGGTGGACGATTACGGCCACCACCCGGTCGAGATGGCGGCCACGCTGGCGGCAGCGCGCGGCGCATTTCCGGGCCGGCGGCTGGTGCTGGCTTTTCAGCCGCATCGGTACACCCGCACCCGTGACTGCTTCGAAGATTTTGTCAAAGTCATTGGGGCCGCTGACCTGGTTCTGCTGTCCGAGGTGTATGCCGCTGGCGAAGCGCCCATTGTGGCTGCCGACGGTCGCGCGCTGGCGCGGGCCCTGCGCGTGGCGGGCAAGGTGGAGCCGGTGTTCGTTGACGAGATTGCCAACATGGCTGAGGCTGTGGTTGAGAACGCCCAAGCCGGCGATGTTGTGTTGTGCATGGGCGCAGGATCGATTGGTGCCATGCCGGCCAGGTTGGCGCAAATGCTGGCGCAAACCGGGCAGGACGCCCACCCAGGATGAAACCGATGAGCCAGACAAATCCCAATTTTGGAAAAGTGGCGGTCCTGATGGGTGGGGCTTCTGCTGAGCGCGAGGTCTCGCTGATGTCGGGCAATGGTGTGCTCAAGGCGCTCTTGTCCCAAGGTGTGGACGCACACGCCTTTGATCCGGCCGGCCGTGACATGTCAGAGCTCAAGCGTGAAGGTTTCCAGCGATGCTTCATTGCCTTGCATGGCCGTTTCGGTGAAGACGGAACCGTGCAGGGTGCGCTGGAGCTGATGGGTATTCCGTATACCGGCTCGGGCGTGATGTCGTCCAGCATCGCCATCGACAAGGTCATGACCAAACGCGTCTGGCTTCACGCCGGCTTGCCAACGCCCCGGTACGTGCTGCTGGAAGCTGGCCGCCAACAGCGGGAGCAGGTCATTGCCGTACCGGATGAGCTCGGCCTGCCTTTGATCGTCAAGCCGCCACGTGAAGGCTCGTCCATTGGCGTGAGCAAGGTCACCGGTTACTCGCAAATGCAAGAGGCCGTAACCGTCGCAGCTGGACATGATCCGGATGTCTTGTGCGAGGAGTTTATTGAGGGCGAAGAGGTCACATGCCCGGTGATTGGCGTCGGATCAGGCGCCGTCGCCTTTCCGGTGATCCGCATCAAGGCGCCAGAAGGTGCCTACGACTACCAGAACAAGTATTTCACCGACGTCGTGCAGTACCAGTGTCCGAGCGGGTTGCCTGCAGCGGAAGAGAAGGAGATCTCGCGCATCGTGTTGGCAGCGTTCAACGCGCTGGGTTGCCGCGGCTGGGCACGCGCCGACCTGATGATCCGGGCCAGCGACCGCAAGCCCTTTTTGCTGGAGATGAACACATCGCCCGGCATGACCTCTCACTCCCTGGTGCCGATGTCGGCCAAGGCCGCCGGTATCTCCTATGAGGCACTGTGCCTGCGTATCCTTGAGCTGGCAGCACTGGACAACACGCCTGCATCCGCAAACCGGCCCAAAACGGGAGCGCCGGCATGAACCAACCCCTTCCCATGCCGCTGGACATCCGCCTGATCAATGCGACCACGACTGTGCTGGTGGTCGTCTTTGTTGTGCTGGTCGCCGGCGCTTTGGTCACCTGGGCACTGCGGGCACCCTGGTTCTCAATCTCCGGCATTGTGGTGACTGGTGAAGTCAGCCACAACAACGCCCTGACCTTGAAGGCAAATGTGGCGCCCCGACTGGCCGGCAGCTTTTTCACGCTGGACTTGGCCCGTGCCCGACAGGCCTTTGAGTCGGTTCCGTGGGTCCGCCAGGCGGTGGTGAAACGCGAATTCCCCAATCGCCTGCACGTCAACCTGAAGGAGCACCAGGCCGTGGCTTATTGGGGCCCGGAAAGCGAGTCGCGGCTCGTGAACAGTTTTGGCGAGGTCTTTGAGGCCAATGTCGATGAGGTCGAGCAAGACGTGTTGCCCCGCCTGCATGGCCCGGACGGACAGGCCGCCCAGGTGCTGGCTACCTACCAGGCGCTGCAGCCGCTCTTTGAAAACCTCAATCTGGAAATCGACCAGCTGGAATTGTCCGGCCGGGGAGGCTGGGTCTCGCGTCTGGACACCGGTGCCGTCCTGCAGCTTGGCCGCGGCAGCGTCGACGAGGTCAAGGTGCGCACCCGGCGTTTCCTCGCCACCTTGAGCCAGGCCGCCGCACAACACGGCCGCAAACCCGAAGCACTGGAGTCCGCCGACCTGCGACACGAAGGGGGTTATGCGATCCGGTTGCGGGGCGTCACCACCACGGTATTGCCGTCCCCCCAGAAATAGCGACAGCAAAGACAGGAGCACAAACGCAATATGGCAAAAGAATACAAGGACCTGGTCGTTGGCCTGGACATCGGAACCGCCAAGGTGATGGTGGTGGTGGCCGAGGTCATGCCAAACGGCGAGCTCAAACTCGCCGGCCTGGGCGTGGCGCCCAGCAATGGGCTCAAGCGCGGCGTGGTGGTGAACATTGACGCCACCGTGCAAAGCATCCAGCAGGCGCTCAAGGAGGCCGAGTTGATGGCCGACTGCAAGATTCAGCGCGTCTACACCGGCATCACCGGCAGCCACATCCGCGGCATCAACTCCAGCGGCATGGTAGCCATCAAGGACCGCGAAGTCACGCAAGCGGATGTGGCGCGGGTCGTCGAGACCGCGAAGGCCATCAACATCTCCACCGACCAGCGCCTGTTGCTGGTTGAGCCCCAGGAGTTCGTGATCGACGGGCAGGATGTGAAAGAACCCATCGGCATGAGCGGCATCCGCCTTGAGGCCAAGGTGCACATCGTCACGGGTGCCCAGAGCGCCGCTGAAAACATCATTAAATGTGTGCGCCGCTGCGGCCTGGAAGTTGAGCAGCTGATGCTCAACCCGCTGGCCAGCAGCCTCTCGGTGCTGACGGAAGACGAACGCGAGCTCGGTGTGGCGCTGGTCGACATCGGCGCGGGGACCACTGATCTGGCCATCTTCACCAACGGAGCGATCCGGCACACGGCAGTGATCCCGATTGCGGGTGACCTGATCACCAGCGACATCGCCATGGCCCTGCGCACGCCCACCAAGGACGCCGAAGACATCAAGGTTGAAAGCGGCTGCGCCAAACAGTTGCTGGCCGACCCCGACACCCAGGTGGAAGTGCCGGGCCTCGGCGACCGGGGCCCGCGCATGCTGGGGCGCCAGGCGCTTGCGGGCGTGATCGAACCGCGTGTTGAAGAGATTTTCTCGCTGGTGCAGCAGGTGATCCGCAGCTCGGGTTTTGAAGAGGTGTTGTCCAGTGGCATCGTGCTCACTGGCGGCAGCTGCGTCATGCCGGGCATGGTGGAGCTTGGTGAAGACATTTTCCTGAAACCCGTGCGCCGCGGTGTTCCCAAATACACCGGGTCGCTCTCTGACATGGTGGCGCAGTCGCGTGCCGCAACGGTCATGGGCCTGCTTGAGGAAGCGCGCCTGGCGCGCCTGCGCGGGATGAAGGTGGCGCAGAAAAATGGCTCGATGAAAACCGCGTTTGGCCAGGTCAAAGACTGGTTTGTCGGCAATTTCTAAAACACGATCGACAACACGATGATGACATCAATCAACATGACAGGTTCGGTTGGGCCACCAGACAGGTCGCCCGAACGATGGCGGTGCACCGGCCCGCCTTCATGAGTTGATTGGAAGAACAACGAGACACAATTTTTTAGGCAACTGCATTTTTTGGAGAATCACATGAGCATCGAAATGATTGAGGAAGAGACCTTCAACATGGGCACCCAGATCAAGGTGATCGGGGTTGGCGGTGGTGGTGGCAACGCGGTGGAGCACATGATCGAACGTGGCGTGCAGGGCGTCGAATTCATCAGCGCCAACACCGATGCGCAGGCCCTGAGCCGCAGCGCCGCCCACAAAACCATCCAGCTTGGCAACACCGGTCTGGGCGCGGGTAGCAAACCCGACAAGGGCCGTGATGCGGCCGAGCAGGCACTCGAAGACATCCGTGCCTCCATCGACGGCGCGCACATGTTGTTCATCACCGCCGGCATGGGCGGCGGCACCGGCACGGGCGCTGCACCTGTGATCGCACGGGTCGCGCGCGAAATGGGCATCCTCACCGTGGGCGTGGTTACCAAACCGTTCGAATTCGAAGGCGGGCGACGCATGGCCAACGCCGACAACGGCCTGGCCGAGCTTGAAGCCAATGTCGACTCCCTGATCGTCGTGCTGAATGAAAAACTGCTGGACGTGTTGGGCGAAGACATCACGCAGGACGAGGCTTTCAAGCATGCCAACGACGTGCTCAAAAACGCGGTTGGCGGCATTGCCGAGATCATCAACGTGCCGGCGCACATGAACGTCGACTTTGAAGACGTACGCACCGTGATGGGTGAGCCTGGCAAGGCCATGATGGGCACCGCCATGTCGGGCGGGCCGGACCGCGCCCGCATTGCCGCCGAGCAGGCAGTCGCCTGCCCGCTGCTCGAAGGCGTGGACCTCTCTGGCGCCAAAGGTGTCCTGGTGTTGATCACCGCCAGCAAGGGTTCGCTCAAACTGGCTGAGTCGCGCCTGGCCATGAACACCATCCGTGCCTACGCCTCAGCTGACGCCCACGTGATTTACGGCACCGCCTACGACGACAGTCTGGGCGACGACATCCGCGTCACCGTGGTCGCTACCGGCCTGTCGCGACAGGGCCAGCGCCGCACCGCGCCGCCCCTGCAGGTGTTGCGCACCGGCACCGACAACGTGCCCTTTCACGTGCCCACGCTGACCAACGTTGCCAGCAGCGGCGCCGTCACCCAGGCCTCACCCCTGATGGGCGCCCAACCCGATTACGGCAGCATGGGAACGCCAGCGGTTTGGCGTGGCCGCACCTCCGCGGCGGCGAAGGTTGACGCCCTGTCCAGCGGTGGCATGGACGATTACGAAATCCCTGCTTTTCTCAGAAAACAAGCTGATTAAGGACGTGGCCCCCACGGTCGCCCACTGCGTGAGGCTCCCTGCCCCCCGGAGGGGGCCGCGTTTTCCTGGGGGCGGCCCGTCGGAAAACGTGTCTCAACTAAAATTGCGGTGTGATTAAACAGCGCACCCTCAAATCCCTCACCAAGGCGGTGGGGGTGGGCCTGCACAGCGGGCAGCGGGTCGAGCTGACGTTGCGCCCGGCGCCGGCTGATACAGGGATCGTCTTTCGGCGCGTTGACCTGCCGCATGTGGTGGACATTCCGATGGCGGCCACCGCGGTGACCGACACCCGGCTGGCCACGCGGGTGTCCAACGGCGGCGCGCGTGTCTCCACAGTGGAGCATTTGATGTCAGCCTGCGCCGGCCTGGGTGTCGACAACCTGTATGTTGACATCACCGCCGAAGAAGTGCCGATTCTTGACGGCTCCGCTGCCTCGTTTGTCTTTCTCCTGCAAAGCGCCGGGATAGAACTCCTGAACGCGCCGCGGCGTTTCATCCGCGTGCTCAAGCCGGTTGAGGTGCGCGTGGGTGCGGGTCAGGACGAACGCTGGGCGCGCCTCGAGCCATACCACGGCTACAAACTCAGCTTTGAAATCGATTTTGACCACCCGGCGGTCGATTCCTCCGGCCAGCGCGTTGAGTTTGACATGAGCCGCGACTCCTACTCGCGCGACATCGCCCGGGCGCGCACCTTCGGTTTCACCAAAGACGTCGAAAACATGCGCGTCAACGGCCTGGGCCTGGGTGGCGGGCTCGACAACGCCATCGTCATGGACGACTACAAGATCCTCAACGCCGGTGGCCTGCGGTATGACGACGAGTTCGTCAAACACAAAATCCTCGACGCCATGGGCGACATGCACATGCTGGGCAAACCGCTGCTGGCAGCCTACAGCGCCTTTCGCTCAGGCCATGAGCTGAACAACAAGCTCCTTCGTGAGCTGCTCTCGCGTGCCGACGCCTGGGAGGTCGCCACCTTTGAAGACGAGAAACTCGCGCCCAGCGGTTTTGGCCAGCTGGCACGCGCCTGGTAACACACCCGACCATGCTCCTGTTCCGCTGGCTCATCATGCTGCTGCTGATCGGAGCGGTCGTGTCCTTCGCCTTCTATGCCGGCACCGGCCAGGTCCGCTTCAAAAAATGGGGCCTGCTCATCTTGAAGTGGACCCTGATTGCCGCGTTCGGGTTTTTTGCGGTGCTGGTGCTGGAGCGCCTGGCCTGACATTGAATCCGGCGGGGTCGACCTGCAGGGCAAGTTACCGGCTGCGCCCCGCGCGGTAAGAGCGTTTGCCCACGGCGGCGTCGAGCCCCGCGCCCAGCCCCTTGGCCGCCTGCAGGCGTGCCAGCCCGGCGCCAGCATGCGCATGGGTGATGGCCAGACCGAGCGCATCAGCGGCATCTTTGCCCGGCAGGCCCGGCAGTTTCAGCAGCCGTTTGACCATTTCCTGCACCTGTGTTTTGTCTGCGCGGCCATGCCCGGCCACGGCATGCTTCATTTGCAGCGCGGTGTATTCGTGCACGGGCAAGTCGCTGGAAACCAGTGCCGTGATACACGCGCCGCGCGCCTGGCCCAGGAGCAGCGTGCTTTGCGGGTTGACATTGACGAAAACGATCTCCACCGAGGTTTCATCGGGCGCATAACGCGCCACCACTTCACGCACGCCGTCAAACAGCACCTTGAGCCGCTCGGGCAACTGGCCCTTGTCAAGGTGGATGGTGCTGATAGTGCCACTGGCCACGTAGGAAAGCTGGCTGCCCGCCACGTCAATCACGCCAAAACCGGTGGTGCGCAAACCGGGGTCGATGCCGAGGATTCTCATGCGGCAACGTGCCCTGCATAAATGCTATTAATAATATAGCTAACAATCCATATAATTCGTGACTTTGATGCCAAAAAATCTCTAAAAATGCGATTTTCAGCCCATAAAGCAGATAAAATTAACATGGGTGTTAATTATTCAATCAAACCCGGCTCACAGGTCAAAATACCAGCGCACCGAGTGGAAAAACACCGGCGCTGCAAAACACAGGGCGTCGACCCGGTCCAGCAGCCCGCCCGCGCCGGTGACAGACGCCATCTGCCCGCCCCAGCTCGGAATACCGCGGTCGCGCTTGAGTGCCTTCATCACAAAGTGGCCCAGTGTGCCGGCCGTGCAGGCGATCACCGCCATGACGAATCCCTGCGCCGGAAAAAACGGCGTGATGCCCGACAACACCGTGCCCGCGAGACCCGCCACCAGCAGCGCAATGAACCAGCTGCGCCAGTTGAAACTCTGGCTGATGTTGGGCGCAGCTGGTGGCGCCTTGAAATAACGCGAGGCAAAGTGCTGCACCACGACGCAGGTTTGCACCACGATCACGAGAAAGAAAACCAGGAAGGCGTTTTTCTTGTCGTAATTGGGAAAATCCAGCAGCAACAGCGCTGGCACATGGCTCATGCCGTAAATGCACACCATGATGCCCCATTGCAGCTTGGCGTTGCGCTCCAGAAACCGCGTCGGGTCGTCCGCCAGTGCGCTCACCACCGGGATGGCGAGGAACACATAAACCGGTATGAACACGGTGAACAGGTCAAAGCGCTCGGTGCCGACCAGCCAGAATTGCACTGGCAACACCACAAAGAAAGCCAGCACCAGGCTGCGGTGGTCGCCCCGGCGCGTGGGCGAAAGCGTGAGGAACTCGCGCAGCGCGAAAAACGCCACCAGGCCGAAGAGCCAGATCGCCACCCATTCGCCCGCCATCCAGCCGACCCAGAAGACGATCATCATGACCCAGCTGGTGCGCAAAATGCCCTGCAGGTTGCGCAACTCCTGGCGGCGCGCTCCGGCAGCGTCGTCGTCGCCGTGTTCGCGCAGGGTATAAAAGAAATGGAGCAGATTCGCCAGCATCAAGAGGCCAAACAGGATGATGAACATCGCGCCGACCTGCTGCGTGCTGGTGAGGTTTTTCAGGTAGAGGTACATCGCGCGGGCGTTGAATCGGCAAACTTACACGTCACGCAGGGCGATCACGCAGGCACGGGCGCGGTCCAGAAACGCACGCCGCTCTTCACCTGCTTCCAGCCGGATGGGTGCGCCGAAAGTGACCGAGCACAAGACCGGCACCGGCACCACTTCGCCCTTGGGCATCACCCGCTGCACGTTGTTGATCCAGGTGGGCACCAGCACCACCTGCGGGAAACGCTGCGCGAGGTTATACAGGCCGGCCTTGAACGGCGCAGGTTCCTCCGCATGGCCGCGTGTGCCCTCCGGGAAAAGGATGATGCCGTCGCCATTCTCAAGTGCGTCGATCAGGGGCTCCAGCGGGTCTTCACCGGCATTGCGTTCGCGCGAGACATACACCGCGTTGAAGACGGCCGTCGTGATCCACTCGCGCAGGGGCGTTTTGGTCCAGTACTCGCGTGCGGCGATCGGGCGCACGATGGCGCGCAGCTCGTGCGGCAAGGCAGCCCAGATCAGGATCAGGTCGGCATGGCTCTGGTGGTTGGCGAAGTAAATGCGCTGCTCGGCCATCGGCGGGCAGCCGTACCAGCGCGCCTGCGAGCCAGTAAGCACCCGGATCAAGCCGAGCAGGAACCAACTCATGAGTTTGACGCGCATGGACTTTAAAAATGCTCAGGGCAATTCAGCGTTTGCCATGCGGCCAACGATAACCGCCGCACGTTCGGCAAGGTAACCCGAATTCGGCAATTTCTCAAAATATTTCGGCCGTGGCAACATCACTGCCAGTCGGGCAGATTCATAACGGGTCAGTTTGGCCGCAGGTTTGCGAAAGTAATGCCACGCGGCGGCCTCTGCACCAAAAACACCTTCGCCCCATTCAACATGGTTGAGGTAGATCTCCAGAATGCGTTCTTTACCCAGCAAGGTCTCGAGCAACAGCGTCAGCACAAACTCCTGCCCTTTGCGCGCCAGCGTGCGTTCACCAGACAGAAAAAGGTTTTTCGCCAGCTGCTGCGTGATAGTCGAGCCGCCGACCACCTTGGGGCTCTTGACGGGCCTTTTCGCCGCCGGCTGGGTGGCCCGTTTTGTGTGGGCCGCCTCGGCCTTGTTGTTTTTCTCCCAGGCCGTCTCGATCGACTCCCAGTCCACGCCGTCGTGCCAGGCGAAGGCATCGTCTTCGGAGGCGATCACGGCGCGTTTGAGTGTTTCGGGAAGCTGGGCATAGTCGAGCCATTGCTGGCGCCAGCGCAGGCTGTCTTTTTGTGTGCTGATGCGCCAGGCTTCGGAGCGCTCAAACGCGGTTGACTGCGGGTCCACCACGACCATCAGGGCAATGCGCGCAACAAAAAAAAGCTGCAAGGCGAGCACGGCACAACACAGCAGGAGCAACCCATGCCACGCGGGGCGCAACCAGCGCAACGGGTTGCTGCCGGAACCCGGGCTACTGCGAGGTGAGCCGGGTTTCGAGCGTTTCGTCACGGGTGAACTTGAAGCGCGAGACCACCAGAATCTGGTCAGCCTTGGCGCGCATGGCGGCGTTGAATTCGCCAAACGGCGCGGCATGGCGCGCAATCACTTCGGCCCGGCGGTCCAGGTTGCGATTGCCCGAGCTCTCCACGATATCGGTCTTGAGGATCTGCCCGTCGTGGTTCACGTGCACGATCATCGTCAGTTCGCCATACAGCTTCTTGCCGCCGGCTTCGGGGAAGTTTTCAGTGCCCTTGTCTTCGATGGCGCGGCGCAGGCTGTCGTAATACAGCGCGTAAACCTCTTCGCGCGTGGCCGGGCTGATGTACCGCTTCTTCGGCTTGGCGCTCTCCGAATTGATGCGCCGCTCGATTTCGGCCAGCGCCTTGATCAACTTGCGCCGCTTCTCCTCGGTGGCCTGCTGGTCAGCATTGACGGCGGCGCGTTTAGGGTCGGGCGGCGGCAGGGCGGCCAGCTGGTTTTTCACCTGCGCGAGCAACATGGTTTGCTGCTCCTGCAGGGCCTGTAATTCCCGCCGCGCTTCTTCTTCCATGCTGTCGCCGGCTTCGGTAACCAGGCTGGTGGGCAAAGGTGTGGTGGCGCGGCCTTTTTCAAGCTCGCCGCCGCCGGCCATGGAGGCCTGCGCGATGGCTTTGGCCTTGTCGGGTTTTTCGTTGGTGCGGGCGTTGACGAGGATCACTTCCAGCGGCGTGTCCTGAAACACGCGGTTGAAGCTCTGCGGGTCGACAAAACGTACCGTCAACAACGCGGCATGCACGGCGACGGAAGCGCCGAGCGCAATTTGCAGGGTGCTGAATTGACGCAGGTTCACGAGGCTGGATTATCGCCTGAAGTGGCCTCGGCTTCATCCAATTTCATAGCAATCGCAATCGGGCCAGCCATCGGCTCCTCGCTGTCGTCTGGGTCTGCGTCATCGCGCAGTTCGGCGTCTGGCGCATCCAGGCCAGCGGCATCCCCATCCAGCCGCTCGACCACCGTGCCGCTCACGTCCAGCGTGATCTCGTCAATCTCGCCGAGCTTCACGCGCACGTGCGCGCCGCGAGGCAGGTTTTGCGCGCCCAGCACCGACAACACCAGCGGCAAATCATCGGCGCGCACCATGTTGTCGCGAAACACCACGCCAATAACCTCGGTGATGGCGTTTTGCTGCAGGTATTTGAGCGTCCAGAAGCGCTCCATCGCGCCCTGGTAACCGTTGTAGGCCGAATAGGCCGCGTCAAACGCCGAGATGATGGAGAACAACTCGGCGTCCTTGGGTTTGAAGGGCGCTGCCAGCGCCGCCGTCTGGCCGTGGCGCACGCAGGCGATGATCTGCCACTGGTTCACCAGGTCGGTGTAGCGGCGCAGGGGCGAGGAGCTCCAGGCATAGGCGCGCACGCCGATGCCCGCGTGCGGCAGCGCCTTGGTGCCCATGCGCACCTTCACGCCTGGCAAAAGCGAGGCCTGGCTGCGGTAAATACCGGGCACGCCGAGTTCGGCCAGCCACAGGCCCCAGGTGCTGTTGGCCAGGATCATGGCTTCGGCGACGATCAAGTCCAGCGGCGCGCCGCGTTGCCGCGTGCTGATCTGCACCTGCTCGGTGCCCGCGGGCTCCGCGCCGTCAGCGCGTTCGCCCACCAGTTTGAAGTTGTAGTCCGGCCGGTTGAAGGTTTCGGGTTTGCCCCGCACCACTTCGCGTTTGGCCTTGAGGTCCTGGGCCAGCCGGAACAAAAACGACAGCTGGTCGCGCGGGACGTCCGGAACTTGTGCCTGCGTTGCGTCGCCAGGCTGGGTGGGCTCAAGCCATTGGGCGGTGACCACGCTGTCGAGTTTGTCGTGGCGCAGGTTGGCGGCAATCGGCACCCGCTCGAGCCGGGTTTCACGCGCCTTGATCTCCAGGGTGGCCTCATCCAGCGTGACATACAGCGATACCGCCGGGCAGGCGCGCCCCGCCTGCAAGGTGAAGGTTTGCACCAGGACATCGGGCAACATCGTTACCTTGTAACCCGGCATGTACAACGTGGAGAGGCGGCTTCGGCCCAGTTTGTCGATCGCGTCACCCGGCTGCAGCGCCAGCGCCGGCGCGGCAATGTGGATGCCCACCGTGACCTCGCCTTTGCCCAGCCCGCGCACGCTCAGGGCGTCGTCAATTTCAGTGGTGGCGGAGTCGTCGATGGAGTAGGCCTGCACATCGGCCAGAGGCAAGTCTTCCTTGAAAACCGGGGCTTGCAGCGCGGGGAAATCGGTGCCTTTTGGGAAGTTCTCGAACAGGAATCGTTTCCAGTGGAACTGGTAGGGTGAATCGATGGCGCCAGCCTGCTGCAGCAAATCCAGCGGGGCCAGGTGGGTGGCACGCGACGCCTCCACCACAGCTTTATATTCAGGCGCATTCTTGTCGGGTTTGAACAGGATCTTGTAGAGCTCCTGGCGAATTGGCGCCGGGCAACTGCCCTGGCTGAGCTCAGCCACCCACTGGGCGATCTGCTCGACGACGCGTTTCTTTTTTTCAATGGCCACGAGTGCCTGCGCGATCACGTCGGCCCCGGCCTTGCGAAACCGTCCCTTGCCCGCGCGGCGGAAGTAGTGCGGTGAATCGAACAGGCGAAACAGCGTGCCTGCCTGCTGGGCCTGGCTCGCCTCCTTGCCGTCGGTCGAAAAATACTCGCGCGCCAGCTCGCCGAAGGCGAATTCGTCCTCAGGGGCAAATTCCCAGGCCAGTTCCAGCTCAATCGACTGGCTCACGCTGAGGGCCTCGTCCACAAACGCCTTGGGGGCGGGTTTTTCGAACTTCAGGAGCGCGTTGGCGGTTTTGACCTTGACGCGTTTACCGCTGTCCAGCTCAACCTGCAGCGAGGCGTCGGTTTCAGACAAGACCGTGCCGGCCAAAAACTTCCCGGCTTCATCAAACAATACGTACATGCGGGAATTGTCCCATGGCAACCAGACCGGACCGGATCGCCAGAAAGCCCGAAGGGCGCGTTACAAAAGCGCCAGAAACGCCACCACCTCGGGCAGGTAGTCCTCAAATTCACTGATCGCGTGGTCGCTGCCTTCAAGCAGGTGAATGGCTGCACCAGAATACCGCGCCGTCATTTCACGCCAGCTCAGCACCTCGTCGCCCTTGGCGATGATGGCCAGATAGTTCTCAGGGCGCCCGAGGCCCTGGCGCTCCAGGATGTGAAGTTCGTCCACATAGCCGGCCTTGAAGACGAATTTCTCCTCCGGGTTGTGCCAGCTGCTGTGTTCACCGACGTATTTGGCCAAATCACGCGCCGCAAACACGGCCGGGTTGAGCAACACCGCCTTGCAGCCTCGGGTTTCTGCCAGCCAGGTCGCGTAAAAACCACCCAACGAGGAGCCGATGACGGCCATGGACTCGCGCGGCCAGGCTGCCGTGCCGTGTTCGATCAAATCAGCGGCTTCATGCGGTGAGGGTGGCAACTGCGGGCACCACCAGGTGACGGACGGGTGGTCCCGCGCCACGCGCGCAGCCGTCAGGCGCGCCTTGGTCGACTGGGGCGACGAGCGGAATCCGTGCAGATAGAGCAAATGGGTGGTGGGCGAACGCAGTGGCATGGCAGGGTACAAAAAGTGGCAATTTGGCACGGCGTCGGCAAAGCGCCCGCGCAGACCGCAGGATAATCGCTGCTCATGCTTGCCACTTTTGAAAAGCCGACCCTCGCTGCCCGGATCCTGCCGTGGTTCACCGGGTTTGACGGCCCGCTCGCTTTTGCGGTGTTTGTGCTGGCCTGTGCCGGGCTGCTCACCATGTATTCGAGCGGGTTCGACCACGGCTCGCAGTTTGAATTGCACGGCCGCAACATGTTGATCGCCGGTGCCATCCTGTTTGTGGTGGCCCAGATTCCCCCGCAACGCCTGATGACCTTTGCCATCCCCCTGTATGTGGCTGGCGTTGCCCTGCTGATCGCGGTGGCGGTGTTTGGCATCACCAAAAAAGGCGCCAAACGCTGGGTGAATGTGGGTGTGGTGATCCAGCCCAGCGAAATCCTGAAAATCGCCGTACCGCTGATGCTGGCCTGGTGGTTCCAGAAGCGCGAAGGGCATCTGCGGCCGTTTGATTTTGTCGTGGCCGGGCTGTTGTTGGCGCTGCCGGTGGGCCTCATCATGAAACAGCCGGATCTGGGCACCTCGCTCCTGATTCTGGCGGCAGGCCTCGGGGTGATATTTTTTGCCGGGCTGTCCTGGAGGCTCATTCTGCCGCCGGTTCTGGTGGGTTTGGTCGGGGTGGTGCTGGTTGTGGTGTTCGAGCCGCAGCTGTGCGCCGATGGCGTGAGCTGGCCGCTCTTGCGCGACTACCAGCAGCAGCGCATTTGCACCTTGCTGGACCCCACGCGCGACCCGCTGGGCAAGGGTTTCCACATCATCCAGGGCATGATCGCCATTGGTTCGGGTGGTGTTTGGGGCAAGGGCTTCATGCAAGGCACCCAGACGCACCTCGAGTTCATCCCAGAGCGCACCACCGACTTCATCTTCGCGGCATTTTCAGAAGAATTTGGCCTGGCCGGTGTGGTCGGCCTGATCATCGCTTTCGCTTTCCTCATCATCCGCGGCCTGATGATTGCGATGGAAGCGCCCACCCTCTTTTCGCGCCTGCTCGCCGGCAGCGTGACGCTCATCTTTTTCACCTACGCCTTTGTGAACATGGGCATGGTCAGCGGCATTTTGCCGGTGGTCGGCGTGCCTTTGCCGTTTATCAGCTACGGCGGAACGGCGATGGTGACTTTGGGGTTGGGGCTGGGCATTTTGATGTCGATTTCTAAATCCAAACGGTTGGTGCAGACCTGATCATTCCATGGAAAAATTCGCGGTGGGCATAGTCGGAATCGGCAATATGGGTGGTGGCATGGCGCGCAATTTGTTGGCCAAAGGCTGGCCGGTTTCGGTGTGCGACATTGACCCGGAAAAAGTCCGAAGTCTTGAAGAAATTGGTGCCCTGAGTCACGAAAAGCCTTCGCAAGTCGCTATAAATTCTGTAGTGACCATTGTTTGCGTGGTTGACGCGAAACAAAGCCACGAGGTCTTGTTCGGGGCGCAGGGCATTGCTTCGGCCCTGAAGCCCGGGGGCACTGTGGTGATGTGCCCCACACTCGCGCCCGAAGATGTGGAAGGTTTCGCGCAGTCGCTGCAGCCGTTGGCGGTGCGGCTGATTGACGCGCCCATGTCGGGCGGCCCCGCGCGTGCGGCAGACGGCACGATGAGCCTGATGGTCGCCTGCCGCAATGAAGTGTTTGCGCAGCACGCCGCTTTGTTGAATGCGCTGTCTGACAAGCTGTTCCATGTGAGCCAGAAAGTGGGTGACGCGGCCCGCACCAAACTCGTCAACAACCTGCTGGCCGGCATCAACCTGGTGGGCGCGGCCGAGGCGATGGCGATGGCGAAAAAAATGGGCCTGGATTTGAGCAAGACGCTGGACGTGATCGAACAGTCCAGCGGCCAAAGCTGGGTCGGCAGTGACCGCATGCGCCGCGCCATCGCGGGTGACTACGCGCCGCGCGCCCACATGACGCTTTTGGAGAAAGACACACGCCTGGCGGTGGCGGCAGCGAATTCCGCCCGGTTTGAGGGGCCGCTGGGCACTGCGGCAAGCCAGGTATTTGCCGCTGCCAGCGCGGGCGGCCTTGCGGGTGAAGACGATGCGGCGCTGTTCAAATGGCTCAGCCGTCCTTGATCAACTGGGTAATCACCCTGCATTTCCCCTGAATGTCCCTGAATTGGGGCGCTGCGACGCTGCGGCCTAAAATGGCTGGATGATTTCTCGAGAACCCACCATCGAACGTTTGGCCATCGCCAAATCCCTCTTGCTCACGCCCTTCGGCCTGGATGAAACCCATCTGGCCAAAGCGCTCAGTGAAATCCGCGCTCACAAGGTGGACGACGCTGATCTGTACTTCCAGTACACCCGCTCCGAAGGCTGGAGCCTGGAAGAAGGCATCGTCAAGACCGGCTCCTTCAGCATTGACCAAGGTGTGGGCGTGCGGGCTGTCAGCGGCGAAAAAACGGCGTTTGCGTATTCCGACGACATCTCCGAAGCCTCGCTGCTGGATGCGGCGCGCACCGTGCGGGCGATCTCTGTCGCTTCCAAAAACGCAAAGGTCAAGGCCAACGCCATCAAGGTCTCCAAAAGCCGCACGCTCTACAAAGACCTCGACCCGATCAGCACCCTGGACAGCACCGCCAAAGTCGGCCTGCTCGGCAAAGTCGAAACGCTCGCCCGCGCCAAAGACCCGCGCGTGGCACAGGTGATGGCCGGTTTGGCCAGTGAATACGACGTGGTGATGGTCGCACGCGCCGACGGCACTCTTGCCGCCGACGTCCGCCCCTTGGTGCGCTTGAGCGTGACCGTGATCGCCGAGCAAAATGGCCGCCGCGAAGTCGGCTCGGCCGGTGGCGGCGGGCGTTTTGGCCTGGCGTATTTTGACGACGCCTGCATCGAACAATACGTGAACGAAGCCGTGAAGGCAGCCTTGACCAACCTCGAGTCGCGCCCCGCACCGGCCGGTGAAATGACGGTTGTTTTAGGCCCGGGCTGGCCCGGCATCTTGCTGCACGAAGCCATCGGCCACGGCCTCGAGGGCGACTTCAACCGCAAAGGCTCCAGCGCCTTCAGCGGCAAGATCGGCAAACGTGTTGCGGCCAAAGGCGTGACCGTGCTGGACGACGGCACCATCACCGACCGGCGCGGCTCCCTGAACGTGGACGACGAAGGCCATGCCAGCCAGAAAAACGTGCTGATCGAAGACGGCATCTTGAAGGGCTACATCCAGGACTCGCTCAACGCGCGCCTGATGGGCGTGAAACCCACCGGCAACGGCCGGCGCGAAAGTTACGCCCATGTGCCGATGCCTCGCATGACCAACACCTACATGACCGCCGGTGACAAAGACCCGAAGGAAATCGTCGCCAGTATCAAGAAGGGCCTCTACGCCACCAATTTCGGTGGCGGGCAGGTCGACATCACCAGCGGCAAATTCGTCTTCTCGGCCAGTGAAGCGTATTGGGTGGAGAACGGCAAGATTTTGTACCCCGTCAAAGGCGCCACCCTGGTCGGCAGTGGCCCTGAGTGCCTGAAACGCGTCAGCATGATCGGCAACGACATGAAACTCGACAGTGGCGTAGGCACCTGCGGCAAAGAAGGCCAGAGCGTGCCCGTGGGTGTGGGGCAGCCGACATTGCGGATTGATGGCTTGACGGTGGGTGGAACGGCCTGAGTTCGACCAATCATACCCAAATTGGGGTTGACGGGGACCGAATTTTTCCTAAATCGATAAGTTACGATAGATTTCGAGCGTCGAGTCACGAATTAATTGAATAGTTTGCTATATTAATTATAGCATTTCGTGTCGTAGAGCCACGACCGATTTCTTAAACATTCGCCCCGCGTTCGATCACCACTTCGGCATCAAGCAAGCTCTTCGAGTGGTTCAGGTCGCTCTGGCTGATCAATACGGAAAGACCGCTGCCGCGCAGTTTGCCGACCACTTCGGAGAGGCGTTGCGACAGGGCAGGGGCGACGCCTTCAAACGGTTCGTCCAGCAGCAGCAGTTTCGTGCCGACTGACAGGGCGCGGGCCAAAGCGACCATTTTTTGCTGTCCGCCCGACAGCAGCATGGCGCGGCGTTCGCGCATTTCCAGGAGCTCGGGCAACACGCTGTAGACAAAATCCAGGCGCTCGCGCAGGGGCAGGGTTTTGGACACCCACAACGGCAGACAGATGTTTTCTTCCACGGTCAGCTCGGGCACCAGACCGCGGTCCTCCGGCATGTAGCCAATGCCCAAAGCCGCGCGCGCGTGCGGCGGGGCGTGGGCGAGGTCGGTGTCATCCATTCTCAGCGTGCCACCCAACAGCGGCAGATGGCCCATGATGCTGCGCATCACCGTGGTTTTGCCCGCGCCGTTGCGGCCAATCAGCCCGACCATCGCTCCGGCCTCGATGCGGATGGAGAAGCCGCGCAGCACTTCGACGTTGTGGATCGCCACCCGGGCGGACTCAAGCGTGATCATGCGGTGGCCTCCTTGCCCTGAGGCGCAGGGCGGGTGGATCCGGTGACGTAACGTTGCACTTCGGGGTCTTGCAACACGTTTTCTGCCAGCCCGTCTGCTATCACGCGGCCACTGTAAAAAGCGGCGACGCGGCTGGCGTAGCGCTGCACGATGTCCATGTCGTGCTCAACAAAAATCACGGTGACCGGTGCACTGCCGGCACTGCGTTCAATGGCGTTCATCACGGTGTCCATGGTGCTGAATTTTTCGTCCGCACTGACGCCGCTGGTCGGTTCGTCCAGCAGCAAGACGCGGGGTTGACCGGTGAGCGCCATGGCAATGTCCAGCAGTTTGCGCACGCCACCGGGCAATTCCAGCACCGGTCGCGCTGCATGTTGGGCCAGGCCAAAGCGGCTGAGCAGGTCCATGGCATGGGCCACAGAGGCCTGATCGCGCGCGTTTTTCAGGAACTGGCTGTTGCCCTGGCCGCAATGCAGGGCGGTCAAGACGTTGTCGAGCACCGTCATCGGCAAACACAGTTGCGGAATCTGGAACGAGCGCGCGACGCCCCTGCGGGTGATCTCGCGCGGCGTGCGTTGGGTAATGTCTTCACCTGCCAGGAAAATATGCCCCGCGCTGGGTTTGAGGTATCCCGTGATCATGTTGACGAAGGTGGTTTTGCCTGCGCCATTGCTGCCAATCAGGCACAGGCGTTCACCAGCGGCGACATCGATGTTCACATCGGCCGCTGCAACCACTGCGCCGAATGTGCGTTGCAGGCCACGTGCCGACAACACGGGTTGCGCGGATTGAAGGGTGGATGAGGCGGTGCTGTTCATGATTTGCCCCCGCGTTTGAATCGCTCAGCCAGCGAGCCCAGGCCGTCCGGCAGGAAGCGGATCACCAGCAGCAGGAAAAGCCCCAACGCGAACTGCCAGGTGTTGGGGAAATAGGAGCTCGAGAACGAGCGCACCAGCTCCAGCAAGAAGGAGCCGGCCAGGATCGCCACCACACTTTGGTGTCCAGCCAGGATCGCCACAAAAACAAACTCGCCCGAGGTGGTCCAGTAGCTGAAATTGGGGTCGATATGGCCCAGCGCCATCACGCTCAGGGCGCCGCCCACACCGCCGAGCCCTGCGGCGATCACGTAGTTCCAGGCGACGATGTTGGCCACGGATTGCCCGAGGTACTCCACGCGCAGCTCGTTGTCGCGCACCGCCATTGAAAGCAGGCCCCGGTGCGAATCGCAGTACAGGCGCACCAGCGCGGCCAGCCCGCAGGAGAGTGTGGCCGTGACACACCACAACATCAACTGCACCTGGCCCTGCGGTGCGCGCATGCCAAACAGGGTAGGCTGCGTGACATTGAAACCGTCCGAGCCGCCGAGCACCTCGGTTTTGACCAGCACACCATAAAGCACCATCGAAAGTGCCAGCGTCAACATGGCAAAAAAGATGCCCCGGTAACGGGCCAGCATCGGGGCGAACGGGGCTGCGATCAGCAAGGCGCTGGCGCCGCCCAGGGCGCTGAGGGCCAACACGTCCGTGAGGCCCAGCCGGTTGAAGGCCAGCGCCGCCGCGTAGCCGCCTGCTGCAAACACAAGGCCCTGGCCAAACGGCACCACGCCGCTGCGCATCATGATCAATATGCCCAGCGACACCAGGCCGTTGGCAAATGCGATGGTGCCCAGCGACACCATCCATTTGGGCACCAGAAACCCGCCCGCCAGCAGGGCCACCAAGGCCATGCCGGTGATGACCAGCAGGCGCCTCACGGAGTAGGTGGATACGGAAGAATGGGAGGTGGAAGTGGTTGCCTGCATGGCGCGCCTAAATCTTGCGCGCCTGAATGCGCTGAAACAGCCCTTCGGGCTTGAACACCAGAATCGCCGCCATCACCACATAGATGCTGAACAGCTCGGCCGGCGGCCAGATGTGCACCGAGGCCGAACGCGCCAGGCCAACCACCAAAGCGCCAATCGCCGCACCTTCGATGCTGCCCAAACCACCGATGATGACCACGGCAAAGCTGACGATGATCACGCCCACGCTGAGGCCCGGCTGCACGGAAATCATGGGGGCCGTCAACGCGCCGCCCACGGCTGCAAAGAACACGCCCACCATGAAGGCCAGGGTGTATATGCGCGAGACGTTCACGCCCATGCTGGCCGCGACTTCGGCGCTGTGAATCACAGACGTGACAATTTTCCCCTGGCGCGTGTGGTTGAGCGCCCACCAGGTCACCACACCGCACACCACGGCCATGCCGACCAGCATCAGGTCATAACCCACATAACTCAAGCCCCCCAGATTCAAGTTGCCAAACGCCTGGTAGGTGTCCGACACGTAATACGGGTTGACACCCCATACCAGTTTGGTGATGTCTTCGAGCATCAGAAACAGCGCGTAGGTGACCAGCACCAGCAGGACCTCGTCGCGGCCGTAAAACATGCGCAGCAGGCCGCGCTCGACCAGGGGCGCCAGCAACGCGGCCACACCGACCGCCGCCAGCAGCAGCGCCACCACACTCAAGGCGGGAGAGACTTTCATCGACAACAGCCAGGTGACCAGGCTGGCCCCGGCGTAGGCGCCCACGGCATAAAAGCTGCCGTGGGCGATGTTCAGGATTTTCAGGACGCCGAACACCAGCGTCAGCCCCAGCGCCACAATGAACAGCCAGGAGGCGTAGGTCACGCCATCGATCAGGATAGTGGCCAATAAATTCATGGTGTTGGGGCTTTCGCGTCAATGGTTTGAAGTGATTGGGCTCAGCACTTCGCGCCCGGGAAGCCGGCTTTCATCCAGTCTTCACTCTTCATGTTGGCAGGCGGGTTCACACACTCGGCCGGGAATCGCATGATGTCGTCGATCATCACCATTTTTTTGCCGGCATCCCAGCGGGTTTTGCCAATCGCGGTGTCCTGGATCGCCTGGTGGCCGTCGGCGAGCGTCATGCGGATCATGCCGGCAGGCGACTCCCAGCTGCTGCCTTTGAGCGCGGCAGCGAGTTGCTCATGTGTCGGCTTCTTTCCGCCGTTGGCTGCCATGGCTTTTTCTGCTGCAAGCTTCAAACCCAGCAACGCCTGCGCCATGCGGTACGGGGCCTGCACCGGGTAGACGTTGTTGGCCTTTTGGTAGAGGTCAAACCACCAGTCGTTCAAGGCCGACTTGGGCGACATCAGGCCGTAGGCACCCCGGGCACCGAGGATCACACCATTGGGCATCTTTTCGCCCAGGCCCGGCAAGACGTGGTCGGCTGCAGAGAAGACGGCGTTTTGCTTCTGGAACAGCCCGCGCGCGCTGCCTTGCAAAATGAAGGCCTGCAAGTCGCCACCCCAGAGGCTGGAGTGCAGGATGTCGGCCGGTTTGTTCAGGAGCGCGGAGATCTCCGTGCCATATTGGCCAGCGCCAAACTTGGGCAACAAATCGGCGTCTGATTTTGCGCCTTTGTAGATCTGGCCCATGCTCAGCATGAAGTCTTTCTTGCTGTCTTGCCCCCAGGCGTAGTCCTGGTGGATCATGTTGTAGGTCTCCACCTTCACGCCTTTGGCCTTCAGATAAAGCGCCAATGCCACGTTGTCCATGGCGGCGTGGGCGGCCGTGCGGAACACGTAGTTGTATTTGCCGTCCTCAAAAATGCGCGGGGTGCCGCAGTCGTAAAGAATGAGGAATTTCTTCATCTCTTCAGCCACTGGAGCCACCGCCAGGCAGTCGCCCGAGCCCACGTAACCGACGACAGCGTCGACCTTGTCGCGGTCATAGAGGGCGCGCATTTCCTGCACCTGCTTGGTGGCGCCGCCGTTCTCATCGACATAAATGGGCTCGATCTTCATGCCGCCAAAGCCGACTTTGTTGTAGGGCGCTGGGGCGGCACCTTTGTTAAAGGCGTCCACCAGCACCTTGGCACCGTTGATGGCGGGAACACCAAAACTCTCGGCTGCCTGGCCCGAGAGAAAGCTGACGATGCCGACCTTGAACGTCTCCTGCGCCAGCGCCGGGGCGGCCGCCATTGCGGTGACCAGCGCCACGGCGCTTGCAACACAGGCCTTGCGCCAACGGCTGGCGGGCTTTGCAGAATGCGGGGTTCCAGATTTCATGGGAAGTCTCCTTGGGGTTAAAAGTGCGGCTTGGTGCCGCAGGTGGCGTGAACATATCAGGCTGGTGGCAAAGTGGGGCAAGTCACGGGTGGGCGCCTATGAAAAATCCGTCGATTGCAGGGGTGTGTTCATCGGAATGCCTGCCAAGGCGTAGCCGCGCTGGAAATCCACCAGGTGTTTGTGCATCCATTCGCCGGCCAGGTCGGCGTTGCCGGCTGCTAT
>JANNMM010000020.1:0-7740 GCA_031397915.1 Rhodoferax sp. | reverse complement strand
GCCACGTTGGCGACAAACATCGCCGGTTTGGCGGTGATCAAGAAGAATTGTTTCAACAGCGGCAGCTCTTCCTTGCTCCAGTCGATGGTGCGCACCGGTTTGGCTTCGTTCAGGGCGACCTGGCATTTCTCAAGTATGGCGACCAGTTTGGCCGATTCCTTGTCGCCCGAACGCGCCGTTTTGGTGACGCGGTGCAGGGCTTTCTCGACCGCCGACATGTCGGCCAGGCAAAGCTCGGTCTGGATCACTTCGATGTCGGCGAGCGGGTCGACCTTGCCGGCCACGTGGATCACGTTGTCGTCTTCAAAACAGCGCACCACGTTGATGGTGGCGTCGGTCTCGCGAATGTGCGCGAGGAACTTGTTGCCCAGACCCTCGCCCGTGCTGGCACCCGCAACCAGGCCCGCGATGTCGACAAACTCGACAATCGCCGGCACGATGCGTTCGGGTTTGACGATGGCGCTCAACTGCTGCAATCGCGCGTCGGGCACTTCGACCACCCCGACATTGGGCTCAATCGTGCAAAAGGGGTAGTTTTCGGCGGCGATGCCGGCTTTGGTCAAGGCGTTGAACAGCGTGGACTTGCCCACGTTGGGAAGGCCGACGATGCCACATTTCAAACTCATGTTGACTTTCGGAAAAACAAAAAGGCCAACCGCTGGCCTTTGATCAATGGGGCCGATTTTAAAGGGCGGGTGCCGTTGCGGCCTTTCAGTCGAATTTGAATTGCCCCGAAACTTTTTGGCCCACCCGCAGCGTCGCCCCCACACCGCCCTCGATGATGGCATTCATGCCGAAGGTGAGCGCGCCGTCCATCTGCGCATTGGCGCGGTAGGTTTGCAGGGTGTCGTTCACCTCGGGGCTGGTTATGCCAGTGGCCGGGTTCACGTTAGGCACGGTGCAGCGCGCGCGCGGCTTGCAGGGTTTCAAGATGACTTCCAGTTCGCCATTGGCGTCGGTAGCGGCGATGCGGTAACTCTGCAGGCGGTCTTCGTCGTGGGCTTCCACGCCCGCGAGCACGATGTTGGGCCGAAAGCGTTCAACGTCCACGGCGCCGTGCCCGGCGGCGGCGAGTTTGGCGTTGAGCGATTCAATTGACGCGGTGCTCGTCACCAGGAGGGGAAAGGCATCTGCAAACTGGTAGGGCGCATCCACGCCGCCGGTCCATTTTTTGCTGGCCAGCCGGTTGTGCTCCGGGTCGAAGCGCACCAGGCGCATTTTGGCCGCGTTGGTGCCAGGCAAACCGGCCCCGGTGAGCGACAGAAAATCGGTAAACCACTGGGCGGCGATAGGGCCCATGTCGAAGGCGGGCACCTGGTCGTCCCACACCTCGACACGCGCGGCGCCTTCCACGCCGTCCAGGTTCACGTGCAGCGCCAGCATGCCCGGCGCGCGCAGGATCAGCTCGCCCCGGCGGAACTGCGGCGTCACCAGCGCCAGGCGCGGCTGCTCGCGTTGCGAGACGAACACGCCGTCGGCGTCGACCACCATCCAGGCGCGGTCGTAATCGAGGCCGGTGTCATACAACACCACCTCGCTCATGTCGATGCCGGCGCAGGACTTCACCGGGTAAACGAAGAGGCGGGCAATCGTGGCCTGGATGTCGGAGCCGGTGGGTGGGTTGGATTTTGAGGTGGCCATGTGACTCTTGAAGGGGCGAAATAGAAAGGGGCGAATCAGGCGATTTTGCCTTGCCCGCAGTTGCCACCGCACAAACGCCCACCCGCCAGCGCCGCAATCTGGACGGCTTTTACAATGTGAGCTGGACATCCCCCATGGCAAGACCCTTTGACATTTGCATTCGCGGCGCCGGCATCACCGGCCGCACGCTGGCCTTGCTGTTGGCGCGGGAGCGGCTGCGCGTGGCTTTGGTGGCCGGGCCCGAAGCGTCTGGCCACAGCGACATCCGTGCCTACGCGCTCAATGCCAAATCGAAACAGCTGCTTGAATCCCTGCGCGCCTGGCCCGAGCCCGCGCACGCCACGCCGGTGCTGGCCATGCAGGTGCAGGGGGATGACCGCGGTGAAGTGAATTTCAGGGCGGCTGACACCGGCGCCGAAGCGCTGGCCTGGATCGTCGACGTGCCGCCGCTGGAGGCGCAACTCGCGCAGGCCACGCAGTTTCAGCCGCAGATCGAGACCGTTGCCGCGCCGGTTGCCGCCACACTCACGGTGGTGTGTGAAGGCAGCGCCAGCCAGTCGCGCGAGGAATTCGGTGTCGATTTTGACGTGTCGCCCTACGCCCAGCGGGCCATTGCCGCGCGGTTTGACATCACCGAAGCCCATCAGCAATGCGCCCGCCAGTGGTTTGCCGCGGGAGAAATTTTGGGTGTGTTGCCGCTTTGCGGGAACTCTGTGGCCATCGTCTGGTCTGTTGAAGAGGCGAGGGCGCAAACCCTGGCCGATTTAAATGCCGAAGATTTTTCGAAAGCGGTGCAAGACGCCTGCCACGGTGTTTATGGCGAGATGCGTTTGAACGGCGAGCGGGCCGCCTGGCCACTGCAACTGGCGAAGGCGACCCGTTGGGGCGGCCTGCAAGACGGCGCGGCCTGGGCGCTGGCTGGCGACGCGGCACACACGGTGCACCCCTTGAGCGGGCAGGGCCTCAATCTGGGCCTGGCCGATGTGGCCGAGCTGGCCAGCCTGATCGCCCGGCGCGACTATTGGCGCAGTGTGGCCGACGCGAAACTGCTGCGCCAGTACGAGCGCTCACGCAAGCTCGAAGCCGCGCTGCTGGCCACGGCGACCGACGGTTTGCAGCGGCTCTTTGCGCAAAGCGGCAGTTTCTGGCAGAACCTGCGCAACACCGGCATGAGCGGTTTTGACAAAAGCGCGCTGGTGAAAAACTGGGTGACGCAGCGGGCGATGGGGTCTTGAGGTGGCGTGGTGAATGACCAAGGACAGATGACAGATGACGGATGGCTGATGAATCAACCCGGAAATGATGTGAATACAAATTTGAAAACCCTGTGTGCCCTTGGGCTCGTCTTGCTGGCAGGCGCCAGTTTTGCGGATGAAGCGGCCATCCGCAAAAACCTGGCCGAACGCATACCGCAGCTCAAGCAGGTGGACGAGGTCAACAAATCCCAGATTCCCGGCCTGTTTGAAATCCGCGTCAATGGCAGCGAGATTTTTTATGTCGATGCGGAGGCGAATTACCTGATCCAGGGCAACCTGATCGACACCAAACAGAAACGCAACCTGACGGAAGAGCGCATCGACAAACTCACCGCCGTCGCCTTCGACAGCCTGCCCATGAAAGACGCCTTCACCATCGTGCGCGGCAATGGCAAACGCAGGTTGGCAGTGTTTGGCGACCCCAATTGCGGCTACTGCAAGCAGTTTGAGCGTGACCTGCTGAAGGTCGACAACGTCACCGTCTCGATGTTCCTGTTTCCTGTGCTGGGGCCCAACTCGCTGGAGAAATCCCGTGGCGTCTGGTGCGCCAAAGACAAAGGCAAAACCTGGCTGGACTGGATGGTGCGCGACCAGGCCATCCCGCCCGCCGCCGCCTCGTGCGACACCACAGCCGTGATGCGCAACCTGGAGCTCGGCAAAAAATACCGCATCACCGGCACACCGACCCTGGTTTTCGCCGACGGCTCGCGTGTGCCCGGCGCGATTGGCGCGGCGCAGGTGGAGAAGTACCTGGCGGACATCAAGAACTGATGGCACAAAAGCCAACCGCAGGACGGGCCGTTCGTTTCAAGATCGAAGCGGCCAACCTCAATGCGCACCTTTTCAATGTCACACTGACGATCTCTCGTCCTGCGGCACAGCAGCGCGTGAGTTTGCCGGTGTGGATTCCGGGCAGTTACCTGGTGCGCGAGTTTTCGAAAAACCTGCAGAATTTGCAGGCGCAGCAGCGCGGGCGTGCTGTTGCCCTGCGCCAGCTTGACAAAAACTCCTGGCAAGTTGACAACGCTGCGCAGCAACCGCTGGAAATTGTCTACGAGGTTTATGCGCTGGACAACTCGGTGCGCACCGCCTGGCTTGACGCCGCGCGGGGGTTTTTCAACGGCACCAGCCTGTTCCTGCGCGTTGAAGGCCAGACCGACAACGCGCACGAGCTGAGCATCACCGCGCCACGCGGCACCCGGGGCTGGCAGCTGGCCACAGGCCTTCAACCACTCAAGATCAACCCAGCCGGTTTCGGCCGCTACCGGGCCGCCCATTACGACGAGTTGGCCGATTGCCCGGTGGAGATGGGTGTGTTCTGGAGCGGCACGTTCAAGGCGTGTGGCGTGCCGCACCGCTTCGCAGTGGCTGGCGCGCCGCCCTCGTTTGACGGCGCCCGGCTCCTGGCCGATGCGCAAAAAATCTGCGAGGCGGCGATCCGTTTCTGGCACCCCGAAGGCAAACCGCCGCACAAAAACTATGTGTTCATGCTCAACACCGTGGACGACGGTTACGGCGGGCTGGAGCACCGCAATTCCACGGCGCTGATCTGCAACCGCAAAGACCTGCCCCGGCTGGGCGACAAGGCTTTTGCCAATGGCAAACAGACCGAGGGTTACACCACATTGCTGGGCCTCGTTAGCCACGAGTATTTCCACTCCTGGAACGTCAAACGCCTGCGCCCCTCGGAGTTCGCGCAGTATGACTACGACCGCGAGAACTACACGCAGCTTCTCTGGTTTTTTGAAGGCTTCACCAGTTATTACGACGACTTGCTGCTCTGCCGCGCGGGCCTGATCGACAACGCCGCTTACCTCAAGCTGCTGAACAAAACCATCAACCAGGTGATGCAGACGCCGGGGCGGCTGGTGCAAAGTGTGGCGCAATCGAGCTTCGACGCCTGGGTGAAGTATTACCGCCAGGACGAAAACACGCCCAACGCCACCGTGAGTTATTACACCAAGGGCGCGCTGGTGGCGCTGTGCCTGGATTTGACGCTGCGCGCTGAGGGCAAAACCGCGCTCGACCAGGTGATGCGCGGCGTGTGGGCGCGTTGCGCGGCGGGGCCAATGGCCGAGGCGGATTTGCTGGCGGTGTTGCAGCAACTGGGCGGACGTTCGTTTGCCAAAGAGATCGCCGCCTGGGTCCACGGCAAGCAGGAACTGCCCTTGAAACCCCTGCTCGAAAAAACCGGTGTGAGCGTGTTTGAAGACCCGGCGCAACTGGCCCAGGCCCTGGGCCTGCGCGTGCAGGACAGCAGCGGCGTGGTGGTCAAGGCCGTGTTGCGCGGTGGCGCTGCCGAAGCGGCAGGGTTGGCGGCGGGTGATGAATGGCTGGCGGTTGAAGTCGGCAGCGGCAAAACGGCCAGCGCGTGGCGCATTGGCAAACTCGATGACCTCGTGCTCTACACCAGCGGCAAGGCGAACCCAGCCGTGACGGCCGTTCAGGCGATTGTTTCGCGCGACAAACGGTTGCTGAAATTGCCGCTCACGCTGCCCCGGGGTGTCACCACTTGGCGCCTGTTGGCGAATGGCGATGCGGCTTCAAAGTGGCTTAAATTCACTTAAAAAATATTTCAACAAAATATTTGCTAAGTTTATTTAAATTTAAGTCACGTAAATTATATATGGATAGCTATATTTAAGTGACTAAAATAGATTAAAAAATAATCTATTTATTTCGTAAATCTACAACTCTACGGGCTTTGCCCGCGCTGCGCTCCACACCACCCGAAGCGTGCAATTCAATCGCCGCGCTGCTGCCAATGTAGGCTTTGATGTCGTGCTGCAACTGCTTCGCTGCCGCCTTCGCCGCATCACTTTTCGGGTCGATGCCGACTTGGGTTTCCACCAGCACCTGCAACTCGTCCATCGCGCCATTGCGTGTCAACACACACTGGTAATGCGGCGCCAATTCGGGGCGTTTGAGGATCAACTCTTCGATCTGTGTGGGAAACACGTTGACGCCACGCACGATCATCATGTCGTCGCTGCGGCCGGTGATTTTTTCCATGCGGCGCATGGTGCGCGCCGTGCCGGGCAGGAGGCGCGTGAGGTCGCGGGTGCGGTAGCGGATGATCGGCAGCGCTTCTTTGGTCAGGCTGGTGAAGACCAGCTCGCCCATTTCGCCGTCTGCAACCGGTTCGCCAGTTTCGGGGTTGATGATCTCGGGGTAAAAATGGTCTTCCCAGATGGTCGGGCCGTCTTTGGTTTCATGGCACTCACTCGCTACACCCGGGCCCATCACTTCGGAGAGGCCGTAAATGTCCACGGCCGAGATGCCCATGCGCGCTTCGATGTTGTGACGCATGTCGTTGGTCCAGGGCTCGGCGCCGAAGATGCCGATGCGCAAGCTGGACTCGGCCGCGCTCAGGCCCTGGCGCTCGAACTCTTCGGCGATGGCCAGCATGTAGCTGGGCGTGACCATGATGATGTCGGGCTTGAAATCAGTGATCAACTGCACCTGGCGTTCGGTCTGGCCACCACCGAAAGGCACCACCGTCAAGCCGAGTTTTTCAGCGCCGTAATGCGCGCCCAAGCCGCCGGTGAAAAGTCCGTAGCCGTAACTCACGTGCACCATGTCGCCAGGGCGCGCGCCGGCCGCGCGGATCGAGCGCGCCACCACGTTCGACCAGGTGTCGATGTCGTTTTTGGTGTAACCCACCACGGTTGGCTTGCCGGTGGTGCCGCTGCTGGCGTGGATGCGCGAACACGCAGCGCGTGGCACGGCGAACATGCCGTAGGGGTAGCTGTCGCGCAGGTCCTTTTTGGTGGTGAACGGAAACTTTGCCAGGTCTGAAAGTTGCCTCAGCTCTGAGGGATGCACACCGGCCGCATCGAACTTGGCGCGGTACACCGGCGAGTTGGCGTAGGCGTGTTGCAGCGTCGATTTCAGGCGTTTGAGCTGCAAGGCGCGCAATTCGTCGATGCTGGCTTTTTCGATGGCGTCCAGCGCAAAGGATTGGGCAAGGTTGTTCATACAAGTGTCCCCGGAATCTGCGCGCTCTTGCCGCGAAACATCGCTACGGTGTCACCGTGTTGGTTGCTGACTTTCATGTCGTAAATGCCGTGGCGGCCCTGCAACACCTGCTCCACGCCTTCGCAGTGCAACACGTCGCCCAGGTGGCCGGGTTTGAGGAACTCAATGCTGCAACCGGCTGCCACCGCATTCTTGTTGTGGCTGTTGCAGGCATAGGCAAAGGTCGTGTCAGCCAGGGTGAAGATGAAGCCGCCGTGGCAGATCTTGTGGCCATTGAGGTGTTTTTCGTGCACTACCATCCGCATGGCGGCACGGCCCGGCGCGCAACTCAACAACTCGATGCCCATGGTAACTTTGGCCGCCACATCGTTGGCATTGAGTGCCTGGGCGCAGGCTTGTGCGAGCACCAGGGCGTCTGCCTGGGAGTCCTGGCCGGGGTGGGTGGGCGCAGCGGTCATGGATGGGGCTTATTCGCCTTTGAAGGCCGCTGGCCGCTTTTCCAGGAAGGCCTGCACGCCTTCGAAATAGTCGTGTGTCCTGCCCAGGGCCGATTGGGTGTCACGCTCCAGATCAAGCTGCTGGCTGAAGGTGTTGGTGCTGCTGGCGCGCAGGGTGCGCCGGGTGGCAACGAGCGCCTGGGTGGGCATTGCCGCCATGCGCTGGGCGAAGGCAGTGGCGGCGGCAACGACGTCCTCTGCCACCTCCCAGATCATGCCCCAGTCTTTGGCTTGCTGCGCGCCGAGTTTGTCGCCGGTCATGGCCAGCGCCATCGCACGTGCCAGGCCCAGGCGCTCGGTCAACAGCCAGGTGCCACCGGCATCCGGGATCAGCCCGATTTTGCTGAAGGCCTGGATAAAATTGGCGT
>JANNMM010000017.1:0-4082 GCA_031397915.1 Rhodoferax sp. | reverse complement strand
GACGCGGTGAAGTGTTTGCAGTTTGTTGTGTGGCACGGCTCGTCCTTTCAGCCCAGTTGATACTCGGGCAGGCTCATGATCAGGTGCAGGAGCAGCCGCAAGGGCTCTTCCAGGTACGACTGCGCCACGGGAATCTGGTCGGTGCCGAGTTCAGCATTCAAAAATTCGACCAGGCGTGCCCGGTCTGCGCTGTGGGGGGCAACGCTCAGCAGGCGGCCCAGGAAATAATCGACGGCCTGCGTGGTGGTCACCAGTTTTTGCGCCTTGACCATGCCCGCCAAATCCAGCTGGGCCACCTGCCGGGGAATCGGTTTGACCTTCTGTGTGGCCAGCTGCCAGCCGCGATAACTGCCATAACGGGTGTTGAAATCTTCATCGCGGTCGGCCATGGCGGTAGACGCCGACATCGCCGCCATGCCCCCGCCGCCCATGCCGCGCCCCTCGGGCCGCGTCGCTGTGGAGATGTCTTGCCCCTGGTCAATCTTGTCGCCCACGATGCGGATGGTTTCGTCGGGGGTATAACGGTCGGGCGGCAAAAAGTTGATGCTGGGAAACATCAAATCGCGCGCAAAATTGCCGCGCTCCAGCAGCAGCCCCGGCGTGATCCAGCTTCTACCCTGCGCCCAGCCGGCCACGGTGGGCGGATGAAACAGGCGCTGGCCCAGCGCGCCGGTGGCGTCGTTGAAATCGGGCACGCCCGGCACCTCCTTCAAACCCAGCTTCCGGTAGGTCGATATGGCCAGTTCCACCGGGCTCTTGATGTGGGTCGCGACGGACTCGGCGCTGTAAAAATCCTTCGAAAGAAACATCGCCTGCAGCAGCGGCTTCAACTCGAAGTTATGGGTGCGCAGCAGCTGGCCCCACTGCACGCGGGTGGCGTCAGACATTTCCTCGCGCACAAAATGCCGGTAAATTTTGGCCGCGACAAACTCGGCCGTGACGGGTTGTGCCAGGATGATGTCAATCACCTGCACGCCGTCAAAATGACCATCACGCCCCAAAAAACGCTTTGCGCCGCCATCGTGCTGGGCCGGCACATTGGCAAAGGCCAGGTCTTTGAAGTTCCAGCCGGTGAAGGCACGCGCCGCCTCGCGGATGTCTTTCTCGCCGTAATGGCCCACACCCATGGTGAAAAGCTCCATGATCTCGCGCGCGAAATTCTCGTTCGGCGCGCCCTTCACGTTCACCCCGGCATCCAGAAACGCCAGCATGGCCGGGTCTTGCGCCGTGCCAATCAACAACTGCCGGAAGTTGCCGGTGCCCTGTGCCTGGAACAGCTCGAGCTGGCGCTTCATCTTGCGGTAGTCGCGCACTTTCTCTTCGTTGGTGGCAAAGTGGCCGTGCCAGAACAGGGCCATCTTTTCCTGCAAAGGCGCGTCTGAGGTGAGCATGCGGTTGGCCCACCAATAGGCCAGGCGGTCGGTCTCCAGGCGGCTGGCGCGTAGCCAGTAAAAAAACTTGTCCACCACCGGCTGCAGGCGCCGGTTGCCGGCTGGTTTGACCTTGATGCCCAGCGCCTCACCGGTTTGTTTGGCCTGCGTGGTCACGGCCGGGCGGCTGGCGGGAAACGGCTCGAGGCCCGGGTCATGGATGGGGGATTCATCGAAGGGTGCCAGCGCTTTGCCAGGTGCGCCTGGGCGCAGGGCCGTGCCCTCCACCAGCGCTTTCACAGCCGCTTGCGGCGACATCGCCGCCAGACGGGCGATCTCTTCAGGTGTACCGCCAAAACCGGCCCGCTCAAGCAGATGCGCGGCCCGCGCCGGGCTCCACTGCTGCGCCGTGAGGGGCGAGAGGTCGTTGGCCCAACGCGCCGAATCGGGCTGAGCAAGAGCCGGCGCGGCCAGTGGCCCGACCATCACCATCCACACCACAGAAAACCAGAATCTGTCCATGTTTGAAGCTCCGTGTGCGCCGAAGTATCGCAGCGACGGTGAAAAATCCGCACGGGGCAACAGTATCAAGTTGAGACAATTTGAGACTGGCCGCTAGCTGGGCGTTCAGGGAAGTGGATGAACGGTCAACCCAAGGTCGCTTGTCAGAGCGAATGGGCAAACCCGCGCGGGGGTCGCCAATTCCCGTAATAATTAACATGGGTGTTAATTATTGTTGACAATTGCAAGGTGGAAGCAGTTTTTATCCTTTTTTGGCACTTAAGTCACGAAATACGGACGTTTTATGCTTTTTATTTAGTAGCAAAACAAAAAATGGCCTTCAAGCGCGCCAGCCGCCATCCACGTTAAAACTTTCGCCATTGATGAATGCGGCTTTCGGGTTGGCGAGGAACGCCGCCATTTCCGCGATTTCCGACGCCTTGCCAAACCGGCCAACGCTGGTAAAGCGCTTCATCGCCTCAAACGTGGGCCCGGCGCTGGGTGGCGGCTCGGGTTGAATCACCGCGGGCTGGATGTTGTTGACCGTCACACCCTGCGCACCAAGGTCGCGCGACCAGGCGCGTGTGAAGCCCTGAATGGCGAACTTGGTGGCGCAATAAACACCCATTCCGGCCGACGGGGCCGCTTCACCAAAAACCGAGCCGATATTGATGATCCGCCCCCAGCCCGACTGGGCCATGAGGCGCGCGGCATGGCGCGAGAGCTGAAAAACCGACCGCACGTTCAGATTGAAAAGCCGGTCGAACGATTCATCGGTGGCGTCGGGAAGCGGCGCAAATTCAAAGCTTCCCGCGTTGTTGACCAGAATATCCAGCCGGCCGGCAAAACGCCCGCCGAATGTTGGGTCCATAGCCGAGAGCAGCCCGGCCGGCCCATCCGGCGTGCTCAGGTCTGCGCCCAAAAGATCCGCCTCCTGGCCCGCCGCCCTGATTTCATCCACCAACGCCTGTGCCCGCTCCCGGCCCGTGCTGAAATGCACGATGACCGCCGCGCCGTCAGCGGCCAGGCGCCTCGCAATGGCCGCGCCGATGCCGCGCGAAGACCCGGTCACCAGGGCCACTTTGTCGGCCAGAGGCTGTTCTATCGGCAGGTTCATGGCGGATTCGGGTCAAGTCTGGGGGGTTGCGGCGTGAGGTGTCGGGGTGCCCTGCGCGGTATTTTCTCCGTAATTCTCCGGGAAAAAATGCCGCTCAACCAGCTCAATCAGGATGTGCAGAACCTTGATGTGCAGCTCTTGCACGCGGTCTGCAAATGTGCCACCGGGCGTGCATACAAAGACGGTGCTGAGCGCCTGCAACTCGGGGCTGGGTTTGCCCGACAGCGCGATGACGCTGAGCCCCAGCGATTTGGCAACACGGGCCGCACGCAGCACGTTTTTGCTGGTGCCGCTGGTGCTCAAAACCAGCAGGCAATCTCCGCTGCGGCCAAGCGCTTCAATGTACCGGGAGAACACCTGCTCGTAGCCCAGATCGTTGCCCACACAACTCAAGTGGCCCGGGTCGCTGATCGCAGTGGCACCCAGGGCCGCCCGGTCGTGGCGGTAACGCCCGGTGAGTTCCTCGGCGAAGTGCATGGCGTCGCACATCGAGCCGCCATTGCCGCAGGAGTACACACGGCCTTTTTTCTCAAAGGCTTCAATCAGCAAAGCTGCGGCACGCTCAATGTCTTTGAGCGTGTTTTTGTCAGTGATGAGTTGGGACAGCGCCAACTGCGCTTCGCGCAGGCTGGCTTCAATGTGATCGATCAAGGGAGGCCTTTCTGAATCAATGTGACACCCGCACCACCACCCGCCCCCGCACCTTGCCGTCCATCAGCTGATGCGCCTTGGCAATCGCCTCTTGCAGCGGCACCTCGTCGATCATCGACTCCAGCAATGCCACGTCGACGTCGCGCGCCAGGCGATCCCAGGCGCGCTGGCGCTTGGCCAGGGGCGCCATCACTGAATCAACGCCGACCAAGGTCACCCCACGCAGGATGAACGGCATCACCGAAGTCGCCAGGTCCATGCCCTGCGCCAACCCGCAGGCCGCCACCACGCCACCGTAACGGGTCTGCGCCAGCGCGTTGGCGAGTGTATGGGAGCCGACCGCGTCGACCACACCGGCCCAGCGCTCTTTCTGAAACGGTTTGCCGGCGGCTTGCAAACCGGCGCGGTCGATGATCGACGTGGCGCCCAGCGCCTTCAAATAC
>JANNMM010000006.1:0-6764 GCA_031397915.1 Rhodoferax sp. | reverse complement strand
TTCCAGCAGTATTGGGCGGCGATCATGCGCGCCTAAAATTCAATCTGTTGCACTTGGGGCTGGAATCCACCGGGATTTTGCGGTCAAAATCCGAAATTGTTAACACCCATGTTAACTTTTGACGCGAAACAGTCGGCATTGGCTGGCTGTGGCCGGCTGCTTCGCGTCGGGTTCCAACGGCTCCTACTTCACCACATACACCGTGGTCGCGCCACCCACCGTGGCACCCTGTTCGTTTTGCTGCGCTACCTGAATGAAAAATTCCTCACCCTTCTGGGCAGCGGCCGGGATCGTCGTGCGCAGGGACAGCGGGTACAGCCGGTTCGCCGCTTTTTCCATCTGCACCGTCACGTAAGACTCGCGAATCTCCACGTAACGCTTGTCGCCGCGCAGGATCACGTCACCCCCCTTGACCACCACCTTGCCCAGTTTGTGGGGCTTGACGCAGTCAAAACGCGAACCCTTCTCCAGCGTCATCACGCCCGGGCAGCAGCCCAGCCGCGTATTGATCCGGGTGCGCTCCAGGAACACCACGCCCTGGTCGCCACAACCGTCGTCATCGTGAACCACCCCACCGGGCTCACCGGCCTCGCCGGCATCACCAGGCGCGCGCGGCGCATCGAAATCAACCTGCGGGAAGGCGCTGCCGTCGTCGTCCAGCGACAGCAGCAGCGGCATCGCTTGCGGCAGGCGGCTGCGGTCGATCGCCAGTGACATCATGCGTTGTGAGTTGCGCAGATTGCCCGCGATGAAGGGAAAGGAAAACCCGGCGCTGGCGAAGACGTCGATGACCGAGAGGTTGCGCTGCGCAAAGTTGTTCTTCCGCACCACGATGTTGCCGAAGCTCAGGTCTGCCGTCGCGTAGGCGTAGTCGTTGTCGGCCGTCACCTGCGCCAGCAGGCAGGGGTGCCAGGGGTTGTTGGTCTGCCAGCCATAGAGGGCTTCGACCTGCGCGGCCGACATGGTGAATTTCGCAATCACTGCGGTGCCCGACGGTACCGCCGCAAAATTGTTGACCACCGAGGTCGGGTTGACGTGGGTTGCGTTGACATCGGACCAGTCACCCGGATACACGAACTGCAAGCCGACATAGGGCGTGATGCGGATGTTGACCACCACGTTGCGGGCGTCGCGCGGCCCGTTGTTGGTGACCTGCACGTAGATGAAGTTGGTTTGCCCGCGCTCGACATTTTTCGACTGAGACGGGTTGGCCGGATTGAAGACGTTGTCGTCGGTGATCCTCACCACAATGTCGGAGAAGTCCCAGAAGTTGCCCGAGATGGAAGGCTCGGCGCCGGTGTCACCCGGTGCGTCCTTGATCATCACATCGGCAAAATCCAGGCTCCGAAACGCGTTGATGCGCCCGTAGCCCATTTCCTGGTTCCAGGTGCCGCTGGGCCGCCCGGCAGTTTCAGCGTAGGCGACCGTGCCGGTTTTCTGCGCCGAGCGTTCGATGAAGCTGCGGATTTGGGCGCTCGTCAACGCCGGGTACTGGCTGCGGATCAACACCGCCAGGCCCGCCACGTGCGGCGTGGCCGAAGAGGTTCCGTTGAAAGTCATGAAGTAGTCACCCGCCGCGCCTGCGGCCGGGTTGAATCCGCCGGCACCCTGGATGTCGGTTGACGGAATCCGCACACCGGGCGCTACCACCGACATCTGTGCGCCAAAGTTCGAACCCCAGCCTTCGGCGTCCGGGCTGGCAGGGGTTTTGCGGTTGTCGATCTGGTCGGAGGCACCGATGGCCATCACACTGGCGTGGCGGGCCGGGTAACCCACGCCGTTGACATTGTTGTTGCCAGTTGCCGCGCACAACACGACATTGCCCGTGAAGGCATTCGCCAGCGCGGTGTCGACCAGGGCCGACTGCGGGATGGTGAAACTCATGCTGATGGCGTCTGCCCCTTGAGCGACTGCCCAGTTCAGGCCATTGGCAATTTCAACGTCGCTGAAAGTACTGATGGCCAACGGCAAAATGCGGCAGGCGCCGGCAACACCGCTCACACCAGCGGCGTTGTTGAAGGTGGCTGCGGCAATGCCCGAGCAGCAGGTGCCATGGCCTGTCATGTTGCCGAAATTGTTCGGGCTGCCGTCGCTCACCATGTCGCCCAGGTCGATGCCGGGGCCGGCCAGTTGCAGGTCGGGATGCGTCAGGTCGGTGCCCGAATCGATCACTGCCACAACGACTGCATTGCTGCCGGTGGAGATGTCCCAGGCCTGCGGTGCCTGGATCTGCGCCATGCCCCACTGCTGGGCAAACAGGGTGTCGTTGGGAACCACACACCAGTCGCGGATCAGCGGCATCGTCTCAAACTGGACGTCTGCCACGGTTTGCCCGCCGGCTTCGAGCAGGCGCTGGCGCAACTGGTAGGCGTTGACCTCGCGCGGGTTGGTGATGACAAAGTAGCGGTAGCCATTGAGGTACTTGGATTTCTCCAGATCTTCCTGGACGGCCGGCACCGGGGTGCCTGCAGTCGCCGCGAAAATGGAATTGAAGGACTCGCGCACATTGCGGTCAATGCGCGGGTCGCGCAGTTTGACGACCACCACATGCGGCAACGGTGCCACCAGCGCTCTGCGGCCTTGCGCATTGGCCAGGCGATACACCGGGCCGATCCACTCCAGGCCGGCGGGTTTGAGGGTCGCGTCGATCTTCTGGTAACGCTCTTCGTCAATGGCGCGGCGCGACTGCACCCACAGGCGCCGCTCGGTGTGGTTCACGCTCTCGCTGGTGGCAGCGCGCTCCTGGGTGTCGTCTTCCAGGAACAGGTCAAGCTCCTTGAGCAGCTTCTCGATGCCGTCGCGGGCGCCAGGCGTCTGTAGCCCCAACAACAAGCGGTTCACGTCCAGAAACAGGGGCGTGCCGGAACTGCCGGTGATTTGCGGTGGAAAATTTTTCATGATGGAGTCCTCCTGAAGGTCAAATCGAACAAGGCACGGGGGTTTTCTGGATGCGGCCACCACCCAGATGCGGGCGAATCGGGAATGGCCGTTTCAATCCGCATCACGGCTTCGAGGCGTAGTCGGGCCGTTGCTGCCAATATAGGCAGAATCAGGCAAACGCACACCCACCTTTCGGGCGAAACGTCATTCGAATGGGTGAAAGCCGGAACGCGGAAGAATTACAAAAGCTATTTTTTTTATAGCAAAAAACACTTATTATTCGTGACTTCAGGCGGTAAATTTTAATATTTCACGCAGAAACAAAGTGAGACAATCAAATTTGTTAACACCCATGTTAACTTTTTTCCCAAAATCAATGGGTCACGCGCAGCGCCTTGCTCGGGCCCGCCGGACCACCCATGCCTTCGCGCCAGATCGCTTCGGTCTCGGGCGTTCGGGCCAGCAGCAAGGCCTCTGCCAGAGGCGCAAGCGGCGCTTGCCCCGGATCGACCAGCAGCACCAGGCGCGGTTCGGCGTCGGTGATCACTTCTTCGAGCTGGCCGATCCAGTCCAGGTGCAGCAAGGTGTGCAGGGCCGGCTCGAGTTGCGCAAGGTCGACCTGCATGGCCAGCGCCAGTTGGGTCTTGGTGGCTCCAACCGGCTGGCTGCTGTCGTTGGCGCGGGCCAAATGCTGCACCACCTCCAGCGCCAGCTGGAAGTCCCAGCCGTGCTCGGCGGGCTTGCGCACATTGCCCTGCCAAAGCGCCGGCATCCAGGCCGCCAACACGGCCCCTGTCAACACAATCAGCCAGACCAGGTAGACCCAGATCAGCAGAATCGGCACCACCGCAAACGCGCCATACACCGCTGAATAGGTGGGCATGGCGCTCAGGTACAGCGTAAGCCCCTTCTTCGCCAGCTCAATGCCGGCCGCAGCAAACAGGCCGCCCGCCCAGGCATGTGGCCAGGGCACATGGGTGTTGGGCACAAAACGGAACAGCGCCGCAACGCCGGCTGCGATCAGCATGATCTCCAGCAGACCAAACAGCCAGCGCACGCCGCCCGGAAGCCCACCCACCAGGCCGTTGCCCGACGAGATGACGTACGAAGTGATCGCCAGACTGGCCGCCAGCACCAGCGGCCCCAGTGTGACCACCGCCCAGTAGATCAACACGCGCTGCTGCAAGGGCCGCGCCTTGGGCACCCGCCAGACGCGGTTGAGCGTGCGGTCAATCGTGAGAACCAGTGCCAGTGCCGTCACCAGCAAAACCACCACACCCAGCAGGCCCAGTTTGCTGGCTTTGCCGGAAAACTGCGTCAGATAACTCAGCACCTGGCGCGAGATGTTGTCGGGCACCAGGCTTTCCACCAGCCACTTCTGCAGGCCCGTCTGCAAGGTGGAAAACATCGGAAACGCGGTGAACACCGCCAGCGCCACGGTGATGAATGGCACCAGGGCAATGATGGTGGTGAAGGTCAGGCTGCTGGCGGTCAGCGGCAACTGGCTGGATTTGAAGCGCTCGCACAGGGCGAGCCAGCTGCTTTTCCAGGGAATACGCGACAGGTTCATGCCGGTATGATGCCACCCGAATGAACCCTTCTGAATCCCCCCCCCATGTTGCGCCATTGGCCGCTGCGTCAACCACCCGATCGGTCGAATTCACGCGCTGGCTGGCCGTTGCCTGCCTGGTCGGCCTGGTGGTGCTGGGCCTGGGCTGGGAACTGCTCTGGGCGCCCGTGAAACCAGGCGGCTCCTTGCTGGCGCTCAAGGTGGTGCCGCTGTGTTTCGCTCTGGCCGGCCTGCTGAAAAACCGCATGTACACCTACCGCTGGTTGAGCCTCCTGGTTTGGATCTATTTCACCGAAGGCGTGGTGCGCGCCTATGGCGACAAACCGCCCGGCAACTGGCTGGCCATGGTCGAAGTGGCGCTGTGCCTGGGCCTCTTCACCGCCTGCGTACTGCATGTGAAACTGCGCTTCAAAAATGCCCGCGCCACCCATGAATGACTTGACTGAACCCATTCGTGCCCAATTGACCGGCGAGCTGTTGGCGGCCCTGCGCCAGATTGTCGGCCACAACCACGTATTGACGGCGCAATCCGGCGACGACCTCACCCCCTGGGAGACCGACTGGCGCCAGCGCAGCGTGGGCCAGGCGCTCGCCGTGGTGCGCCCTGCCAGCACAGACGAAGTGGCCGCCGTCGTCAAACTCTGTGCGAAACACCAGGCCGCGCTGGGCTTGAGCCTGGTGCCGCAGGGTGGCAACACCGGCCTGGTGATCGGCTCGATCCCCGACGACACCGGCAAACAAATCGTGCTGAGCCTGAAACGCATGAACCAGGTGCTGGGCATCGACGCGGCCAACCTCACCATGACCATGCAGGCCGGTTGTGTGTTGCAAGACTTGCAAGAGGCCGCCGACGCGGCGGGTTTTCTGTTCCCCTTGAGTCTGGCCGCCGAAGGCAGCTGCACGATTGGCGGCAACCTGGGTACCAACGCCGGTGGTACGCAGGTGGTGCGCTTTGGCAACACGCGCGATCTGTGCCTGGGCCTCGAGGTCGTCACCGCGCAAGGTGAGGTGTGGAACGGGCTTTCGGGCCTGCGCAAGGACAACACCGGTTACGACCTCACCGATCTCTTCATCGGCGCGGAAGGCACATTGGGCATCGTCACGGCGGCGTCGATGAAGCTCTACCCGAAAGCGGCAGCGCAGCTCACCGCCTGGGCCGCCGTGCCGTCGCTCGACGCGGCCGTTGAATTGCTGGGCCTGGCGCACCAGCACCTGGGCGCAGGGCTCACGGGTTTTGAGGTGATGGGCCAATTCGCCCTGTCACTCGTGGCGCGCCACATGCCGCAGCAGCGTGTGCCGCTGTTTGAGCAAACACCCTGGTGTGTGTTGCTGGAGAACTCCGACCACGAATCTGAAACCCATGCCCGCGCGCAGTTTGAGCGCCTGCTCGAAGTGGCGATGGACAAGGCTTGCGTGACCGACGCTGTCGTGGCCGAAAACCTCGGCCAGGCCAAGGCCCTGTGGCACATCCGCGAAAGCATTCCACTGGCGCAGCCGATGGAGGGGCCGAACATCAAACACGATGTGTCGATTGCGGTCTCAAAAATACCCACTTTTGTAAAAGCCACCGACGCCCTGCTCGCCCAGGCCTTCCCCGGTGTGCGTTTTGTCAACTTCGGCCACCTGGGCGACGGCAACCTGCACTACAACGTGCAGGCGCCCGAAGGCGTGGACCAGGTGGCTTTTTTGCGCGAGCGCGAAGAGGCGGTGAACACCGTCGTCTTCGATTCGGTGCAGGCGCATGGTGGCTCCATCTCCGCCGAACACGGTGTGGGCAGCATGAAGGTGGACAAACTGGTGAAGTACAAGTCGGCCGTGGCGCTCAACATGATGCGCGCCATCAAACGCGCGCTGGACCCCACCAACCTGATGAACCCGGGGCGTGTGGTGCGGCTGCCAACGCCTTAATTGCGGCGTCTTAATTACGGTGCACGGTCTTGGGCAGGCGCACCCGCAACATGCGGGAAGGTTGCGTCGGGTCGTCGGCATCGGTCACCATCGTCAGCACCCATTGGCCGCGCGACAGGGTGGCACAGAGGCCCTCGACCTTTGGCGCACCCTTGAGGCGGTGGCATTGCAGCACCGCACCGTGTGCGTCCACCACGCCCACGGCCGAGGCCACACAGGCGCCGTCGTCAACATTGTTGGTGGTGTCTTCCGCAACCGCGCAAAACGCCCAGCGCCCGCCCGGCAGCGCCGCACCATCGGTCAGGCACAGGGGCACACCGGCCACCCTACCCAGGTCGAGCGGCGTGATCGACAACACCGGCGGGCGTTGATCACTCTTGCCCAGCAACCACTGCAAAAATGGCTT
>JANNMM010000381.1:0-2148 GCA_031397915.1 Rhodoferax sp. | reverse complement strand
CGCCCAGATTCAGCATGAAGGCGGTGACGGCGTAGACCTCGTCTGGTGACAGCGATTTGGGCGCGTTCCACGGCATGGCACGGCTGATGTAGTCCCACAAGGTCGACAAAGTCGAGAGCTTCATCAAGGTGGTGCGGCCGGGGAAAGAGTTGTCTTTGAGGCTGGCGACGTTGCCGGTTTGAACGTCTTTGGCGGTCGTGCCCCCCACAAGCGGGGTGAACACCTGGTTGGACTCACCAAACACGCCGTGACAACTGGCACATTTGGCTTCCCAGATTTCCTGCCCCTTGGCCACGCTGCCCGAGCCGGCTGGCAGGCCCTTGAAGTCGGGGCGCACATCGATGTCCCAAGCGGCCACTTCGGGCGGCGTCGCCACGCGTCCGACGCCCTCAAAACGCGACTTGCCCTGCGCCGCTGCAGAGGACGGCAAAGCGGCGGCAAACGATGCCCACAGTGCCAGCGCGATGAACCCCGCGCGTTCACGAGAGCTGGACATTTTTCACCTCGCCGTTTTCCTGTACGAGCCAGGTCTGGATCGAGTTGTTGTGGTAGATCGAACGGCTGCCGCGCACCGCGCGCGCTTGCCGGTACGTGGGCTGGACGTAACCTGTATCGTCCATCGCGCGGCTTTGAATGAGCGCTGGTTTGCCGTCCCAGGCCCAGTCCAGGTTAAAGCGGGTGAGGCACTTTGAAAGTACAGGCGATTCAAGCCGTGCCGGGCGCCAGTTGCGCCCGCCGTCCACCGACACGTCGACTTTTTTGACCTTGCCACGGCCGGACCAGGCCAGCCCGGTGATGTTGTAGAAACCCTGGTTCAACAGCGCCTGCCCGCCCGAAGGCGTGGTGACGACACTCTTGCATTCCTGAATGCTGGTGTATTGCCGGTGCTGGCCATCGGGCATCAAATCGATGTAGTGCAGTGCTTCGTCTTTGCTGCCGTAGGGTTTGTCGCCGAGTTCGATGCGACGCAGGTATTTCACCCAGCTCACGCCTTGCAGGCCCGGTGCGACGAGCCGCAGCGGGTAGCCATTTTCCGGGCGCAACATTTCGCCGTTTTGGCCATAGGCCACCAGTACCTCGCCGCTGAGGATTTGTGAGAGCGGGATGGTGCGCGTCATCGACGAGCCATCGGCCCCTTCGGCCAGCACGAAGCGGCCTTTTTTGAAGTCTGCGCCCGCCATCTCCAGCAAGGTAACCAAGGGCACACCGGTGAATTCGCTGCACGACAACATGCCGTGGGTGTACTGCGCCGTCGGCACCGCCACGTTGCCCCACTCCATGCCGGTGTTGGCGCCGCACTCGATGAAATGGAAGCGCGAGACCGAGGGCAGGCGCATCAGCTCGTCCAGCGTGAACACCAGGTTTTTCTTCAGCATCGAGGCGTCGGAGCCATTGAGCATCAACCGGTGCTGGGTCGGGTCGACGTCCCACCAGCCCTGGTGGTGCCGCTCAAAATGCAGGCCCGAGGGTGTGACGATGCCAAACAGGGATTGAAGCGGTGCAAACGACACCGAAGACTGCGCCGTTTGCGTCAGCCCGGGGCTGGGGCGGCGCTGCACATTCGCTTCAAATTTCGACGGTTTGCCATAACCCTCAGTGGCGACACCCTGCCCCAGGCCTTTGCTGTGTTCGGGCAGGGTCAGGATGGCCGCTTCGCCGTCGCCGACCGCCAAGTCACTGCGAACCGGATTCGTCTGTGCGCCAACCTGGGACGCCCCCGCCGCCATGACGGATGCCGCAGCAAATGCGTTGCGCAAAAACCCGCGGCGGCCCTGACGGCCTTCTGCCAGCACCGTTCGCACCCCCTGGGGACTGAGGAAATTTTCAGGCGCCTTTTGAATGTGTCCGTGCAACATGGCAATGGCTTGTGAGGCTTTATATCTTAATATTCGAATGTACTAATATAAAGGCGATTGCGAAGGGTTCCATCAGGACTTACCCGATGCCGCCACGCACAGGGGGGCTGGTGCGCCCGCCCAATTCACCGCAGAATAGGCCCACGACCATGACCTTAAAAACCTGCGACCTCATCGTTTTCGGTGCAACCGGCTTTACCGGGCGCCTGGTGGCAGAGTACTTGTACGGCCGTTATGGGACCCGTGGCAAGCAGCGGGGTGAGCCTGCCGTCACCTGGGCCATGGCCGGGCG
>JANNMM010000375.1:0-7101 GCA_031397915.1 Rhodoferax sp. | reverse complement strand
CACGGCCTGGTGATGTACGACGCGCTGTATTCCTGGTGCTGCCACGCGCAGGGCGAAAAACACAGCTGGACCTACCCGCCCATGCCCAAACCGGTGCCGGACTGGCTGGTGCAGCGAAACCACTGAGCCTTTGGGTTGCTGGTTGCCTATGCCGCCAGAAGCCGCACGGCCCAATAAACACCGATGGCCATTTGCACGGCGAACGCACAGAAGCGAAGCGTCACCGCCAAGGCCGACAGCGAGCTCAGGTGGATGAGCGATTGCAGGATGCGGGCAAACAACAACACAAACGCCAGCGGATCGGTGATGGCGGTTTTGCCGTACACCGCCGCAATCAGCAAGAGGCCACCGAAGATCGGCAAGCCTTCAAGGCAGTTGGCGTGGGCCCGCGCGAGGCGCTGCATGAAGGGGGAAAGGTTCGCGTTGTCTGGCGTGAAACCGTTTGCCGCGACGGATTTGGTGAGGACCAGCCAGGAGCGAATCGCCTCCATCAGAACCAGCAACAACAAGGACCAGGCAACGAAGCCGGTGAGCGCGAAAAGGGTCGGGTTCATGTTCTGCCTCGGGGTTGGGTGGAGTGTCTGCGCGACCACAATTTTTCTGTATTGAGCGGCCCGCATCACCGCGCCATGACGGGGTTTGCGTACGTGCAGGAGGTCTCAGGCTCGCCCTCGGCGGTCATGCGCGCCGTAGGAAAACAGGCAATGCCCGAGGGTAGCGCGACGCCGGATTGGGCGGATCGCGTCCAGATGTTGGACGTGATCGCCACGGCGTTCGGGTGGTCATAACAGCCACGCGAAATCGCCCGAAGTTCTGGCCAGCGTTCGAACCTGAGTCCAACGGTGGTGCCGCAAGAAGGGCAAAACTCCACATAGACTTTCTTGCCACTGCCGTCGGAGGAGTGCTCGTAGCGGCGTATCTCGCCGGCGTTGAACGCAACCGCATCGACCGCAAACAAGGACTCCGCATAAAAGGAAGACCCGGTCATGCGCTGGCAGAAAGTGCAATGGCAGACCAGCGTGCGCAAGGGCGCCTGTAGCGCCTGAAACCGGACTTTGCCGCAAAGGCAACCCCCTTCAAGAACTGCCGACATGGGGCTCACCTCCGGGTTCCAGAGGATTGGCCCAGCCAGCGGTACAATTGTTAATATGGGTGTTAACAATTTTCAGAGTTATCTGCATTTTTTCAATTTTCAAGCTTTTTGAGCATCCAAGTCACGTGAAATATCGATTTATTGCTATTATTATTATAGCAAACCAATTCAAGCCCACCAGATCAATCATCCTTGCCCACCACAATCCGCGCGTGCCTGTCGAAGGTGAAATACGACAGCGCCCAGTCAAACATCACCACCAGCCGGTTCCTGAACCCGATCAGGAAAAACACGTGGATGAAGAGCCAGAACAGCCACGCCGTAAACCCTGAAAATCGCGTTTTCCCGATGATGGGGAATTCCACATCGGCGATCGCCGCGTTGCGGCCAATCGTCGCCAGGTCGCCATAGTTGATGTAGCGAAACGGCTTGGTTGTGTCGCCCTTGAGCCGCCGCAGAATGTTGCGCGCTGCACAGCGGCCCATCTGTTTGGCAGCGGGCGAGACGCCGGGCACGGGCGCTGGTTCGCGCCCCGTCGCGTGGCTCTGCGCGGCGGCCAAGTCGCCCACCACACTGATTTCGGGGTGACCGGGCAGCGTGAGATCGGCCCCTACGACAAGACGGCCGGCGCGGTCCAGCGTGGCGCCGGTGGCCGAAGCCACGGTGCGGCCAAAGGGCGAGGCCGCCACACCGGCGGCCCAGACCACGGTGGCGGCGTCAATGCGGCGTTTGGTTTCTCCACCTGGGCCACTCTCTGAAAGCTCCACGCCGCCTGCGTCAATGTGCGTCACCTTGGCATTGAGCCGCACCTCCACACCCAGCTTGTCGAGTTGCCGCCGCGCGCTGTTGCTGAGCACTTCGGGGTAATTGCCCAGCACACGCGGCCCACCCTCCACCAGCACCACGCGTGCGTCCTGAGGCTTGAAGCGGCGAAACTCCTTGGTCAGCGTGTGGCGGGCAAATTCAACCATGGTACCGGCCAGTTCCACACCGGTGGGGCCCGCGCCAATCACCACCGTGGTCAAGAGCGCATCGAGGGCGCCTGACGCACCGGGCGCGGGAGGGGCCGTCGCATCCAGCATCAGCGCCTCGGCGCGTTCATAGGCAAACAGCATTTTTCGGCGGATCACAAATGCGTCTTCCAGCGTCTTCAAACCAGGTGCGTGAGCGGCCCAATCGTCATGCCCAAAGTAGCTGTGGGTGGCGCCGGTGGCCACAATCAGGTGGTCGTAGGGCAGCGCTTGCCCGTCGTCCAGCGTCACCCGCTTTTTGACGGCGTCCAGTGCGACCACGTCGGCCATCAGCACCGTCACGTTGCGCTGGTCGCGGAACATGCGCCGTATCGGCTCGGCCACTGCGGGCGCCGTCAAACCGGCGGTTGCCACCTGGTACAACAGCGGCTGGAACAGGTGGTGGTTTTGGCGGTCTATCACGGTGATGTCCACATCGGCCTTGCGCAGGGCGCGCGTCGCCTCCAGGCCGCCAAAGCCGCAACCAAGGATGAGGATTTTGGGTTGCGCCATCGTCAAGCCTTCACTTACGGTGCAAGCAGCTTGACGATCAGGTCCCAATGGGCAGGCTCTACCGGGATCACGGAGAGCCGGTTGCCGCGTTGCAAGAGGCGCATCTCTGCCAGTGCTTCAATCGAGCGCAATTCGGGCAGGTTCATCAGCCGGGTTTTCTTCACGGCTTGCACGTCCAGCAGCAGCCAGCGCGGATCTTCGGGTTTGGACTTGGCGTCGAAATACGGCGATTTCTTGTCAAACTGGGTTGGATCAGGCCGCGTTTTGGAGGTGACACGTGCGATACCGGCGATGCCCGGCTCGGCGCAACTCGAGTGGTAGAACAACACACCGTCGCCGATTTTCATGCCGTCGCGCATGAAGTTGCGCGCCTGGTAGTTGCGCACGCCGAACCAGGGCACAGTCTGCTTGGGTGCGGCCAGCGCGTCGTCAATCGAGACTTCCTCGGGCTCCGATTTCATCAGCCAGTAATTGGCGTGTTCCTTGGGCATGGCGGCATCCTTGCGTCAACGGTCGGGGTGTGCACAAAGTATGCCACCACGGACCCGTAGACCGGGTTTCGGATCAAAGCGCCCGCGGGGTGCTGCGCCAACAGCGCAGCACACCCAGCGCGATAACCTCACAGGTAATGCAGCCTGCACGATTTGGTTTGAGAATGCGGTCATGACCATCCCAGCCATCCCCGCCTTTGCAACCAGCGCGTCTCTCCAACACCGTCCAAATGCGCGGGCCCCGTTCGGCGAACACTTGCGCACCTGGCGCCAGCGCCGCCGCCTGAGCCAGCTGGATCTGGCCGCCGATGCAGACGTCTCCACCCGGCACATCAGCTTTGTGGAAACCGGCCGCGCCAACCCGAGCCGCGAAATGGTGCTGCGCCTGTGCGTGCGCATGGACGTGCCCGCGCGCGAGCGAAACGCACTGCTGGTGGCTGCGGGTTACGCGCCGATGTACCGCGAAAGCCGCCTGGACGATCCGTCATTTTCCGCCGCGCGCGCCGCAGTTGAGCTGATTCTGAAAAGCCACGAGCCCTACCCCGCGCTCGCGGTCGACCGCCACTGGAACATGATCGCCGCCAACCGCATGGTGCCGCTGTTCCTGCAGGGTGTGGCGCCCGAGCTTTTGGCAGCACCGGTGAACGTGTTGAAGTTAAGCCTGCACCCGCAAGGCCTGGCCACCAAAATTCTCAACCTGGCGCAGTGGCGAGGCCACCTTTTTGAGCGGCTGGCCAGCCAAATTGCCAGCACGGGCGATGCGCAACTTGCGGCGCTGATGCAAGAGCTGCGCGCCTACCCTGCGCCAAACCCGGCCGAAGGCCTGCACCTCAGCGATGGGCTGGCCGGCGTGGTGATGCCCTTGCGGTTTCAGTCACCGGTCGGTGTGCTTAATTTCATCAGCACCACCACGGTGTTTGGCTCGCCGGTGGACATTACCCTGCAGGAACTGGCGTTGGAGACCTTTTCCCGGCCGACGATTTCACCCGGGAAGCGCTGCAAAAACACGCCTGATCAGGCCATCGACACCCGCTGCGCGGCCGGCAAAAGGCGCTCCACCTCGCCCAGCCCCAGCCGTTTGCCGGCAGGCGCGAGTGTGCTGTAAAGCGCGGCCTGCTGCGGACTCAGATGTCCCAACAGACGCGCCAGCTCGGCCATGCGGATGCCCTGGCGTGCCAGATGCGCGGCGCCGGTGTGCCAGACCGCCTCGGGTGTCACTTCCGCCGGCGCGTCCACGCCGGCGTCATGCGCGGCATACAGAAGGCCGGTGGTGAGCTCCGTGAGCGACACGGCTGGTACTGCGTCGGCGAGCTGCCCACGCAGGGCTTGGTCCAGCTCAAGCTCCCGGGCGTGTTCACCTGTTACGTGCAGACGGTCGTTTTCAAAATCGATGTCGGCGGGCTTGAGCGCGATAGCTTCCTCGGCCCGCACACCGCGCAGCATCAGGTGCACAAGCCGGCCCACCGGTTTCGAGGCATTCTGGAAAATCGCGTGGACCTCTTCGTCCAGCAGCTCGCGCGGCGCGGTGGTGGGCGCGGCGAGCAGTGGTGCGGCAGCGCCTGTGTTTTCGGCATACGGGTGACCTGCCAGGCGTGGCGCCAGGCCTTGCGCATGGCCCAGCCCCATCGCACCATTGACGCCACCCAAACCGTTGGCGGCATTGCCACCATACGCATACGGTTGCGCCACCACCATCGTGGGCTGCACGGCTTCGCGGTTGAACAGCTCCACCACCCACATCGCCAAAAGCGCCAACGCCAAAGCGCTTGCCAGCACGATCGCTGCGTCACGCTGGTACTGCGGTTGCCAGGCCTCCTTGGGCGCCAGCGCGGGCTCGATCACCTGCACAGAAGGGCGTCGTGCCAGCTCGCCCGCTTCCAGGCTGGCTTTGCGCTGGGTGGCGTCGCGCAGCAGGTTCTCCATCGGTGCGACTTCCTTGGTCAGGGCCACATACTGGCTGAACTTGGCGCTGAACTGGTTCAGGCTGCCGCGTGCCGAGCCGATTTGCTGCTGAATACGGTTGACGGCCTCGCGCGCCGCTGCCGCTTCTTCGCGCGACTCGGCCAGCGCGGTGTTTTGCCCGGACTGCGCGGCCTGCGTGGTGGTTTGGCGCTGCTCGGCGGTTTGCCGTTCAATCTCTGCCAGGCGGCCCCGCAGTGCGCGGTATTTCGGGTCCATCGCCAGGTAGTCCTGCGTGTACAGGCGTCCCAGTTCGTTCATCTCTTCGCGCACCGCCACGGCGCGCTGCTCGAGGTTGTCCAGCGTGGCGCTTTGCCGCGCCGGCAAGGCCACCGGTTTGCCGCCCGCCACCGCTTCGGTCATGGCGCGCAGCTTGCCCTCGGCAATGGCCAGTCGTTCGCGTGCCTTGTTGAGCGCATCGGTCTGGCCCTTGACCTGGCCCAGGGTTTCGTTCTCGTCGCGCTCGAGCGATACGATGTTGTTGCGCTGGCGAAACTCCTCGATCTGCTTGTTTTTCTCGGCCACCTTGGCACCGAGCCGGCTCACCTCGTCGTTGATCTGCGCGAGCGACCCGCCCGCCGTGGCCTGGTAACTTTTCTCCAACTGGTTTGCGTAAGCCTTGATGACCTCGTTGACCAGTGCCGCCACCAGGTCAGCATCGGGCCCGCGCGAAGAAACCTCCACGATATCGGTGCCCTGCGCGAGTTTGGCCTCCAGGCCCGCCTGCAAGGGCGCAACCGGGTCGGCGCCCAGTGCGTCCAGCGGCTTCTTCATGGAGGCGTTCAAGACGTCCACAGCCTGCTGCACCATCGGGCGGCTGGTCAACACCTGCAACTCGGATAACAAGGTGCGGCTGGTGTTGGCCCCGAGCGTAGCGCCAGTGGCCACCACCTGCTCCACTTGCACCTGACCAGGATTGATCTGCACCCGGGCTGAAGACAGGTAAATGGGTGCCCTGGCAAAACACCACACCAGGCCAGCTGCGGCCACGAGCAGGAAGGTGCCTGAAAACACCATCAGCCGGCGCCGGTTGGCGATTTGGGTGGAAGTTTTGAACATGGCAATCAGGATAACCAATCCCGGTGAAATTGCGGAAGTCGAAGATTGCAACCAATTGCGACAGGTATTTTCAAAGTGTTGCAGGCGCTACGGTGATCGGTACGGTGTTCGGTAATATGCGTTTGAAATCAACCACCGCGCAAGCCAGAAATTGCATGATCCATCTTCAAGACATCCGTTACTGCCGCGTCGGCGTCTCCAACCTGGACGAAGCCACGCGTTTTGCCACGCAATTGCTCGGCCTGGATATCGCCCGCAAAGAGCGGGGCGCGGTGTACTTCAAGAGCGACGCGCGCGACCACACCCTGGTATATTTCAACGGCGAGGCAAACGACCACACAGTGGCGTTTGAGGCCGCATCCGCAGCCGAGCTCGACGCTGCTGCAGCTGAACTTCAAGACGCGGGCATCGTCGCCACGCACGGCACGAAAGACGAATGTGACGCGCGGCATGTACACGCACTGCTCAAGTTCAGCGACCCTTCGGGCTGCAAGATCGAGCTGGTTCACAAGCCGCACCACTCGGGCACGCGGTACCACGGCCAGCGCGACGCGGGCGTCACCGGTTTCAGCCATGTTGGCCTGTGCAGCAGCAACCCGAAACGCGACGAGCAGTTCTGGACTGGTGTGTGCAGCGCCAAGGTGAGTGACTGGATTGGTGACGCAGCGCTGTTGCGCATCGACGAGGTGCACCACAAAATCGCGCTCTTCCCCACCAACCGTGGGGGCATCCAGCACATCAACCACCAGGTTGAAAGCCAGGACGACATCATGCGCTCGTACTACTTGCTCAAAGACAAAGGTGTGAAGATCGTTTTCGGGCCCGGTCGCCACCCGACCTCCGGCGCGCGCTTTTTGTACTTCGAGGGGCCGGACGGCTTGATCTACGAGTTCTCCAGCGGTGTGCGCAACATCACCGAAGCCGACGAAGCCGCCGGTTACCGGCCGCGCCAGTTTCCGTTTGAGCCCAGCAGCTT
>JANNMM010000373.1:0-12019 GCA_031397915.1 Rhodoferax sp. | reverse complement strand
GGGTGATGTACAACCACTGCCAGCCAGCCAGGCCGCTTGTGCCGTCGAGAAACTTCATCGCCGCGCCTGACAGCGGCCCTGCCAGCACATTGCCGATCAAGGCGCCCGACATGAACACACCAATGACCCGGCCCCGGCGGTGTTTGGGAAACCAATAGGTGAAATAGAGAATGACACCGGGGAACAGCCCGGCCTCAAACACACCCAGCAAAAACCGCGCGGCGTAGAACTGCGCCGTCGTCGTGACAAACACCATGGCGACGGTGGTCAAGCCCCACAAAACCATGATGCGCAAAAACGTCTTGCGCACACCGATTCGCGCCAGGAGCAGGTTGCTGGGCACCTCGAACAGGCAATAACCGACAAACATCAGCCCGGCGCCCAGGCCGAATGCGGCGTCGCTGAACCCCAGCGCGTCCTGCATCTGCAGCTTGGCAAAACCGACGTTGACGCGGTCAATGTAGGCGACGATGTAGGCCAGCAGCAGCACTGGGACAATGCGCCAGGCGATACGACGGTAGAGAGCGTCGTCTTGGCCAGAGTCAGTCAGCGGCGCGGGCGCGATGGGGGCGGGGTTTGTCTTGATCTGCATTGCAGGTCTGCCTTGCTGGATTGCCTTACTTACTGATAGGCCTTTCGGGACTTCATCATGCACTTATTTCCACTTTGCCCATCCTAACCTCGCAGGTGCCTATTCCCACTCAATCGTCGCAGGCGGCTTGGATGACACGTCGTAAGTCACCCGGTTGATCCCCCGCACCTCGTTGATGATCCGGCTGGACACTTTTTTCAGCAGCGCGTAGGGCAACTCGGCCCAATCTGCGGTCATGAAGTCGCTGGTCTGTACGGCGCGCAGGGCCACCACGTAGTCGTAAGTGCGGCCGTCGCCCATCACACCCACACTCTTGACTGGCAGAAACACCGTGAACGCCTGGCTGGTCAATTCGTACCAGTTTTTACCAGAGGCTTCGTCCTTGAAGTTGCGCAGTTCCTCGATGAAGATCGCGTCGGCCCGGCGCAGCAGATCGGCATAGTCTTTTTTCACTTCACCCAGAATGCGCACGCCCAGGCCTGGCCCGGGGAACGGGTGGCGGTAGACCATGTCGTGCGGCAATCCGAGCGCCACGCCAAGCTCACGCACTTCGTCCTTGAACAGATCTCGCAGCGGTTCCAGCAGCTTCAATCCGAGTTGTTCGGGCAGGCCGCCCACGTTGTGGTGGCTTTTGATCGTCACGGCTTTCTTGGATTTCGCGCCGCCACTTTCGATCACATCCGGGTAAATCGTGCCCTGGGCTAGCCACTTGGCGCCCTTGGACAAGGCGTTGGACGCCTTCAGCTTCGCGGCCTCGGATTTGAACACCTCCACAAACTCACGCCCAATGATCTTGCGTTTTGCCTCCGGGTCGCTCACGCCCTTGAGGTGGCCCAAAAACTGGTCGGCAGCATCCACCCGAATCACCTTGGCGTGAAGCTTGCCCACAAACATGTCCATCACCGCGTCGCCCTCGTTCAGGCGCAAGAGACCGTGGTCGACGAACACGCAGGTGAGCTGGTCGCCAATGGCGCGGTGGATCAAGGCTGCCGCCACGGATGAATCAACACCGCCCGAGAGACCCAGAATGACTTCTTCATTGCCCACTTGCTGGCGAATTAGCCCGACCGCCTCGGTGATGTGGTCTTTCATCACCCAATCCGGCTGCGCGCCGCAGATGCCCAAAACAAAACGCTCCAAGATGGCCTTGCCCTGCGTCGTGTGGGTCACTTCCGGGTGGAATTGCAGGGCGTAGAAACGGCGGGTTTCGTCGGCCATGCCGGCGATCGGGCAACTGTCGGTGGACGCCATGAGTTTGAAGCCGGGCGGCATCTCGACCACGTTGTCGCCGTGGCTCATCCAGACGTTGAGCATGCCGTGGCCTTCAGGTGTGGTGAAGTCCTGAATGCCTTCAAACAGCTTCGTGTGCCCCCGTGCACGCACCTGGGCGTGGCCAAACTCGCGCCCATGCCCGCCCTCTACTTTGCCACCCAAGGCTTCGGCGATGGCGTACATGCCAAAGCAAATACCCAGCACCGGCACACCGAGTTCAAACACCGCCCTGGGCGCGCGCAGGCTGTCGTCTTCCCACAAACTGGCGTGGCTGCCCGAGAGGATCACGCCCTTTAGCATGCCATCGGCCGCGTATTGGCGCACCCAATCGCCTGAAACCTCACACGAATGGACCTCGCAGTACACATGCGCCTCACGCACGCGCCGTGCAATGAGTTGCGTGACCTGGGAGCCGAAGTCAAGAATCAGGATTTTTTGATGCATGGCAGATGGGTGACAACAGCGCGTCGATTTGCTATAATAAATATAGCTATTAACGCTTATTTAACGTGACTTTGGTGCCAAAAAAGCTTGAAAATGGCAATGTGCCGACAAAATCGGAAAATAATCAACATGGGTGTTAATTATTCTGAGCGGTAGTTCGGCGCTTCCTTGGTGATCTGCACGTCATGCACGTGGCTCTCGCGGATGCCTGCAGACGTGATTTCAACAAACTCGGCCTTGTTTTTCATCTCGTCAATCGTGGCGCAGCCGCAATAGCCCATGCTGGCGCGCACGCCGCCAGCCATCTGGTTAATGATGGAGACCATCGAGCCTTTGTAGGGCACACGGCCTTCGATGCCTTCGGGCACGAGTTTGTCTGCGTTCGGGTTGCCACTAGTGGCTTCCTGGAAATAACGGTCGGCGCTGCCCTGCTCCATCGCGCCGATCGAGCCCATGCCGCGGTAACTCTTGTAGCTGCGGCCCTGGAACAGGATGACTTCACCGGGCGCCTCTTCGGTACCGGCGAACATGCCGCCCATCATCACCGTGCTGGCGCCTGCCGCAATGGCTTTGGCGATATCGCCGCTGTAACGGATGCCGCCGTCGGCTATCAAGGGCACGCCGGTGCCCTGCAAGGCCGTGGCCACGCTGTCAATGGCCATGATTTGCGGCACGCCCACACCGGCGACGATGCGCGTGGTGCAGATGCTGCCCGGGCCAATGCCAACTTTCACCGCATCGGCACCCGCTTCTACAAGCGCCAAAGCCGCTGCGCCGGTGGCGATGTTGCCGCCGATCACGTCAATGTGCGGGTAGTTCTTCTTGACCCAGCGTACGCGCTCGATCACGCCATGGCTGTGGCCGTGTGCGGTGTCGACCACCAGGGCGTCTACCCCGGCGCGCACCAGCGCTTCGACGCGTTCTTCGGTGCCCTCGCCCACACCCACCGCCGCGCCCACGCGCAACTGGCCATGGGAGTCACGCGCAGCGTTGGGGAAACTGGTCTGCTTGGTGATGTCTTTGACGGTGATGATGCCCTTGAGCTCAAACGCCGGGTTCACCACCAATAGGCGCTCCAGCTTGTGTTTGTTCAACAAGGCTTTGGCTTGGGCGGGTGTGGTGCCGTCACTCTCCTGCACCGTTACGAGTTTTTCGCGCGGCGTCATGATCTGGCTCACCGGCACGTCATAACGTGTTTCGAAGCGTAAATCCCGGCTGGTGACAATGCCCACCACTTTGCCGCCATCACACACCGGAAAGCCCGAAATGCCAAGCTGGTCTGACAGCGCCAGCACCTGGCGCACGGTGTGGGTGGGCGTGATGACCACCGGGTCACGCAGCACACCGGATTCATAACGCTTCACCTTGGCTACATGCGCGGCCTGATCCTTGGCCGTGAGGTTTTTGTGCACGATGCCGATGCCGCCCTCCTGCGCGATGGCAATGGCGAGACGCGCTTCGGTAACGGTGTCCATTGCCGCTGAAACCAGGGGCAGGTTCAGCGAGATATTGCGGGAGAAACGGGTGGAAAGTGAGGTGTCCTTGGGCAGGACCTGAGAATATGCGGGCACCAACAACACGTCGTCGAAGGTGAGCGCTTTGCCAAGAAGGCGCATGCTTGAGCTCCAAAAGATCGATTGTAAGGTGTCAACCCCAACGCCTGCCTTGGCGTTTTGAAGTGGCAGCGATAAACTCCCCCACATGCGCATGAACCCCACCTTCTCCGGTTTTCCCACTTTTGTACAGATTCGAAGTCTCGTGGCGGCTCTGGCGCTGCTGGGCGCGGCGGCTGCCCAGGCGCAGTGGCAATGGATCGACAAAGACGGGCGAAAGGTGTTCAGCGACCGCCCCCCTCCCGCTGACGTGATGGAGAAAAACATCCTCAAACGCCCGGGTGGCCAACGCACCGCCACCGTCGCTGCGGCGCCAGACGCGGCCGCCGGCACACCCGAGGGGGCCGCTTCTGCCGCCGCCAGCGCCGGCAACCTGCCTAAACTCTCAACCGCCGACAAAGAACTCGAAGAGAAAAAGAAGAAAGCCGCCGACGCGGAAACCGCCAAACGCAAAGCCGACGAGGAGCGTGTGGCCAAGGCCAAAGCCGAGAACTGCAGCCGCGCCAGGCAGGCCAAGGCGACCATCGATTCCGGCGTGCGCATTGCCCGCACCAACGACAAGGGTGAGCGCGAGGTGATGGAAGACACTGCCCGTGCCGCCGAGGCCAAACGCGTTCAAGGGGTGATCACCTCGGACTGTGCGCCCGGGCTTTAAGGTCGCCGGGCGGGCTCCATAGCCCTTCTCAGTAGCCCGGTTTGGCTCCCGGCCGCCGCGTCGCAAACAACCCGGCTTTTTTGGCGCCCTGTTTCACAAACCGCTCCCGGCGGGCGACTTTTGGGTCGACCTTCAGCCCTCGGTAAATTTCCACACGGTCGCCGTCCCGCAGGAGCTGCCCGGGGCTCGCCTTGCGGCCCCAAACGCCCACCAACACGGCCGCCGGGTCAATCGGATCACCCCCGTCATCCGGAATTTGGCGCAAAAAACCGCTGGCGGCAACGGCGCTGGCCACGGTGCTGCCCTGCGGCAACTGCAAGCTGATCTCCTGCACACAACGCAGAGCGGGGGAATACACCACCGTCAGCTGAAAGAGGGCAAGCGCTGTCATGCCGCATACACCTGCTCGGCGCGTTTCACAAAGGCGTCAACAAGGCTGGCAGCGATGGTGTCAAACACCGGGCCGACCAGCAGGTCCATGGCGGAATTGTCGAAACCGTAGGTCAGCGTCAGTTCGATCTTGCAGGCGCGCTGGCTGCCATCGCCCAAGGGCAAAAAATTCCATTGGCCGTCAAGCTTCGAGAACGGCCCCTTCACCAGGCGCATGGCGACCTGGCGGCCCTCGGTGTGGGCGTTTTCGGTGACGAACGTCTGGCGGATGCCGCCAAAGGAAATGCCGATTTCGGCGGTCATGCCGGCAGGCGAAGTTGCCAATACGTTGGCGTGGTCACACCAGGGCAAAAACTTCGGGTAGTCGGCCACTGCGGTAACCAGTGTGTACATCTCGGCGGGGCTGTACCAGATCAGGACTGACTTCTCGATTGTTTTCATAGAATGCGGGTGCGCTTGCGAATTGTAGACAGCCTTGTTTGCCGCAGGCAGCGCCCTCACCTCCGTCAAATGGCCAAATCCCCCGCTCCAGTCCCCTCCGCGCAAGCGCCCAAATCGCCCGCGAAGACCAAAAAACCGGCCACACCCGCGCAATCACGCATCGCCGACAACAAGAAGGCCGCCTACAACTATTTTTTCGAAGAACGGTTTGAAGCCGGCCTGGTGCTCGAAGGCTGGGAGGTCAAGTCCCTGCGTGAAGGCAAGGTGCAGTTGACCGATGGTTATGTGGTGATCCGCGACGGCGAGATGTTCATCATCGGGCTGCAGATCAACCCGCTGGGCACGGCGTCTACCCACATCAGCCCGGACAAGACCCGCACCAAGAAGCTCCTGTTGCACAAGGAGGAGATCAAGCGGTTGACTGGCAAGGTGGAGCAAAAAGGCTACACCCTGGTGCCGATCAACCTGCACTGGAAGGCCGGCAAGATCAAATGCGAAGTGGCGCTGGCCAAAGGCAAGGGTGAACACGACAAACGCGACACCATCAAGGACCGGGAAGGCAAACGCGAGGTGGAGCGCGCCATGAAAGACCGCAACCGCTGACATTTTGAAGGCGTCGTGATTGCTATTAATATGATAGCTGTAGATTTAATACATACGTGACTTCAGTTCGTATTTTATTGAAATATTTCGCGGTTTTTCCAAAAACGATCAAATTCATACCCAAAATGGGTATGTTTGGGTCATTTTCAGAGATTCTTCAACGGGTGAGCTGCGGCTGGCCAAGGGCTCTCAAAAAACGGCGCCACCAGCTCGGGCGTCACCCCATCAATGGCCGCAGGGCTCCAGCGCGGCTGGCGGTCTTTGTCAATGGCCTGGGCGCGGATGCCCTCCAGGGTCTCGCTTTGCAGCGCGGTTTTGCCCAAATGGTGGGGTGAAAAACAATGGTGAACCATGTTGCGCTCCATGCGCAGTTCGTCGGCGAGGTTCATACCGCGTGCCCGGCGCAGGTGCTCCAGCGTGACGTGCAGCATCAAAGGTGAGCGCAGACGCAGTTTCGCGGCGGTTTCCTGTGCCCAAACGCCCGGGTCGGCCTGCAGCGCCTGCACGATCTCCGGCACGCTGTTGTGGGCAAACGGCGGGTCGATCAAGGCACGGGCGCGGTTCAGGTGGTCCTTCTTCGGGCTGCGCAAGGGGGCGATCAGCCCGTCGATTGCAGCTTGTGACACCGCCTCCAAAGTGCCCAACGCTTCCCACAGGAAAGGCAAGTCGGCAGCGGCAAGGGTCGCGTCGGCCAGACCAAAAGCCACGGCTTCACTGGCGGTGATCACGTCGCCAGTCAAGGCCAGCCATTCACCGATGTGCCCCGGGCAACGGCTCAGGAAATAACCCCCACCCACATCCGGGAAGAGCCCGATTTGTGTCTCGGGCATGGCCATTTTGGTGTTTTGCGTCACCAGCCGCGTCGTCATCCCCTGGCAAAGACCCATGCCGCCGCCCATCACCACGCCGTCGAGGAAGGCGATGGTGGGTTTCGGATACGTGTGAATGAGGTGGTTGAGGGTGTATTCCTCGGTAAAAAAGTCGCCGAGTTCGGGATTGCTGGCCAGCACCGCCTGGTGAAAGAAGCGGATGTCACCGCCTGCGCAGAAGGCGCCGAAGGGCGGGTTGGCCTGTGGGTGAGTGGCGCTGCCATCCAGCGGCCGGCTGGAGCCGCGCAGGGCCACCGCCGCAATGGTGTCGTCGGTGCGCCAGGCCCGCAGTAGCTGGTAGATGCCGCGGATCATTGGCAATGAAAGCGCATTGAGCGCCAACGGGCGATTCAGGGTGATAAATCCCACGCGCCCGCGAACTTCAGACACCACGTGTTCGGCGTTGCTCATTGCCGCTGCCTCCATCCGATCCATTCATTGGTCACCAGCGCGCCAATCACGAGGGCGCCGCCGGTTAACACCGACACGCTGGGCGCCTCATTGGCGCCCATCCAGGCGAGCAAGATGCCCAAGGGGACCTCCAGCAGCGCCAGGAGCGACATCTCCGGCGCCTTGAGAACCCGCGCGCACAACACAGACAACACACAGGGAATGGCCAGTTGGCCCAGACCCAGCCCTGCCAATAGCGCCACATCGTGGGCGGTCGCCTGCAGCGGAAGCGCCAGCGGCAGGGTGATCAGGCAGGAGAGAAATGCCCCGACCATCACGGCAGTGACCAGATCAACGTCGTGGCCTTTGGCGTGGGCGTGTTGCGTCAGCGTCCAGTTGGCGGCACCCGCAAGCGGCACGGCCAGGGCCACCAAGGTGCCCAGAAGCTGCACGCCGGTGAGTTGGGAACCAAACATCCAGGCAATGCCGATACCGGCCACCACAATCGCAAACCAGGTGCGAGGGGGCACCCGGTGGCCAATGAAAACACGGGCGAACAGTGCGGTGACCAAAGGCCCGATCGCCAGTGTGATCAGGACGTTGGCGACACTGGTCAACATCAGCGCCAACATGAAAAACGTGAACATGGCGCACCAGCACAGCCCCGAAATCCAGAAAAGGCGATCTGCCTGGCGGATCTTGGTGAAGACCTCCCGGCCCTTGAAGAACGGCAAGATCACCAGCAGCGACAGCAAGGTGAAGAAGCTGCGCCAGAACGTCACTTCAAAACTTCGGGCGGCCTCCAGGTGGCGCGTGACCACCCCTGCGGTCGACCAGAGAAAGGCCACCAGCACCATCACCATCACGGCCCGGTTGTGGCTGAGTTTCATGAGTGCCGCTCAGAGGTGCTTGCGTCAAAGGAATCCGCGGCCCGCCTTTTTGCGTTCACTTTCCGTCAAATGGCGCTTTCTGAGACGAATGGATTTGGGCGTGATTTCGACCAGTTCGTCGTCTTCAATGAACTCCACGCCGTATTCCAGCGTGCACTCGATCGGCGGCGTGATCTTGATCGCGTCCTCCTTGCCGCTGACGCGGAAGTTGGTCAGCTGCTTGGTGCGCGTGGCGTTGACGACCAGGTCGTTGTCACGGCTGTGGATGCCCACAATCATGCCTTCGTAGACCGGGTCATTGGCACGCACGAACATGCGCCCGCGGTCATCGAGCTTGCCCAGCGCGTAAGTGAAGATTTCACCGGCGTCCATGGAGATCAACACGCCGTTTTTGCGGCCGCCAATATCGCCCTTGTGTGGCTCGTAGCAGTCGAAAATGTTGGAAATCAGGCCCGAGCCGCGTGTGAGGTTGAGGAATTCGTTGGTAAAACCGATCAGGCCCCGCGCCGGAATGCGGTATTCCAGGCGAACGCGGCCGCGTCCGTCGGGCTCCATGCTGTTGAGCTCGCCCTTGCGCTCACCCAGGGCCTGCATCACGCCGCCCTGGTGCTGGTCTTCGATGTCGACCGTCACCAGTTCGATCGGCTCGTGTTTTTCGCCGTTCACTTCTTTCATCACGACGCGCGGCTTGGACACCGCCAGCTCGTAACCCTCACGGCGCATGTTCTCCAGCAGGATGGTCAGGTGCAGCTCGCCGCGGCCCATCACTTCAAAGATGCCTTCTTCACCGGTTTCCTTGACGCGCAGCGCCACGTTGTGCTGCAGCTCCTTTTGCAGGCGGTCCCAGATCTGGCGGCTGGTGACGTATTTGCCTTCACGGCCCGCCAGCGGGCTGGTGTTGACGCAGAAGTTCATGGTCAGGGTCGGTTCATCGACCTTGAGCATCGGCAGCGGCATCGGTGCAAGCGGGTCGGTGATGGTCACGCCGATACCGATGTCCGTCAGGCCGTTGATCAGCACGATTTCGCCGGGGCCGGCGTCGGTGGCCTGCACACGCTCCAGGCCCTGGAAAGTCAACACCTGGTTGATGCGGCCCTTGATGGCTTTGCCGTCGAGCCCTTCCATCACCACCACGTCCATCATCGGCCGCACGGTACCCTGGCTGATGCGGCCAACGCCGATACGCCCGACGAAAGTCGAGAAGTCGAGCGCGGAGATCTGCAACTGCAGCGGCGCGGCCGGGTCGCCCTCCTGGTGCGGTACGTGGTCGAGAATGGTGTTGAACAGGGCCGACATGTCGGGGCCCCACTGTTCGCCCTGACCACCTTCTTCCATGGAGGACCAACCATTGATGCCGGAGGCGTAAACCACAGGGAAATCGAGCTGTTCGTCGGTGGCGCCCAGTTTGTCGAACAGGTCGAAGGCCGCATTGACCACCCAGTCCGGCCGCGCGCCGGGCTTGTCGACCTTGTTGACCACGAGAATCGGCTTGAGGCCCAGGGCCAGCGCCTTTTTGGTCACAAAACGCGTTTGCGGCATAGGCCCCTCCTGAGCGTCAATCAGCAGCACGACACCGTCGACCATCGAGAGAGCGCGCTCCACTTCACCGCCGAAATCGGCGTGGCCGGGTGTATCGACGATGTTGATGTGGGTGCCCTGCCAGGTGACGGCGCAGTTCTTGGCCAGTATCGTGATGCCACGTTCCTTTTCAATCGCGTTGTTGTCCATCACCGTGTCGACCACCTTCTCGTGTTCGGCAAAGGTGCCGGACTGGCGCAGCAGCTGGTCCACCATGGTGGTCTTGCCATGGTCGACGTGGGCGATGATGGCGATGTTGCGGATCTGTTTGTGGCTCATGGTTGCTTTCTTTCTTCAATGCTTCAATGCTTCAATGCTTCAATTTGCTCGATTTCAATGGGGCTGAGCAGTCGGGTCGGAATCAATTCGCCGGCCTTGACGTGGGCAGCGCCCAAGAGGTTGTTGCGCGATGGCGGGCCGTAGACGGCAATTTTTGCCGCATCCGGCCACTGGCCGCGGCGGCGCAAACCGCTGAGGAACCGCCCCGCGTTGTCGGCGTCCAGGCAGACGTTTTCGTGGCCCGACAACAAGGCGTCTACCGGTAACAGGCGCTCCATGCGGGCCGCTTCGTCCATCTCGATCAGTGCGTCCAGGGTCACACATTGGTCCGCCGTGAAATCGCCAGTTGCAATGCGCCGCAAGGCCGTGAGGTGGGCGCCGCAGCCCAGTGCCTCACCGATGTCTTCACCCAGGGTGCGGATATAGGTGCCTTTGCTGCATTTCACGGTCATGTCGATTGCCGGTGCTGGGGCATTCGAATTCACCAGGGTCATGTCGAGCGCATAAATGGTGACATGGCGCGCTTCGCGCTCGAGCTCGATGCCGGCGCGTGCATATTCGTACAGGGCTTTGCCGTCTTTCTTCAAGGCGCTGTACATCGGCGGCGTTTGCGAGATTGCGCCGCGAAACTGTGCCGCCACGCGGTCAATGTCAGCTTGTGTGACGTGGACATCCCGCGTCTCGAGCACGTCGCCTTCGGCGTCGCCTGTAGTGGTTTTCATACCCAGTTGCACTGTCGCCTGGTAGGTTTTGTCGGCGTCAAGGTGCAACTGGCTGAATTTGGTGGCAGCGCCAAAACACAAAGGCAAAACACCCGTGGCCAGGGGGTCAAGCGTGCCGGTATGGCCCGCTTTTTCAGCCCGCATCAGCCACCTCGCTTTTTGCAAGGCGTCGTTGCTCGACCAGCCCAGAGGCTTGTCCAGCAGCAGCACCCCATGCACAGGGCGCCTGGCAACCCGTGCACGAGGCGTCGTCGTCATGTCAATCGTCGTTCTTGGAACGCGAGGCCACGGCCTGCGCGATCAGTGCGTTCATGTCGGCAGCGCGTTCGGGCGTGCGGTCAAAAACGAAGTGCAGTGTCGGCACGGTGTGGATGTGCAATCGCTTGAATAGACCTGCACGAAGGAACCCGGCGGCCTGGTTCAAGCCGGCCGCACACTCCTCCGTGCTACCCTTCAACACGCTGAAATACACCTTGGCATGGGCGTAGTCGGGCGTCACCTCGACGCCCTGGATGGTCACCATGCCGACGCGTGGGTCTTTCAACTCGCGCGCGATCAGCTCCGTCAGATCACGCTGGATCTGGTCGGCCACCTTGAAGGCGCGGTTGGGCGTTGAAGTCTTGCGTTTGGGCATGGACGGTCAGAGCGAGCGAGCCACTTCCCGGATCTCGAAGAATTCCAGCTGGTCGCCTTCGACGATGTCGTTGTAATTCTTGATGTTCAGGCCACACTCGAAACTCTCCTTGACTTCGCGGGCGTCGTCCTTGAAGCGTTTGAGCGATTCGAGTTCACCCGTGAAGATGACCATGTTGTTGCGCAGCAGACGCAAGCGCGCGGTGCGGCGCACCACACCACTGGTGACCATACAACCAGCGATGGAGCCAATCTTCGAGACCTTGAACACCTGGCGGATTTCGGCGGTGCCAATGACTTCTTCTTTCTTGTCTGGCGTAAGCATGCCCGACATGGCGAGTTTGAGCTCGTCCACTGCGTCATAAATGATGTCGTAGTAACGGATGTCCACACCATTGTTTTCGGCGAGTTTTCGCGCCCCTGCGTCTGCACGGGTGTTGAAGCCGATGATGACCGCCTTGGATGCAATGGCCAGGTTGACGTCTGACTCGCTGATCGCGCCCACCGCCGCATAGACCAGCTGCACCTTGATTTCATCCGTCGAGAGTTTGAGCAGCGATTGCGCCAGCGCCTCCTGGGAGCCCTGCACGTCGGCCTTGACAATGATCGGAATGTTCTTGACCTCGCTGCCGCCCATTTCGGTGAACA
>JANNMM010000333.1:0-1880 GCA_031397915.1 Rhodoferax sp. | reverse complement strand
CCTGGGGCAAAAAGGGTGAAGTCCGGAACTGTAAAAGGGCGGCGAAGGCTTGTCCAAAGCCGGATATGGCAGGTTTCATGCAAATTGCGCATAACTGCTGGCGATCAGGCCGCCGGTCATGCCACCCTCAGCGCTACAGTTTGTGTGGTAATTGCTATATAAATAATAGCAAACTATTGATATTATTCGTGACTTAAGTGCCAAAAAAGTCTTAAAAAATCGGAAAACGCGAGTGCCCGGCCTAAAAGTTAACACCCATGTTAACTTTCGGACCAACTCTAAAATCCAGACCGCTGTCAGTCGCTGAACTGCAAAGCCGCCAGCCTCGCGTAAACACCGCCCTGCGCCACCAGTGTGCTGTGTGTGCCCTGCTCGACGATGCGTGCATGGTCCAGCACGATGATGCGGTCGGCCTTCTGCACGGTGGCCAGGCGGTGAGCGATCACCAGCGTGGTGCGGCCCTGCATGGCCGACTCCAGCGCGGCCTGCACCATGCGTTCGCTCTCTGCATCGAGCGCGCTGGTGGCTTCATCCAGCAACAACAGCGGTGGGTTCTTCAGCATCGCGCGGGCGATGGAGATGCGCTGCTTCTGCCCACCTGAGAGGCGCACGCCGCGTTCACCCAAAAAGGTGTTGAACCCTTCGGGCAGGGCGTTGATGAAGCCGTCGGCAAACGCGGCTTTGGCAGCGGCATGCACTTCGGCGTCGCTGGCGCCTGGTTTGCCGTAACGGATGTTTTCCAGCGCATTCGCGGAGAAGATCACCGCGTCTTGCGGCACGATGCCAATGCGGTTGCGCAAGTCGCCAAGCGCGATCCGGTCGGTGGCGACACCGTCAAGCGCAATGCCGCCACTGCCCGCGTCGGCATCATAAAAACGCAGCAGCAACTGGAACACCGTGCTTTTGCCGGCGCCGCTGGGGCCCACCAGCGCCACAGTTTCGCCCGGCGCCACAGACAGCGTGAAATCATTCAGCGCCGCATGCGCCGGGCGCGACGGGTAATGGAAGGTGACATGCTCAAAACGCACCGCGCTGCCGGTGCTTGCCGCAGGCAGAGCCAGTGGCGCGGTCGGCGTGGCGATGGGAGAGCGGCCATGCAGCAGCTCCATCAGCCGCTCGGTCGCGCCTGCGGCCCGCAACAGGTCGCCATAGACTTCGCCCAGCACGGCAAAGGCACTGGCCAAAATGATCACGTACACCACGGTTTGCCCCAGGTGCCCGGCAGTGATGCGCCCGGCCATCACTGCCTGCGTGCCCTGGTACAGGCCCCAAAGCAGCGCCGCCGCGGTTGCGATGATGATGAACGCCACCAGCACCGAGCGCGCCTTGGTGCGGCGGATGGCGGTTTTGAACGCATTGTCGGTCGATTCGTTGAAGCGCGCGCCTTCGCGCGCCTCGGCGGTGTAACTCTGCACCACCGGAATCGCGTTGAGCACCTCGGCGGCGATCGCGCTGGAGTCGGCGACGCGGTCCTGGCTGGCGCGCGAGAGTTTGCGCACACGCCGGCCAAACCACAAACTCGGCAAGACGATCAACACCAGCACGCCCAGCACCTGGAACATCACATACGGGTTGGTCCAGATCAGGATCGCCAGCGCGCCAATGCCCATCACCGTGTTGCGCAGACCCATCGAGAGTGAGGAGCCGACGACCGTTTGCACAAGCGTGGTGTCGGCCGTCAGGCGCGAGAGCACCTCGCCGGTCTGGGTCGATTCAAAAAACTCGGGGCTCTGGTGCAACACGTGGCCATACACGGCGTTGCGCAAATCAGCGGTGATGCGTTCACCCAGCCAGCTCACCATGTAAAAACGCCCGGCAGAAAACAGGCCGAGCGCCACCGCCACAGCAAACAGCATGGCGAAGTGTTCGCGCAGCGCCAT
>JANNMM010000291.1:0-4143 GCA_031397915.1 Rhodoferax sp. | reverse complement strand
CCAGTCAAAAGAGTGGATCAAACAAGCGAGCGCAAGGCCTGCTCGAACATCAGCGTGGCCAGTTGTGCGCGGTAAGCGGCCGGCGCATGGATGTCTGACAACAATTCGGGGTGATCAAACAGCGCAGTCTTTGCACCGCTTTTCCAGGCGGCCTCCGCCGCCGCCCAGCGGCACACGCTGCTGGCCGCACCGGTGACAGCCACCCTGCAGTCACCTGCGCCGAAGTCAGCCACACACACACCCGTCATGGCGAAGCCGGAAGCCGGGTGGCGGAACTTGGCATAGGCGCTTTTCTTTGGGATGGAAAATTTCACGCCGGTGATGATCTCGTCGGCGTTCAGGGCCGTAGTGAACATGCCCTGGAAAAATTCTTCCGCCGCCAGTTCGCGCTGCTGCGTCACCACCACGGCCTTGAGCGCCAAAAGAGCCGCCGGGTAATCCGCCGCAGGGTCATTGTTGGCGATCGAGCCACCCAGGGTGCCGCGTGCCCGCACCTGCGGGTCGCCGATGCCGCCGGCCAGCTGCGCCAGGCCCGGCAGCGCCTTCGCCAGAGGCGCGGAACCGGCGACTTCTGCATGGCGCATGCCCGCGCCCACCCACACGTGGTCGGCTTTGACCTCAATGCGGCGCAAATCCGCCAGACGCGAAATATCGACCAGCTGCGTGGGCGCTGACAGCCGGTGTTTGAGCGCCGGTATCAGGGTCATGCCGCCCGCGAGCAAACGGGCCTCGGGGTCGGCCGTCAAAACTGCGCGGGCCTGGTCCAACGCGGTCGCGATTTGGTAACGAAGTGGTTTCACGGTAAAGCCTTCAGGAATAGGTGATCCAACTGGCGTGATCTGCATGGTCCAGATGCGGCAGGGTGTTGTAGGTTACCAGTGTGTGGCGTTTCGGGTTGACGTTGAACTCGGTGATGGACGTGTTGCGGATGCGCAGGTTGAGCTCGATGGTCATCTCGGGCGCGGTGCCCAGGATGTGGCCAACAGCGGTGCTGATCGGGCCGCCGCTGGAGACGATGAGCACGTTGCCGTTGCCCGCACCATGCTGGGCGCGCACGTGGTCCAGCGCGCTGGTCACGCCCGATTGGAAATCCGGGTACGAAGGCATGCCCACCGGTTGGGTTGCGCCCTTCATCCAGGCGGTCAGACTCTTACGCAGGATGCGAAAGTGGTTGCGGTACAGCTCGGGTGTATCCGGTTTGGCGAGCGGTTCAGGGTGAAAGGCGCTGATCACGGCATGGCTGTCGTATTCATTCAATCCCGCCCAGGGTAACGGAACCCCCACGCTCCCGCACTGCGTGTCGTCGCTGCCCCCCGAGGGGGCTAATTTTTCTAGGGGCGGCCCGTCGAATAATTGCCTTTTGCTTTTCATGCCCCGCTGGATACCGGCCAGCGTCTGCGTGTGGCGCTTTAAGGTACCGACCAATACGGCGTCAAACACCAGGCCTTTCGCCGCCATGTATTCCCCCAGGCGCACACTTTGCTGGTGGCCCAGCGGGCTCAGGTTGTCGTAATCGTCTGCGCCAAATGAAGCCTGGCCGTGGCGTACCAAATAGAGGGTTCCCATACGCAGGATGTTAGCCAGTGGCAGCCCGTGCGCTCGTCACCCAAGCGACGAACCCGGTGACGTGGCGGGCGATGCAAATTGCGCCATGCCAAACAGATGGTCGAACTCGGTGGTGAACGTTTCGGTCCAGGCGCGCCGGGTGCTGTCGTCAATCCACGCGGCGGTCAGGCCATTCACCATACAGCCGTGCAGGTCGGCGATGGAGAAATCGAAGTCGCGGTGCATCATCGCCCAGGCCTGGCTGGGGTTGACGTGGTGCAGTGTCGGGTCGTCGGTGTTGGGGTGCAGCGCCAGGCCCAGTTCGCGCATCCGGCGGATCGGGTGGTCCAGCGCCCAGCGGTCCTTTGCCAGCGTGCGCAGGTAATAAGAGTTGGTCGGCACCACGGTGAACACCGTGCCGCGTTCCTTACATTGCTCAGCGAAATCCGGGGCGTCAATGATGGTGTAACCGTGGTCGACGCGGTCTACCTGCAGCAGTTCAATCGCGGTTTTTACATTGGTCCAGGCGCAACCGAATTCACCGGCGTGCGCTGTGGTCTTGAAGCCTGCCTGCCTGGCCAGCGCATACGCGTCGGCAAACAACTCGGGTGGGCGGTCCACCTCGCGGTAGTCGATGCCGAGGCCTATTGTTTCGCCACACCGGTTGTCACACATCCATTGCACCATCTCTACCGCATCTTGCGGTGAGGCTTCACGGTCGATCGAGGGCACCAGGCGAGCGATGATGCCGCGATCCTTTTGCGCATCGTGAATGCCGCGCACGATCGCCGACTGCGCCGACGCGAAGCTCATGCCGGACTCCCGCACCGTGCCGGTCGGGTTCCAGAAGAACTCGGCGTATTTGACGTTGTGGTTCGCGGCATCTTGCAAGTATTCAAAGGTGATGCGGTGCAGGTCATCCGGCGTTTGCAGCAGCCAGGTATCGAGCGCGCGCAACACCCGCAACACGCCCACGGGTTTTTCGCCCCGGGTGTAAAAGGCGGTGATTTCCTCGCCCGTCAAGGGTGAATCGGCACGCCGGGCCAGGTCGCGAAAGGTGGCTTCACGCACTGTTCCGAGCAGGTGGCAATGCAGCTCCACCTTGGGGATGGCGTGAAAAAAGATGTCGCCAGCATGGCTCATGGCGTCTCCTGCAATGCGGCAATTTTCAGGGCGTCGAGCACGGTCTTGCGCAACAGCGCTTCATCCGCCACCGAGGCCACACGCGCATTGGCGACGGCTTTGCGGGGCACACGAAATTCGGCCACCGTCATGCCGCGTGTGTGGCGGCCTTCGAGTTCGGTGACGATGTGTGCGTCACGCCAGGCCATTCCCTCGGGGCAGACCAGGGCCGCTGCAGCGGTGGGGTCGTACAGGGACATTGGCAAATGGCCATCCGCGCTGGCGATGCACACGTAGCCCTCCAGCAGGTCGGCAAGGAGGGCACCACGCTCGGTGCCCAGTTCACGCAGAACCTGCGCATCCTGGGCAACCATACGCACCTGGCGGCAAGCGTCCAGCCCGACCATCTGAAACGGCAGACCGGCATCGAGCACCACCTGGACCGCCTCCGGATCAACCGCTGCGTTGAACTCCGCCGCAGCGGTGTGGTTGCCCGCGCCTGCGCTGCCGCCCATCCAGACCAGTTGGCCGATGCGCCGGCCGAGGTCCGGGCGCTGCTGCAGCAACTGCGCAATATTGGTGAGCGGCCCCAAGGCCAGCACAACGGCGGGTTCCGAACACGCCTCAAGGTAGGCGCCCAACGCAAGGATGGCATTGCTTGACGTCAATGCGGCAAGCGCCAGCGGCAGTTGGCGCCCGGCGGATTTCATGGCGTCGGCACCGAGGATGTTTTGTGCGGTGACCAGGGGGCCGGCCAGTGGGTGGTCCGCACCTTGGTGGATGGGAAATCGCCATTCAAAGTAAGCAGCGCTGCGCAAGGCGTTGTCGCTCACCACATCGAGTGGTGCGTTGCCGGCCACGAGCGACAGGCCGTCGACCTCCCAGCCGGGTGTGTGCGCCACGGTCAGCACCGCAGCGAGGTCGTCAAACCCCATGTCGGTGTCGATCCAGACGTGTTTCACGGTGCGCTCAGTCGGATTGGAGCGCCACCGCGTCGGCGATCGGCAAATCGAACGGCACCCGATCCAGAATCTTGAAGCGCGGCGTTGGCGGCGAGGGCGACGTGGTGTCGGTGGGCACCTGCGCTTTCAGGGTGCCGGCCGCGCAGTCGATCAGGTATTCGACGGCTTCGCCCAGATAAGACACACCCTTCACCTGCCCCACATACGGACCGTGCCCGATCACCACATGGCGCGGGCGCCAGGCCAGAGCGTGGCTGGCCAAATGTATTCCAGTAGCGCTCGCCGGCAACTGCAGATCACCCTGGTCGCCCACCAGGCGACCGCCCTGCACGCGAAACAGGTTTTCAAACCCGACAAACTGCGCCACAAACGACGAGGTGGGGCGCTCGTAAATATCCGCCGGCGTGCCTTGCTGGGCGATCTTGCCGGCCTTCATCACCACCACCCGGTGCGCCAGTGCAAGCGCTTCGACCTGGTCGTGGGTCACATACAGCATCGTCACGCCGAGATCGCG
>JANNMM010000263.1:0-1938 GCA_031397915.1 Rhodoferax sp. | reverse complement strand
CATGAAAGTTCTTGTCCTCGGCAGCGGCTTGCTCGGCGTCAGCTCAGCCTATTACCTCTCGCTACTCGGCCATGAGGTCACCGTGGTGGATCGACAGGCCAATCCGGCGGCTGAAACCAGTTTTGCCAACGGTGGCCAGATATCGGTGAGCCATGCCGAACCTTGGGCCAACCCGAGCGCTCCTCTCAAAGTGTTGCAATGGCTGGGCAAAGAAGACGCGCCGCTGCTGTTTCGCCTTCGGGCCGACATGCGCCAGTGGCTCTGGGGCCTGCAATTTTTGCGCGAATGCACACCCGCGCGCACCCGCTCCAACATTGGGCAGATCGTGCGCCTGGGCACCTACAGCCGAAGCCAGCTGCAAGAGCTGCGCCGCGCCACGGGCCTGCACTACGACCAGCGCACGCAGGGCATTTTGCATTTCTACACCTCGCAAAAAGAGTTTGACGCGTCCCATGGCCCAGCCGAGCAGATGCGCGCGCTGGGATGCGAGCGCCAGGTCATCAGCGCCGAAGAAGCGATCAGGATTGAGCCTGCGTTGGCCCATATTCGCGGGCAGTTGGCTGGCGCCACCTACACCGCAGAGGATGAATCGGGCGATGCCAACCGCTTCGCGCGCGAGCTGGTCAAACTGTGTGAATCGGCGGGCGTGAAATTCCTGATGAGCCACACCATCACGTCCCTTCGTGATGTGGGCGGCCAGATGGACCATGTGGAGGCCACCGACAGCGAGGGACGTTTCCAGCGCTTGCGCGCAGACGCTTACGTGCTGGCCATGGGTTCGTTAAGCCCCATCTATGCCGCGCCGCTTGGCATCCGTTTGCCGATCTACCCGGCCAAGGGGTATTCCGTCACCATGCCGGTGAAAGACGCCAGCATGGCGCACCAGGTGAGCCTGACCGACGACGAGTTCAAACTGGTGTTTTCCCGTTTGACCGGGCCAGACAGCGACCGCTTGCGCATTGCCGGCACGGCGGAGCTGAATGGCTACGACCGCGACTTGAACCGCGTGCGCTGCGAGGCCATCGTGCGGCGCGTAGAGCAGCTTTTCCCCGGTGCCGGCGACGCCGCCCAAGCCAGCTTCTGGACGGGCCTGCGCCCGGCCACTCCAAGCAATGTGCCTCTCATCGGAAAAACCAAGTTGCCCAACCTGTTTCTCAACACTGGCCACGGCACGCTGGGCTGGACGCATGCCTGCGGCTCCGGCAAAAGCATCGCGCGGATCGTCAGCGGCCTTGCCCCAGAGGTTGACTTCGCGTTTTGCGGATTGAATGCCGCTGTTTAGATTTCACACCGCCCGCCGCCTGGTCAGCGGCGACGCGTTCCAACCCGACCTGCCCACCCTGACAATCACCCTTCAATTATTGAGGAGCAAAACCATGAAAACTTCGATCAAGACCCTTCTGGCCACTGGCGCAATTGCGGGCGCAGCCCTTGCCATGTTGACGCTGGCGCCCATGGCCGCCGCGCAAAACTTTCCCAACAAACCCGTGACGATGATCGTCGCCTTCCCCCCGGGCGGTGGCTCGGACGTGTTGGGCCGCTCGGTGGGCAAAGGCATGGCGGAGGCTCTGGGCCAGCCCGTCATTGTTGAAAACGTGGTGGGCGTGGGTGGCTCGCTGGGCGTGCTCAAGGCCGCCAATGCCACACCCGACGGTTACACCATCCTGGCCGGCTCGCCACTGGAGTTGATCTACACCCCGCTGGGCATTGCCGCTGCCAAAAACAAGCCAGAAGACATGCGAATGGCCGCCCTGGTGGGCCACACGAATATCGCGATTGCCGTCAGAAAAGACCTGCCGGTCAACACGCTCGAAGAATTTGTGGCGTACGCCAAAAAGGCCGACAAACCCTTGAGCTTCGGCTCCACCGGCATCGGCTCGCTGTACCACCTGATGGCCGAGAAAGCCCTGCAAAGCGCCGGCGCCAAGGGCCTGCGCC
>JANNMM010000260.1:0-1818 GCA_031397915.1 Rhodoferax sp. | reverse complement strand
CTGGGCTGGGTGCTGTTTTATTTCAAGCTGCGGTTCGTCAAGACCAAAGAGCAGCACTGGATGGATGCCTACCAGTTCTGGATCAAGATTTTTGCGCTGACGTTTGCGCTTGGCGTGGTCAGCGGCATCACGATGAGTTTTCAGTTCGGCACCAACTGGCCAGGCTTCATGGAAAAGGTCGGCAACATTGCCGGGCCGTTGCTGGCCTATGAGGTGCTTACCGCTTTCTTTTTGGAGGCCACCATGCTCGGCGTGATGCTGTTTGGCCGCGAGCGCGTGAGCGAACGCATGCACACCACGGCGACCTTTCTGGTCGCGGCGGGCACCACGCTGTCGGCCTTCTGGATTCTGGCCCTCAACTCGTGGATGCACACGCCGACAGGCTTTGTGATGATCGCCGGGCAGGCGCATGTCACAAGCTGGCTGCAGGTCATTTTCAACCCGTCTTTCCCCTACCGCTTCACGCACATGATGCTGGCCTCGGGTTTGACGGTGGCGTTTTTGGTGGCTGGAATATCGAGCTATCGCTGGCTGCGCAGTGAACGCAGCGCCGAGGTGATGGCGGGGCTGAAGACCGGTATTTATCTTGCTGCGATATTGATTCCGCTGCAAATCATTGCCGGTGATTTGCACGGCCTGAACACCCTTAAACACCAGCCGGCCAAACTGGCGGCGATGGAAGGCATCTGGGAGACGCAGCGCGGTGCGCCAGCAGTGCTGTTTGCCATTCCCAATGCCAGGGAGCGCAAAAACGACTACGAGGTGTCGATTCCCAAGCTTGCATCGCTTTACCTGACCCACGAGGCAGACGGCCTGGTGCGAGGGGTGAACTCGTTTGAAGGAAATCACCCGCCTGTGGCACCGGTGTTTTGGGGCTTTCGCATCATGGTGGGGGTGGGCATGCTGATGCTGCTGGTAAGTTGGGCCAGCGCCTACCAGCTCGCGCCATGGAAGAAGGGCACCGGCCGCACACTGACAGTCTGGCATGCGCGCGTGCTCGTGACCATGACGTTTGCCGGCTGGGTGGCTCTCATTGCAGGCTGGTACGTGACCGAGATCGGACGGCAACCCTGGCTGGTGGCGGGCATTTTGACAGCGGCTGATGCGGCTTCAAAAGTGACGGCGCCACGAATTGCCTTGTCTTTGACGGTCTATCTGACGCTGTACGTCGCCCTGATATTTGCCTATGTATCCGTCGTGTTTTATCTGGCGCGGCACAAGCAGCAGGCCGACAAGCCCTTTGGCGATGCCAACGACAAACTCGAAGACCAGCCTAACGTCGTCAACTACACAGAAAAACAGGGGCCGGCCCATGTTTGATCTCGCACCCAACTTAACCCAAGCAGCGGGCTGGATGCCGATTGTGTTTCTTGTTGTCATGGGCCTGGCGATGCTGGCCTATGTCATTTTGGACGGCTACGACCTCGGCGTGGGCGTGTTGATGCATAGCGCTAGCGACGACGACAAAGACACGATGATCGCCAGCATCGGCCCGTTCTGGGACGCCAATGAAACCTGGCTGGTGCTGGGTGTCGGCATCTTGCTCACCGTGTTTCCGCGCGCCCATGGCGTCATTCTGGGTGCGCTGTATTTGCCGGTTGCTGCCATGTTGATCGGGTTGATCCTGCGCGGCGTTGCCTTTGACTTTCGGGTCAAGGCACGGGCGGTGCAGAAGCCGCTGTGGAACCGCGTGTTTTATATCGGCTCATTGCTGGCAAGCTGGTCGCAGGGCTACATGCTCGGCTCGCTGATCACCGGGTTTGCCGACAGCGCTTGGACGATGGTTTTCAACACTGTGATTGGCCTGGCCCTGGTAGC
>JANNMM010000212.1:0-9517 GCA_031397915.1 Rhodoferax sp. | reverse complement strand
CTGCATCTGTGATGCGGCAGCCGCAGCGGCCAGGTCCAGCGCACTCATCGCGTTTGAACCAGCGCCACCCGATGCAGAACTGCCCTGGCCCGAAGACACGGCGTTCATGCGTCCGGCCGCCACGGTGGCTTTCTCTGCGTGGGTGGCCGACATGGTACGCAGGTAGTAGGTGGTCTTGAGTCCGCGCAACCAGGCCAGCTTGTAGGTGTCATCGAGTTTCTTGCCAGATGCGCCTGCCATATAGATGTTCAGCGATTGCGCCTGGTCGATCCACTTCTGGCGCCGTGCTGCTGCCTCGACGAGCCAGCGCGTTTCAACTTCGAACGCCGTCGCATACAAGGCCTTGATCTCGCCCGGTACGCGGTCAATGGGTGCGAGTGAGCCGTCAAAATGTTTCAGGTCCATCACCATCACATCGTCCCAAAGACCCAGGCGTTTGAGGTCGCGCACCAGATAGGAATTGATGATGGTGAACTCGCCGGACAGATTTGACTTCACCGACAGGTTGCCAAAGCAGGGTTCAATCGAAGCGTCAACGCCAATGATGTTGGAAATGGTTGCCGTGGGCGCAATCGCAACGCAGTTTGAATTGCGCATGCCGTCCCGTGCGATCTTCTGGCGCAGGGCATCCCAATCGAGGGTACTTGACCGGTCAACCTCAACATATCCACCGCGCGCGCGCTCCAGCAAATCCAGCGTGTCGATCGGCAAAATGCCCTGGTCCCAGAGTGAACCCTTGTAGCTTGAATACTGGCCGCGCTCACGCGCCAACTCGGTCGATGCCTGGTAGGCGTAATAACAAATGGCCTCCATTGATTCGTCGGCAAACGCGACGGCGGCATCGCTGGCATAGGGAATGCGCAATTCGTACAGGCTGTCCTGAAACGCCATCACACCCAGGCCAACCGGGCGATGGCGCATGTTGGAGTCGCGCGCTTTCTTGACGGCGTAGTAGTTGATGTCGATCACGTTGTCCAGCATGCGCATGGCGGTGGTGATGGTTTTTTGCAGTTTGGCATGGTCCAGCACCTTGCGCGGGCCCTCGGCGCCAGGGGCGCCATCTGACAGGTGCCGAAGCAAATTGACAGAGCCGAGGTTGCACACAGCGGTTTCCGTGTCGCTGGTGTTGAGCGTGATTTCCGTGCACAGGTTGCTGGAGTGCACCACACCCACATGTTGCTGGGGCGAACGCACGTTGCAGGCGTCCTTGAATGTGATCCACGGATGCCCTGTTTCAAACAGCATGGTCAACATCTTGCGCCAGAGGTCACTGGCCTCAACGGTGCGTGAGGGCTTGATCTCGCCGCGCGCGGCCTTTTCCTCATAAGCCACGTAGGCGCGCTCAAACTCGGCACCGAATTTATCGTGCAAATCGGGCACATTGTTGGGTGAAAACAGTGTCCATTGACCTTTTTCCATGACCCGGCGCATGAACAGGTCGGGAATCCAGTTGGCCGTGTTCATGTCGTGGGTGCGGCGGCGGTCGTCGCCCGTGTTTTTGCGCAGTTCCAGAAACTCCTCAATGTCCAGGTGCCAGGATTCCAGGTAGGTGCACACGGCACCCTTGCGTTTGCCACCCTGGTTGACGGCAACCGCGGTGTCATTGACCACCTTCAGGAAAGGCACAACGCCCTGCGACTCGCCATTGGTACCCTTGATGTGGCTGCCCAGGGCGCGCACGCGCGTCCAGTCGTTGCCCAAGCCGCCCGCAAATTTGGACAGCAGAGCGTTTTCCTTGATCGACTCGTAGATGCCGTCGAGATCATCGGGCACGGTGGTGAGGTAGCAGCTGGAGAGTTGCGAGCGCAAGGTGCCCGAATTGAACAGAGTCGGCGTGCTTGACATGAAGTCGAAGCTGGAGAGTACTTCATAAAACTCGATCGCCCGTGCTTCACGGTCGATCTCGTTGAGCGAAAGTCCCATTGCAACACGCATGAAAAAAGCCTGGGGCATCTCGATGCGGGTCTTGCCCACATGCAGGAAATATCGGCCGTACAGCGTCTGCAGTCCCAGGTAGTCAAACTGCAGGTCGCGTTCGGATTTGAGCGCGCCACCCAGGCGTTTCAAGTCAAACTGCAGGAGTCTTTCATCAAGCAGGTCGTTTTCAACACCTTTCTTAATGAAGCCCGGGAAGTAGTCCACATAGGCCTGCGCCATATCGCCGGGTGCCAGGTCCTGGGCCAGAATCTCCTTGGCGATCGTGTGAAACAGCAGACGCGCGGCTGCGTAGGTGTAGTCCGGGTCTTTTTCGATCAGCGTGCGCGCGGCCAGCACAGAGGCCTTGTACACCTCGTCCATCGGCACACCATCATAGAGGTTGCGCATGGTTTCGCTCAGGATCGGCAAAGGGCTGACGTCAGCGCCCAAGCCCGAGCACGCGGATTCGATCAGACCCTTCAGGCGCTCCTGATCCAGAACAACGCGCAAACCGCCATCGGTGACGTGCAATTCCGGCGCGCGGGGCGCCTGGGCTGCGACGTGTTTGACCCGTTCCTGAGTGCGTTTTTCGCGGTACAGAACGTAGGCGCGCGCGATTTCATGGTGTCCGCCGCGCATTAGGCCGAGTTCAACCTGATCCTGCACATCTTCTATATGGAAAGTTCCGCCACCCGGGCGCGAGCGCACCAACGCGCGGATCACGGCCTGGGTCAATCCGTCGACTGTTTCCCTGACACTCGCCGACGCTGCACCCTGCGTGCCGTGCACCGCGAGAAAGGCCTTCATCATGGCGACGGCAATTTTGTTCGGCTCAAAGGGCACGACTCCGCCATTGCGGCGAATGATCTGGTAGTGCGCCAGGGTGCTGATGGCCAAAGCCATGGCGGCCGGGGTTGCGTCGCCTCCAGCGCGAGCCTGGACGCCACTGGTGAGGTGGGAGCTTGTTTCTGAAGCGGTTTGCATGGTTCCTCTTATTTGCCGTAGTTCAATTGTCTTTGTGCATTCGTTGTGATTCGATGGCGGGTGTTGGTGTTTCTGGCGGATAAAAAACCAAACTTTCCCGAACTTTCAGCCCCATCGAATGATCCAACTACACACTATATATGGGGTTGAATCGGGGCACAAGCCACTACCGGTAGTGTACCGGGGTAAAACCCGGTTTGGCGCTGACGGGTCTTTTCAGGATCCGGGAAAACTGCTCACCCAACATTGACGGGCCATTGCGCAGACTTGTTGCGGCCCGGGCGCTCCGTGCCTCATTGCGCAGGTTGGCAGCCTGATGAATGGGTGCTTGCCGGCACGTTTACACCAGACCTCAGACGCGTGGTTTGGGTACGCGTCTAGCGTTTGGTGTTTGCTCCTGCGGGAAAACACTGAGGTTTCCAGGCGAGCAACTGTTGCAAAAGAACCCAATCGAAGCCTTCTCCCGGGTCAAACTTTCGCCCGGGAGCGACGTGTTCGTGCCCTGCCAGGTGTTGCACGGGGTACGCCTGCGCGAGTGCAGCACAAAGGCTGGCGAGCGTTTCATATTGCAAACGCTCGAAGGAATCGCCTTCCAGCCCTTCAAGTTCAATTCCGATCGAGAAATTGTTGCAATTTTCCCGGCCTTGAAAGCTCGACTGACCGGCATGCCAGGCCCGATCGTTGGCGCTGACAAATTGCCAAAGCTCTCCTTTGCGTGAAACATAAAAGTGCGAAGAGACCTGGGTGCCTTCAATGGTCTTGAAATAGTCATGCGCCTGCCAGTCGAGCTGATTGGTAAACAGCTCTTGTACCTCGCCGCCGCCATACACGCCAGGCGGCAGGCTGATGGAATGCACCACAATCAAATCAACAATTTCAGCCTGCGGCCGCGGGCCGAAATTTGGCGATGCCAGATGCCGGGCAAACCGGTACCAACCGGCATTCCACAACCCGCCATCAGGGCTGCCGGATAGGTGCTGCTCAGCCGACGTCATCATTGGCCTCGGGTCCCCCTGGCACTTCGATGTTCAGGCGGGAAATCCGGTAGCGGATCTGGCGCAGGCTCAACCCGAGCAGGTTCGCAGCGGCCGTGCGGTTGAAGGCGGTTTTTTGAAGTGCCTGCGTCAGTATGTCGCGTTCCTGCTGATCCAGGTGGGCCTGCAGGTTGCCGCCAGGTGGAAAAGCGGTTTGAGGTGGCGCATCGCGCGCGGCTGATGGCGATTGATCCACGGCCGGGGCCTCCGGCGGGCTCGGCGCTTGCATGGCTGGCGCAGGGGTGCTGCCGCCCGCGAGGTCAAAGTCAAGGAGATCGCCGTCGTAAAGTGCGACTGCCCGGTGCAGCAAATTTTCAAGCTCGCGCACATTGCCATGCAAAGGTTCGAGGGCCAGTTTCTCGAGCATTTCAGGTGACAAGTGGGGCGGGCGGATGCCGGCTTCGCGGGCAATTCGCTCAAGCAGGGCTTCACACAGGAGTGGCAAATCGCCCAGGCGCTCACGCAAGGGCGGCAGGAAGATGTCGATGACGTTCAGGCGGTAATACAGATCCTGGCGGAAGCGCCCGGCGAGCACCTCGGCTGCGAGGTCCTTGTGGGTGGCACTCACGAAGCGCACGTTCACAGGTTCCTCTTGTGACGCACCGACCGGCCGAACACTGCGCTCCTGAACTGCCCGCAACAACTTGGACTGCATGGCCAGCGGCAAGTCACCAATTTCGTCCAGAAACAAAGTGCCACCATTGGCTGCCTGAAAGTGGCCGTCCCGGTCATGCGTAGAACCGGTGTATGAGCCTTTCTTGGAACCGAAGAACTCGGCCTCCAGCAGGTTCTCCGGAATTGCGCTGCAGTTCACGGCAATCAGTGCGCCGCCACGGCGGTGGCTGTTGGCGTGCAAGGCGCGGGCCGCGAGCTCTTTACCGGTTCCCGACTCGCCCCGGATCAGCACGGGCGCCATGCTCTTCGCAACTTTGGCGATGCGCTCACGCACGTTGCACATCACATCGGAAGACCCCGTCAACCGCGACAAGGCCTGGGCCCCCGCCTCGCCGGTTTGGGCACCAGCACCCGACAAGGGCGCACCCCTGGTGGCAGACGCTGCTGAAGGCAGGCTCTGGCCGTCGCGGCCCGATCCATTGGAGTCTTGCACCGCCGACGCAATGACGGTTCGAAACTGCTTGAGGTCCACCGGCTTTGTGAGGTAATCAAACGCGCCGGCTTTCAGGCATTCGACGGCGTTGTCTGCGGATCCATAGGCCGTGATCACAATACAGCGTTCGCTTCGATTTTTCGCCCGGATCAGCTGCAGCAGTTCCAGACCCAATCCGTCGGGAAGGCGCATATCGGTGATGATCACATCAAAGTGGCCTTCGTCCAGATGCTGGCGCGCTTCGCCAACGGTGCCTGCGGCCTGGACCTGGAATCCCTCGCGCAGCAGGGTCAATTCGTAAAGCGTGCGCAAGTCCGGCTCGTCATCAACGACCAGAATGCGTTTTTCAGAGTTGCGGGATGCGGCCATGTTGTCAGACTGGTTGTTCAGGCGTTCGCGCCCACGGCCTTCACCTGGCGGTTGCCACTGCGAGCTGTGCGAAAACTGATCAGGAACTCGTTGCCGGCGACAACCGCGGCCTGTTTGTTGCGCGAAGCCCGGCGGTAGAGAATTGTCGCGCCATGCCCTTCACACAACTCGCGGCAGATGTAGAGGCCCAGGCCGGTGGATCGGCTTTCGGACGAAAAGAAGGGCTCGAACAGGTGTTGCTCGACCGATGGCTCAAGCGGTGCGCCATCACTCCACACCGCCAGCGTGCCCTGGCGACGGTCATTCTGAGCGGTCTGGATCTGGATCGACTCCCGCTGGCCGCTGGCGTAGCGCCGGGCGTTGTCCAGCAGGTTGACCAGCACCCGGCGCAAGTGCTCTGGCTCAAAGGCCACAACAAAATCCTTGTCAAGCAACTCGACGCGCAGGAAGTCCTGGCTCCCGGTTTGCTGCGCCCAGTCGGCGGCGAAGTGTTTGACGTTTTCGCAAAGGGAGAGGGACTGGGTCGGGGTGTGCCCTTCGCGGGTCTGGATGCGCGAGATGTCCAGAACCTCGTCAACGATCTTGCCCAGGCGATTGGCGTTCTGCGCGACCATGTCAATCAGTTGGCGCTGTTTCGGGTCGGTTGAATCCTCTTCGAGCAGCGCGTTCGCTTGCGTGATCGCGGCCAGGGGGTTGCGGATCTCGTGCGCAACCGCCGCCGACATGCGGCCCATGCTGGCCAACTTTTCGGTGCGCATGCGCGCCTCCATTTCGCGCTGGTCCTGCAGGAACATGACGCACAGGCTTTCGTGGCTGCCATCGGCCAAGCTGGTCTGGCGCGTGCGCACGCGCAGGCGGCGCAGCCCCTGGCCGGCATTTCGCATGGCAATGTCGGCGCTGCGCAGCTCATTGCGGCTGAAACTGGCTGCGGCCAGCTCCTCCAGCGGAATCCAAGCGGACTGGGACTTGAGGTTCAACGGCTCCTCGGACGGCGTTTGGCTGGTGCCCAGCATTTGGCGGGCCGCGGGGTTCGCGGCCAGAACATTGCCGGCTGCGTCAACCACCACGATGCCGTCGCTGAGGGACTCGATGACCAGTTCGTTGACCTGGCGTTGCACCCGCACGGCCAGCATGCTCTGGTGCGCCCGCGTTTCCTCCTGCGACAGCCGGGTTGACAGCTGGTTGGACAGGAACGCGATGACGAAACAGCCGGCACCGACGAGCGCTGATTGCGCCAGTTGGGGCGTTGCGTCAAAGGCGCCAAGGCCGGCCAGCCAAAATGAATGCGCCAGCAGCAGCAGGGTCACGCCGGCGGCGGTCCCCATCGCCAGAAACAGGGAGCCCAGCACAGCCGCCAACAGCACCGGCAGCGCCATCAGTGCAGCATAGTTGATGCCGCCACCTTGCATGATCTGCAAGACTGAAAAGGTCAAGAGATCCACACCCACGATCAGCGCCCACAGCGGGTCGAACTTGCGGCCGAGCTGGCGCGGCTTGAACAGAAAGCGCACGACCAGGGTGGCCGCGAAATAGGCGCTGCACAACAGCAGCAGCGTGGGGTTGTTCACCACCCCCATGCCGATCAGCGTCGCCTGCAGCAACACCAGCACCAGGCCCAGGGTTGCGCGCGCGGTCATGAAGGCGCGCCAAAGGCGTTCAAATTCGTTCGGCGGCGCCTGGTCTTTTCGCTGTTCGGCGTCCAGGAACGCGGCCTGGGAGGTTTTAAGCCAGGGGTCTGACTCCAGATTGGCGGCCATTCAGGGTTCAGCCTGGCGCTGGTGCTCCAGGCTGCAGTACACGGCACGTTTCCCAGTGACGGACTCGGCTTTGGGCAGGTGAACACCACAGTGGGCGCAGGACACCATGTCCTGCACCTGAAGCGGTGGCTGGCGCCCCGGACCGGGTTCGCGCTTGGGCAGTTTTTCCCCGGAGCCGCTTCCGCGCGCCGCGCGCACCAGCCAGAAAACAAGCAGCGCCAGTGCCAGCGTGACGATGATGTACCTCATGTGGCCCGTCCCAAAACGACTTCAAGAACAAATCGCGAGCCCACGTAGGCCAACAGGAGCAGGCCGGCGCCGAGGTAAAGCATTCGCACGGCCACCCGGCCGCGCCAGCCGAAACGTGCCCGACCCAACAACAGGACGGCAAAGGTCAGCCAGGACAGGATGGAAAAGACGGTCTTGTGGTCCCAGCGGCGCACCGCATTGGCACCGTAGAGTTGCTCCGAGAAAAGCAGGGCGATGGCCAATGTTGCCGTCAACAACGCAAATCCGGCGGTGACAAACCGGAAGGTCAGGCGCTCCAGCATCAACAGGGGCACGCCGCTGTCGGTCTCGTGGGCCATGCGGATGTCACCCTCGGCGCGGCGCATGAACCAGCCATGTGCGACGGCCACGCCAAACAGGCCATAGGAGGCGATTCCAAAAGCCCAATGCAAAGGCAGCCAGAGCGACACTCCGGGGTGCAGCAAGGTGCCCGGAAACACCAGTGCCAGCACAACGGCGCCAGCAGCAAAAGCACTCAGCGCCCAGCGGGTGCGCAACTGCGGCACGAGCTGGCTTTCGATGCCGTACAGGAGCGCCACCAGCCAGGCTGTCATGCTCAGCGCTGGCGCAAACCCGAAGCGCGGCGCCTCGCCCACCAGCGACCACGCCAGCGCCGCACCATGCATTGCCCAGGCCGCGACGGCCAATGGCAAGGCTGCCTTTGCGCCACGCACGGGTGCGAGCAAGGCCGATAGAACATAGGCTGCAGCAGCGGCGCATGCAAGGGCCAGTCCAACCGCCACCGGCATGCTCCAACCCGCCGCAGCGGCAGTGGGTAAAATCATGTCCACAGTTTAGCGTTTCAGTTTCTTATCGGCCAAGCTTCCTGGCATTGGCTGCACACCGACCATGGCCTCCGCACTCTCCGACAAACTTTCCCGCCTTGTCAAAGGCATCCGGGGTCAAGCCCGCATCACCGAAACCAATGTCGCCGACATGTTGCGTGAGGTGCGCATGGCCCTGCTGGAGGCCGACGTGGCCCTGCCCGTGGTGCGGGATTTCATCGCCCGCGTGAAGGAAAAAGCGCTGGGCCAGGAAGTAATGGGCTCTCTGCAGCCCGGCCAGGTGATGGTGAGCATCGTCAACCGGGAACTCGCCGCCACCATAGGCGAGGGCGTGAGTGACATCAACCTCTCGGCCCAGCCGCCAGCGGTGATCCTGATGGCGGGTCTGCAGGGTGCCGGCAAAACGACGACCACCGCCAAGCTGGCCAAGTACCTGATCGAAAAACGCAAGAAAAAGGTGCTCACGGTTTCGGCAGACGTTTACCGCCCCGCCGCCATTGAACAGCTCCGGACCGTGACCGCGCAGGCCGGCGCCGAATGGTTCCCAAGCTCAGGCGACCAAAAACCGGTGGCCATTGGCCTGGCGGCGCTGGATTACGCGCGAAAACACTATATCGATGTGCTGCTGGTTGACACCGCTGGCCGCCTGGCGATTGACGAGGTGCTGATGCGGGAGATCAAGGACCTGCATGCGGCCCTGAACCCGATCGAGACCCTGTTTGTGGTCGACGCCATGCAGGGCCAGGATGCCATCAACACGGCCAGAGCCTTCAAGGAGGCGCTGCCACTGACCGGCATCGTGCTGACCAAGACCGACGGCGATTCACGGGGTGGCGCGGCGCTGTCGGTGCGCCAGGTGACGGGCGCGCCAATCAAGTTCTCCGGCACCAGCGAGAAGATTGACGGCCTCGAGGTGTTCGATGCCGAGCGCCATGCCGGGCGCATCCTCGGCATGGGCGACATCGTGGCCCTGGTTGAGCAGGTCACGGCCGGTGTGGACGTCGAAGCCGCCCAGAAGCTCGCGGCCAAGGTCAAGAGCGGCGCTGGTTTTGACTTGAACGACTTTCTCGGGCAAATCCAGCAAATGCGGCAAATGGGCGGCCTCTCGAGCCTGATGGACAAGCTGCCCGCCGGCATGGCCGCCAAGGCCGGGCAGGTTGACATGGGCCGGGCCGAGAAGGACATCCAGCGCAAGCAGGGCATCATCCACAGCATGACGGCGCTTGAGCGGCGCAAACCCGAGCTGATCAAGGCCACCCGCAAACGGCGCATCGC
>JANNMM010000171.1:0-9108 GCA_031397915.1 Rhodoferax sp. | reverse complement strand
GAGCCCCGGGCTCCTTGATCTGGTGCTCAACGAAAAGCTGGAAATGTCCAGCGTGCTCCTGCGGACAAATATCGAAAAACTGAGCATCTTGCCGAGTGGAACACCGCATGAGCGGGCCACGGAATTGCTTGCCAGCGATGCGATGATCAAATTGCTCGAAGACATGGCCATGCGTTACCCGGACCGGATCATCATTTTTGATTCGCCACCTTTGTTGTTGACGACCGAGTCGCGGGTGCTGGCGACGCACATGGGTCAAATCGTGATGGTCGTCAAGGCCGAGAGCACGCTTCAGTCGGATGTGCGTCACGCGCTGTCCAATATCGAGTCCTGTCCTGTCAAGCTGCTGGTGTTGAATCAGGCGCGCGCCGCGTCACAAGGCACCTACGGTTATGGGTACGGCTACGGATATGGTTATGGCCATCAGGAGCAAGTGCAAGAATGAAGGGCCATCCTGTTTCAGGACGCAGTAGTACCAACCATGCGGTGATTGCCGCCGTACTGGCAATTGGTCTTTCTACTGAGGGTTTTGCGCAGGACAGTGCCGTCGACCAGCCGCTTTCGGCCCCATCGGCGGGCCGTCGCGGTGTGACCATCGTCCCTCGCGTGACCGTTACAGAAACATTGACTGACAACGCAGGGTCGTCAAACACCGCCAAGCAGACCGACTTGGTGACCGAAGTGATACCAGGCGTCAGGATCACGAGCAATTTCGGGCGGGTCAAAGGCTATTTTGATTATTCGCTGAACGGTCGGGTGTCGGCCCAGGGTGTGTCAGGCACGTCGCTTCAGAATAACTTGACAGGGTTTGGATCGGTCGAGGCGGTCGAAAACTTTGCGTTCATCGATGTCAGTGCGTCGATCACGCAGCAGTCTGTTTCGGGATTGGGTACGCAGTCTTCCGGCAGCACCTTCTCCAATTCGAACCAAACCGAAACGTCAACCTACCGAATTTCACCTTACTTAAAAGGCACGGTGGGTGGGTTTGCAGACTTCGAGACCCGCTACGGTTTCGCTTCCACCCGCAGTGCGTCCTCGGCCGCATCCGACGTCACAACGCAAGACCTGCTGTTGTATTTGAAGGGGCAGCCCTCCGCCAGCCGGATTGGCTGGTCGCTGCAAGCCGTGCAACAAGCGACCAGTTATTCCTTGGGTCGGACAACCGAGTCCGATTCACTGACCGGCTCGCTTTCCTATGCGCTCAACCCCCAGCTCGTTGTGACCGCCACCGCTGGCCAGGAAGGTAACAACTACAACACCCTTGAGAAGGAGCGGTACTGGACTTCAGGTCAAGGTATCCAGTGGACGCCATCGCCTTCCACGAGTTTTTCGGCCAGTCGTCAGACGCGGCCTTTTGGTCAGTCTCATAACGTCAACTTGGCATATCGCACCGCACGTACCGCCTGGAGCTTCACCGATTCGCAGGACGTGAGCAATTCGCCAACCCAATCCAGTCTAGGCAGCCTGGGGCCGATTTACGACCTGTATTTCACGCAATTCGCCTCGGTTGAGCCCGATCCCGTCAAACGGGCGGTGTTGGTAAATACCTTCTTGCAAGTCAATGGCATCAACCCGAACACGGTTGTTGTCAGCAATTTTTTGACATCGGCATTGTCTGTGCAGCGGCGCCAGGATTTGTCATTTACCCTCCTGGGAGTCAGGGACTCGATTACGTTTACGGCGACCCGGTCAGAGTCCTCGCGCCTGGATTTGCTGTCTACTGCCATCGACGACCTTTCCAACGCAAACACGATCCGGCAAACCGGATTGAGCATCAGTTACGCGCACCGCCTGACGCCCCATAGCTCTATAAATGTGACAGGTCTCAATCAACACTCATCCGACTCGAGAGGGTTGCAGGAAACGTTTACAAACTCCCTCAATCTGGGATTCACAACTCGTCTGGGGCTTAAGTCTACGGCCGCCATCAACGCACGGCGCGTTGTTTTCGACAGCCGCACCTCGCCATACATCGAAACCGCGATAACAGGGACGGTGACCGTCCAGTTTTGACCCATGTATGAAGCCTATTATGGGTTGACCGGCAAACCGTTCCAGCTCAACCCTGACCCCCATTTCTACTTCGGCAGCAAGCAGCACCGGCGCGCCAGGGCCTACCTGGAGTACGGTGTCCAGCGCAACGAAGGTTTCATTGTCATTACCGGCGAGGTAGGCGCCGGCAAAACGACCATCGTGCGTGGTTTGCTGGAGAGCCTGGATCCGGAAACCGTTGTTTCCGCAAACCTGGTGAGCACCCAGCTTGACGCTGAGGACACCTTGCGCATGGTTGGCGCGGCTTTTGGCGTGGTTGTCCGGGACTTGTCGAAGTCTGACCTGCTCATGTCTCTCGAGGCATTTTTGGTAACTCAGATCAGTCAGGGAAAGCGGTGCCTGTTGATTGTGGATGAAGCGCAGAATTTGACGCCAAGGGCCGTTGAGGAGCTGCGAATGTTGTCAAATTTCCAGTTTGGCAAACAGGCCTTGCTCCAGACATTCCTGGTTGGGCAGCCCGAGTTCCGCGAAATTTTGCAACATCCCAGCATGCAGCAGTTGCGCCAGCGCGTGACCGCGACTTGCCATATTGGCCCGATGGATGTCGATGAAACGCGTGGGTATATTGAGCATCGGCTCAAATGCGTCGGCGCCGACGGCAGGCCGAGTTTCGATGTTCCGGCATTTGAGGCCATTCATATGGCAACCGGCGGGATTCCGCGCCGCATCAATTCCGTGTGCGACCGTTTGCTCCTGTTGGGCTTTCTGGGCGAAAAAGACGCATTTGGGGCAGACGAGGTGGCAGTTGTTGTTGATGAAATCCGTGAAGAATCCGGCACCAGCGTCCTGCCTGTCATGAATTCGGGCCACCGTTCGCAACGCGATCCGCAACTGGGGCCTGATGAGTCAGGATTTGATATCGATCTGGGTCGACTTGAATTTGAATCAAGTGCCATGGATGAAATTGCCGGAAAGCTCGGAGGTTTGGGGCAAGACCAGTTCAGGGAACGTTTGAACCGGATCGAAAAGACCTTGCTTCGCCTTGAGCGTGTTGATCTTGAAATCCTGGCCTCACTGCAGAAGCTCGTGGGCTCAGTCCGGAAGTCGGCTTAGGTATTGCGCCAGATGGGCGTTTTGAGCGAAACAACAATGAAAGACAACGCGATCAAACCGGTCATATGCGTCGTTGGGGCACGTCCCAACTACATGAAAATGGCGCCGATCCTGCGGGCCCTGGACAGCCATGTGCCGGCCATTCCCTGGCTTCTCGTGCACACCGGGCAACACTACGACAAGGACATGAACGACAAGTTGTTTGAAGACTTGAAGTTGCCCCGCCCGCACATCAACCTGGAAGTGGGATCAAACACCCATGCGGTTCAGACGGCCGAGGTCATGCGGCGTTTTGAGCCGCTCCTGGACCAACACCATCCTGCCTGTGTCATGGTTGTGGGCGACGTCAACTCCACGCTCGCCTGCGCTCTGGTGGCCGTCAAGAAAGGTGTACCCACCGTTCACGTCGAAGCGGGTCTTCGCAGTTACGACCGGCGCATGCCCGAGGAAATCAACCGCATCTTGACCGACCAGATTGCCGATCGCCTGTACACGACCGAGAGGAGCGCCCAGGAAAATTTGCGTCTGGAAGGTATTCCCGGGGAGCGGGTGAGTTTTGTCGGCAATGTGATGATCGATTCATTGATCGCGAACCGTCCAGCGGCACGCACCGCGCGAAGCACCGTCATTGCAAGCGGGCTGTCACCCTCGTTTCTGGATGACAACAAGGCGTTTGGGGTGGTTACCCTGCATCGACCCTCAAACGTTGACTCGCCGGAGTCCCTGGGGAAACTGCTGGGCATCCTGCGTGAAGTCACTGTTGATTTGCCGCTGATATTTGCCCTGCATCCGCGCACCAGAGCGAACATTGACAAGTTCAACCTGATGCATTTCGTCGAACCCGGGCGAATGCTGATTCTGCCGCCGCAGGGCTACCTTGAAATGCTCGGTTTAATGGCCGAAGCGACCCTGGTTCTCACGGACTCCGGGGGCCTGCAGGAGGAGACCACAGCGCTGGGCGTGCCATGCCTCACACTACGTGAGAACACCGAGCGGCCCATCACCGTTGACCAAGGTACCAACATCCTGGTTGGCACTGACCGGGACGCGATTTTGAGTGGGGTCCAGGAGATATTGGCTGGCCGCGGCAAGCGAGGACGTGTGCCGGAGCTTTGGGACGGCCAAGCGGCGCAGCGAATCGCCTCTGACCTTTGGAATTGGTTGGCAAGCCTCAAAGTACCTGTGAATTGACACCCAGGCGAATTCTGCAATGCATTCCAACCCTGCCGATCGGCCCGCGAACGCGCTGACCATTGATGTCGAAGACTATTTTCAGGTCTCCGCATTTGCACCTTACATCAAAAGGTCGGAGTGGAATTCGCGTGAATGCCGCGTGACGGGCAATGTCGAGCGCATCCTGGCGCTGTTGGCTGACCGCAATACCAAAGCCACGTTTTTCACGCTGGGCTGGATTGCGGAGAGATACCCCGGTGTCGTTCGCCGCATCGTCGCGGAGGGACACGAGCTGGCCAGTCACGGATATGGGCATGCGCGCGCCAGCGAGCAATCGGAAGAAGTCTTTTTTTCTGACATTCATCGGGCCAAAAGCATTCTTGAGGACCTGGGCGGGATGCAGGTCAAGGGTTATCGGGCGCCAAGTTTTTCAATCGGCACGGAGAACCTCTGGGCATTTGATTGCCTTGCCCGCGCCGGGTACCAATACAGTTCCAGCATCTATCCGATTCAACATGACCACTATGGCATGCCAGATGCGCCCCGTTTTGCCCATTCTGTCCGGCCCGGATTGCTGGAAATTCCGGTGTCAACGGTGCGGCTGTTGAACCGCAATTTCCCGTCCAGTGGCGGTGGGTATTTCCGGTTGTTGCCTTATGCCGTTTCGCGCTGGATGCTCAATCGCGTCAATCGCGTGGACCGAAAACCAGCCATTTTTTACTTTCACCCCTGGGAGATAGACGCCCAACAGCCACGGATCAACGGTGTCAACGCCAAAACCCGCTTTCGCCACTATGTGAACATTTCCAGCATGGAAGGCAAGCTGTCGCAATTGCTGCAGGACTATCGCTGGGGTCGCATGGATGAGGTTTTTCTCGGTCACAACGCAGGTGAGCACAGCCTTGCCTGACGCTGCGGCTCTGACGGTCAAGCGCCTTTCCCGAGCTGAAGCAACTGAGGCCCGGCGTTGGGACCAATTCGTTCTGGCATGCCCCAGCGCAACTTTTTTCCATCGCGCGGGCTGGCAAGCCATCATCGAAGATGTCTTCCGGCACGACACCTACTTCCTGTACGCTGAGCGTGCTGGCAAGATTGAGGGCGTGCTGGCCCTTGCCCACATCAACAGCTGGCTTTTCGGCAATTCGACCATCAGCCTCCCATTCGGCGTTTACGGTGGCGTGGCGGCAAACAGCGAGCAAGGCGCACAAGCGCTGGAACTTGAAGCCCAGCAAATTGCAAGGCAACTGGGCAGTGACTGCCTCGAGTTGCGAAACCTGGAGCCGCGCCACACAGACTGGCCCAGGCAGGATCTGTACGTCACGTTCCGCAAGGAAATATTCTCTGATCTTGAGGCCAACATGCTGGCCGTGCCGCGTAAACAGCGCGCGATGATCCGAAAAGGCATCAAGAACGGACTGCGAAGCGAGATTGACCCTGGCGTCGACCGGTTTTTCAACCTCTATGCCGACAACGTGCACCGGCACGGCACACCGGCGATGCCGAAAAAATACTTCCAGGCACTGGTTGCCGAGTTTGGGGCTGACTGCGAGGTCCTCACGGTGACCGGCCCCGACAATCAGGTTTTGAGCAGCGTCATGAGTTTTTACTTTCGCGATGAAGTGTTGCCCTATTACGCCGGAGACGACGAGTCCGCCCGCCACCTCGCCGCCAACGATTTCAAATACTGGGAGTTGATGCGCCGCGCGTGTGAAAAGGGCCTGAAGGTTTTTGACTATGGGCGCAGCAAACAGGGCACCGGCTCATTTGCCTTCAAGAAAAACTGGGGCTTTGAGCCCAAACCGCTGCATTATGAATTTTGTCTCTTCAAACGCGACACCATTCCGCAGAACAACCCTGCGAACGCCAAATACAAGGCCATGATCGCAGTCTGGCGACGTCTGCCCATCGGCCTGGCCAACTGGCTTGGCCCATTTGTTGTGCGCAATCTGGGCTGAAACACGCATGGCCAACCTGCTTTTTCTGGTTCATCGATTGCCCTATCCGCCCAACAAGGGCGACAAGGTCCGCTCCTTTCATTTGTTGAAACACCTCTCACAGGGCCATCGGGTTTTCCTCGGCACGTTTCTGGATGACCCGGCCGACGAAGTCCACATCGAGACCGTTCGCAAAATATGCCCGGATACCTTTGTCGCCAGGCTCAACCGTCACGTGGGCAAACTCAAAAGCCTGGTTGGGCTTTTGACCAACGAGGCTTTGGGGCTGCGGTTCTATCGGGATGGGCGCCTTCAACGCTGGGTTGACGACATCCAGGCGAGGCACGCCATCGACGCGACGGTCATTTTTTCGTCGGTCATGGCGCAATATGTCAGCGGTGCCAATAAGCCATCTGGCCCCGTGTTGCTCGATTTTGTCGATGTCGATTCGGCTAAATGGTCCCAATATGCGTCAAACCATTCCTGGCCACTGTCGTGGATCTACAAACGGGAAGGCCAGCGCCTGCTGGCGTTTGAGCGGGCCACTGCCATGCAGGCAAACTGTTCATTTTTTGTGACCGACATGGAAAAAGCCCTGTTCCTGCGACTTGCACCAGAATGCGCCGGCCGGGTGGAGACCTTGTGCAACGGCGTAGACGCCAATTACTATTCGCCTGACCGTAACCGGCTGACACCGTTTGGAAGTGCAGCGTTGCCCGACGGAACCATTCCAGTGGTTTTTACCGGCGCCATGGACTATTGGCCGAATGTCGATGCGGTCACATGGTTTGTCGCAGAAATTCTGCCGGCCTTGCGCCAACAAAGGCCCAACCTGGTGTTCTTCGTGGTGGGACGCAACCCAATGCCTGCCGTGACCGCTCTGGCCAGCCAGGATGTGGTGGTCACCGGCACCGTTGACGATGTGCGGCCCTACCTCCAGCATGCTGCCGTGGTAGTGGCACCCCTGCGCATCGCACGCGGCATTCAAAACAAGGTGCTTGAAGCGATGGCCATGGCCAGGCCGGTGGTGGCCTCCAGATCCTGTGCTGAAGCCGTTGACGCCGAGGTTGGCAAGGAGCTGGTCGCCGCCGAGACAGCGCAGGACTTTGTTCGCGAAATCGGTCAGTTGTTGGCCGATCAGGAGAACGCGGCGTCGATCGGTGCGCACGGACGGGAGCGGGTGATCAAGAGTTACAGCTGGTCTGCCCACCTGGCCAAGCTCGACCGGTTTTTGCCGGCACCCGAGAGGGCGGTGGCGGCATGAACGGCGCAGCCATGGTTCGGCGCGATTGGCGCAATACCTTCATCGCTTTGGCGGGCTTGCTTGGCTGGGCGACTTTCCTGTATTGGGACACGGCATCGGGCATGGTTTCCATTTGGGCGCGATCCGAAACCTTCACACATGGTTTTCTCGTCCTGCCCATTGTGTTGTGGCTCATCTGGCGCCAACGCGAGGTGGTCCTTGCCGCCACACCCGTACCCTCCCTGAAAATCCTGCCACTGGTTTTGGTTGCCGGATTTGCCTGGCTTTTGGGCAGCCTGGCTTCAGTGAACGCGGCAACCCAGTTCGCCTATGTCGCGCTCTTGGTCTTGTGCGTGGTCTTGTTGATGGGAACAACCGTCGCGCGCCTCATTGCCTTTCCTCTTCTGTTCTCGTTTTTTGCCGTGCCCGTGGGTGAGTTCCTGATGCCCCAGTTGATGGCCTGGACCGCAGACTTCACCGTCGTGGCCCTGCGGCTGAGCGGCATACCGGTTTACCGCGAGGGCCTGCAGTTCGTGATTCCCTCCGGCAACTGGTCTGTGGTTGAAGCCTGCAGCGGCGTTCGGTATTTGATCGCATCATTGACGGTGGGCACCCTGTTCGCCTACCTCAGTTACCAGTCAACGTATCGGCGCGTCATTTTTGTGGTGGTCTCGATCCTCGTTCCGGTACTTGCCAACTGGCTGCGCGCTTACATCATCGTGATGCTGGGGCACCTATCGGGCAACAAGCTGGCCGCCGGTGTGGACCATTTGATTTACGGCTGGCTGTTTTTTGGCATCGTCATCATGCTGATGTTCATGATTGGCGCGCGCTGGGCAGAGGCCCCCAGCACACGCGAAGCCAGCCAATCCGAGATAGCCAACACATCGCGTAATCCGGCTTCCGTTGCATGGCTGGGCGCCGCAACGGCAATGGTCGCTGTGCTGCTCTGGCTGCCACCATTGTTTTATTCGGGCATCGAGAACAAAACCAGCGCGGGGCCTTTGGTTGTCAATGCGCCTGTCTTGGTCGCGGGATGGCAACCTGTGTCGGCTGGCAATACGGCATTCAAACCGGCATTTCAAAACCCGTCTGCCGAAACCCACACACTTTACGGGCAAGGTGGGCAGACCGTGGGGCTGTATCTGGCCCTGTACCGCAACCAGAATCAGGAGCGGAAAATGGTCAGTTCCTCGAATTCCCTGATCGACGGAAACGGCGCAAACTGGGTGCAAACCGGCAGCGCCAGCCGAGAGGTGCAAATTGCAGGCATGGCCCAGCCTGTGCGGACAGCGACTCTGCGTGCGCCGCCGGGGGCACAAAGCGGTAATTCCGGTCAACTCACGGTATGGCAGATATATTGGGTGGGCGGGGCCCTCACCAGCAGCGACTACCTCGCCAAAGCTTACAGCGCCTGGTTCCGGCTGACGGGCCGCAGTGACGATTCCGCCGTGCTGATTCTGTATGCACCCACAGGCAAAGCGGGCGAGGCGGAGGCGTCGCTCCAGCAGTTTCTGAACGACAACTTTGGGGCTGTCAACGCCCTGTTGCTCGATACACTTGGGCGCAAACAATGAAAAATCGTATTGATTCAATGGAGAACTTTTGATGACAGTGGTCGCCGTTATAGGTTTGGGTTACGTGGGTTTGCCC
>JANNMM010000167.1:0-8710 GCA_031397915.1 Rhodoferax sp. | reverse complement strand
CACCACAAGAGGCCGGTGAGGTCGCGAATCTGCGGATCCGACTTCGGCGTTTCATCGGCCGCCCCGGTGATTTTGCCGAGCTGGCGCTCCACGTTCTGCGAAAACTCCGGCTCGAGCCCGCGCTCGGTCATCACGTGGGTGGCGATGCGCGCAAGGTCGGCGCGGTGGTGGCGTTGGTTTTTATTGGGCATGCAGCCAATATACGCCGATGGCCCGCCCCTGTGCGCCGATGACGTTCACCCGTGCGCCGATGGCTTCGGTTGGAATCAGCCCTGCTCCCACACGTCGCCCGGCTGCAAACCCGCCGGTTGTTGCAGGCGCGCGCGGGCGGCGGCGTCGTTCGACAGCGTGGCCAGCCACCAGTCGGTGGTCACGCGCGCCAAGAGCGCGTGGTGTGCGGCCTGCAGTTCCCGCGAAACGGCCTCGCGCGGGATGATCTCGGCGGCGCGCCCGGTCTGGCCGGCAAAGCTCATGTGGTCGGCATCTTGGAGCACCAGATGCGCCTTGCGCCCGCCCGGCAAAGCGCCAAACACGGCACGTCGCCGCTCTGCGGTGTTCCCCACCCCCACCACGTCGCCGTCGAGCGTGCCGGTGATCGACAACACCGGCCGATCAATAGGCTCAAACGAGCGGCGCGCCGGCATCTGCAGCGGCACCGCCGGCGACAACGCGATGAACGACGCGAGCCGGTTTTCCGTCAAACCCAGGAAGCCGGGGAAACGCTGCCCGGCCATGCCCAGCGTGATTTGCGCGCCGAAGGAATGGCCGCTCATGCCAACGGCTGTCGGCCGCGCCGAAGCCCAGCGCCCTGCACCAGCACCCTGCCGGCGCCCCAGCTCGTCGAGCACAAACACCCCGTCCAGCATGCGCGCCATGAACTGCTCGGCGTTGGCCACCGACTGCAAGGCCCGCTGGTCGGTAAAGCTAGACGTCACCGCAAGCACCGCCGCCAGGTCGCTGCCCGGGTGTTGCAGGTGCAGCACCACCAGGCCGGCCGCCGCCCAGGCCTCGCCCCACACTGTGCCACCCTCTGTTGTGCCACCCAAGCCGTGCGAGAAGATCGCCACCGGGCGCAACCCCGGGTGGGCCGCCGCGTCCGGCCAGCGCACTTTGACCGGCAGCGCGCGGCTGCGGGCAGTGTCGACCCAGACTTCGTCGGCCACCGCTGCGCCCGTGCCCTGCGCGGTGGCCAGCAGCGGCCAGGCTGGCAGGGCGCTGGCCATCGCGGCATGGAGGCAGGTTCGCCGATCTAACGTCATGACAGGGTCGGTGGTTTTGATTCAATAGTTAACATGGGTGTTAACATTTTCGGCATTTCAGGCGATTTTCTGAAGATTTGACGCTTTTTTGACCCTCAAGTCATGAGAAACATACATTTTTAGCTATATTATTTATAGCAAACGGTTTTTACTTCGCGTCACCGCGCCACCGACCGCCCGATCTCGGGCCAGGCCCGGTGTGCCAGCAGCCAGGCGCCCAGCGACAGCGCCAGAATCGCCACCGACATCATTGCCAGCTGTTGCGTCGACTGCATCACCAGCGGCGCCAGCACACCAGCCGTGATGCCGTTGGACATCGACCCGATGAACACCTGCAGCGACGAGGCCATGCCGCGCCGCTCGGGGTGCAGATCAAGCACCAGGAGCGTGAGGGCCGGCTGCATGATGGCCCAGCCGATGCAGTACACACACAGCGGCCAGAAGGCCCAGCTCCAATGCGCCTTGAAGAGCAGGTTGGCCGTCAAATTGATGGCCGATGCGCCGAGCATGATCAGGTAACCCAGGCGGATCTGCCGCTTCGGCGCAATGCGGCCAGCCAGGCGGCCGCTGGTCCAGGCGCCGGTCATCACGCCGCTGATGGTGACCAGAAAGAACCAGAAAAACTGCGTGGGCAAGAGGCCCAGGTGTTCGCCCAGGAACACCGGCGCCGACATCAAATACATGAAGGTGCCGTTGATCGGCACACCCACCGCCACCGCCAGCAGCAAAAATCGGGGGTCGCGCCCGAGCTTCAAGTAGCCGCGCAACAGGCTGCCCGCATGGAACGGCTGGCGCAAAGACGGGTGCAGGGTTTCGGGCAGCAGGCGGTAATTGGCCACCCACATCACCGACGTCAACACCACCAAAAACCAGAAGATGCTGCGCCAGCCCAACCACACAAACAGCCAGCCGCCGATCAGCGGCGCGAAAGCCGCGGCGATACCGAAGTAGATCGTCACCAGGCTCATCACCTGCTGGGCGTCCTGCGCGGGGTACATGTCACGCGGAATGGCGCGCGCGATGACGATGCAGGCGCCGGTCGAGAGGCCCTGCACCGTGCGGAAAAAAATCAGCTGGGCGATGTTTTGCGACAGCGCGCAGCCCGCCGTGGCGAGCGTAAAGAGGGCCAGGCCCCACAGCACCATCGGGCGGCGGCCCACGCTGTCCGATATCGCGCCATGAAACAGGCACATCACGCCAAACCCAAAAAGGTAAGCGGAGATGGTCTGCTGCAACTGGACTTTGGTCGCTCCCAGCCCGGCCTCTATGCCTGAGAACGCAGGAAGGTAAGTGTCTACCGCGAAGGGACCCAGGGTGCCCAGAAAGGCCAGCAGCAGGGCAAATGTCCAGCGCGGCGCGCGCCAGAGTTCATGGGCGTTGGGGTTCATCGAAGCTGCGATGATGCCAGCAATGGCAGATCGCGGCGCAGCACTTTGTTGCAAGTCCCTGCACTTGGGGAACCGCCTGGGTGCTGGGTATCATGCGCGCATGGCATCGGACACCTCGGTCATCCCCACCTACACGCTCTCTTCCAGGCAGGTTGTCGCACTGGTCAAGACCTGGCTGGCCGACTGGCAACGCGTCTTCATGTTTGGCGCCATGGCCATCGTGATGATGGTCTCGCCCGTCACCTACGACGCCGCCAACCGCGACACCATCGCCCGCCACGTCTACCTCACCAGCTGGCGCATTCTGCCGTGGTTCACGGTGCTGGCCGCCCTGGTGAGCTGGGTGCTGATCCGCGTGGTGCTGGTCACGGCGCTGAACTACGGGCTGGCCAAATTCGCGCTCGACCTGGTGGTCAAGGTGCTGGTACTGGAGGTGATTCCGCTATTCGCCGCCCTGTATGTGGCGACGCGCAACGCACTCTCCACCCGCAGCGGCGCCAGCGGCATCTACATTCCGCGCGACCTCGACGTGCTCGGCGGCGCAGAGACCGACCGCATCCGCGACGAGCTGGTGCCGCGCGTTATCGCCTACGGTTTTTCGGTGTTGACGATGGTGGTGGTCAGCGGCTTCATCACGCTCTTGCTGGCCTACCTGAGCGTGTACGGTTTTTCACGCTGGGGCATTCCGGAGTTTGAACGCACCGTGAGCCAGGCCTTTGACGGGGTGGCCGGTTTGAGTTTTGTCATCAAGGTGGTGTTTTACAGCCTGGCGGTTGCGGTGATTCCGATTGCCGCCAGCCTCAACGCCGTAACTTTGGGTGCAGACGCCACCTCGCGCCTGCAGCCAGGCACAGCGCGGCTCCTGATCACGCTGTTCGTGATCGAAGGACTCTCTTTGGCGGTGCGGTTCCTGTGAACCTGCCACTGCCTGCCACTGCCAGCACCTGCCCCGCATAATCAGACCCGATGAACGTTGACGATCCCGCCCCTGCGCCGCCTCCCGCGCCCGTGCCTGCATCTGCCGCAGCAGCGCCTGCCCCGATTGCCCACCTGGAACTCAAGGCCGTCTTGCTGCTGGCCTTTGTTTCGGCACTGATCGTGGCCTTCGTTGCCTATGTGATGGTGGCGCGCGGCGTCTTTGAAAAAACCCAGACCCTGGTGTTGCTCTCCGACGACTCCGAAGGCATTCTGGTCGGCATGGACCTGACGTTTTCGGGCTTTCCCGTGGGCCGCGTCAGCCGCATCGACCTCGACGCCAACGGCAAGGTGCGCATCATCATCGACGTGCCTTCGAAAGACGCCAAATGGTTGCGCATCTCGAGCATTTTCACGATGGAAAAAGGCGTGGTGGGCGATACCAAGATCCGCGCCTTCAGCGGCGTTCTGAGTGACCCGCCCCTGCCGCCCGGTGCCGAGCGCACCGTGCTGCGCGGCGACTCCAGCAGCGAGATTCCGCGCCTGATGGCCACCGCCCGCCAATTGCTGGAAAACGTCGAACGCATCACCGCGGCAGACTCCAGCCTCAACGGCAGCTTCAACAACCTGCAGAGCATCACCGGCAACCTGGGCAACAGCATGGCCGGCAAATACGGCGTGTTGGGCACCTTGCTCGGCGGCGACGCCAATGCCCAGCGCGTGGTCGCCGCGCTGGACCAGACCAACGCCCTGCTGGCCAAGGCCGACCAGCGCGTGTTTGGCGAGAAGGGCGTGCTCAACGACACGCAGGCCAGCATCCAGCAACTCAACGCGCTGCTGCTGGAAGCCCGCGGCACGCTCAAAAAAGTGGACGCGGTTCTGGTCGAAGCGCAAGCCGCCACCATCGAATACAAAGGCGTTGCGGTGCAGGCGCAGGGCGTGGCCAGTGAAGCGCGTGGTGCGGTTGCCAACGTGCGCGGCGCCACCACCGATTTAGGCTTGTTGCGCACCGAGGTTGACGCCTCCCTGCGCAAGATCAACAGCCTGGTCGATGAGATCAACCGCAAGTGGCCGTTTGCGCGCGAGACACTGATCAAACTGCCATGAAAAATATGGCCCCCACGCTCCGCCGCTTCGCGGGTCGCTGCCCCCCGGGGGGGCTAATTTTCCTTGTGGCGGCCCTTCGGAAAATTGCAGTGCTTGCCTCCACGTTTCCTCGCTTCGCGTCGCTTCGGGTTGGGTTGATGTCTCTTGGGGTTGCGCTGCTGGCCGCCTGCGGGAACACACCGCCGGCGCCCGACTGGCAGGTCAGCTCGCTGGGCGCGTCAAAAAGTTTCACGGCTGCCTACTTGGCGGGCGACAGCCGGGTGGCTGATTTTGAATTCGCGCGCACGCGCCAGCAGGTAGCCGCCACCGGCCGCCCGGACCTGGTGGGACGGGTCGAACTGGTGCGTTGTGCGCTCAAAGTGGCAAGTCTGGACATGGACAGCTGCGCCGCCGCGCAAGTGAATGCGCCCGACCTGGCGGCCCCTGAACGCGCCTACGCGGCTTACCTGGGCGGCACGCCATTGGACGCCGCGCAAATTGCCCTGCTGCCAGAGGTGCATCGGCCGATTTTCACGTCGCGCGACGACGGCGCACGCGTCGCTACATTGACCGCCATGGCCGACCCGCTGGCGCGCCTGATCGCCGCCGGCGTGTTGTTCACCCAAGGCCAGTTGCCGCCTGCAGGTGTGGCCGTTGCCGTGAATACTGCCTCCGAACAAGGCTGGCGCCGGCCGCTGCTGGCCTGGCTGGGCGTGCAACTCAAGCTGGCCGAATCGGCGGGCGATGCGGAGGGCAAAGCCCGCATCCAGCGACGGATTGACCTGGTGGCGGGCAGCGAACGCGGAAAACCCTGAACGGCGCTGTTTTTGGCACCAATCATACCTATATTGGGTATTATTGGGTCTTTGAAACGCTCGCAGCAGCGTTTTCATGCATTTTCAGAGCTAAAAGTCGCGTGGAATGGCCATTTATTGCTATATTAATAATAGCAAATGGTGGCGCCATGATTCCAGGCCAAGTTGACACACGCGCCAATCGACAGCCCACGGCAGTTGTTACAAATTAGCGTTTCCCCTTGAAAGCCACCAAAAAGGCCTTATCATTAGCACTCGTAGAAGTTGAGTGCTAACAGCACCCTTCTCAATTTAACAGGCGCGAGCTTTCGCTTCGCGCCTTTGTTTGTTCAACCCCGTTTCAATTTCAGGAGAACCCATGAAACTTCGCCCCCTCGCAGACCGCGTGATCGTCAAACGCGTCGAAAACGAAACCAAAACCGCCTCTGGCATCGTCATTCCTGATTCGGCCGCTGAAAAGCCCGATCAAGGCGAAGTGCTGGCCGTGGGCCCTGGCAAGAAGACCGAGAAGGGCGACCTGCTGCCCATGAACGTGAAGGTCGGCGACCGCGTTTTGTTCGGCAAATACAGCGGCCAAACCGTCAAAGTTGACGGCGACGAGCTCTTGGTCATGAAAGAAGACGACCTGTTCGCTGTGGTCGAGAAGTAATCCTTCCGCACTTTCACCTCAATTAATCAACTGAATCTGGAGTCCTAAATGGCAGCAAAAGACGTAATTTTCGGCGGCGAAGCCCGCGCACGCATGGTCGAGGGTGTGAACATCCTGGCCAACGCAGTCAAAGTCACCCTGGGCCCCAAAGGCCGCAATGTGGTGCTGGAGCGCTCTTTCGGCGCCCCCACGGTGACCAAAGACGGTGTTTCAGTCGCCAAAGAGATCGAACTCAAAGACAAACTGCAAAACATGGGCGCGCAGATGGTCAAGGAAGTCGCTTCCAAGACCTCTGACATCGCTGGCGACGGCACCACCACCGCTACCGTGCTGGCGCAAGCCATCGTGCGCGAAGGCATGAAATACGTGGCCGCCGGCATGAACCCGATGGATCTGAAGCGCGGTATCGACAAGGCTGTGACCGCTTTGGTTGAAGAGCTGAAAAAAGCTTCCAAAGCCACCACCACTTCCAAAGAAATCGCCCAAGTCGGTTCCATCTCGGCCAACAGCGACGAAACCATTGGCAAGATCATTGCTGACGCGATGGACAAAGTCGGCAAAGAAGGCGTGATCACCGTGGAAGACGGCAAATCGCTGGAGTCCGAACTCGAAGTCGTCGAAGGCATGCAGTTTGACCGTGGTTACCTGTCGCCCTACTTCATCAACAACCCAGAGAAGCAATCCGCCATCCTGGAAAACCCGTTTGTGCTGCTGTATGACAAAAAGATCAGCAACATCCGTGACCTGCTGCCCACGCTGGAGCAAGTTGCCAAGTCGGGCCGTCCGTTGCTCATCGTTGCTGAAGACATCGAAGGCGAAGCACTCGCAACTTTGGTGGTGAACACCATTCGCGGCATCCTGAAGGTTGTCGGCGTCAAGGCTCCTGGTTTCGGCGACCGCCGCAAAGCCATGCTCGAAGACATCGCCATCCTCACGGGCGGCAAAGTCATCGCTGAAGAAGTTGGCCTGACGCTCGAAAAAGTCACCCTGGCAGACCTCGGCTCGGCCAAACGCGTCGAAGTCAGCAAAGAAAACACCATCATCATCGACGGCGCTGGCGCTGCTGCTGACATCGAAGCTCGCGTGAAACAAGTGCGCGTGCAAATCGAAGAAGCAACCTCTGATTACGACAAAGAGAAGTTGCAAGAGCGCGTGGCCAAGTTGGCTGGCGGTGTTGCGGTGATCAAGGTCGGCGCTGCCACCGAAGTCGAAATGAAAGAGAAAAAAGCCCGCGTTGAAGACGCCCTGCACGCCACCCGCGCTGCCGTGGAAGAAGGCATTGTGGCTGGCGGCGGCGTGGCCTATTTGCGCGCCAAGCAAGCTGTGGGCACCCTGAAAGGCGACAACGCCGACCAGGACGCCGGCATCAAGCTGGTGATGCGCGCCATCGAAGCGCCTTTGCGCGAGATTGTGTACAACGCCGGTGGTGAGGCTTCAGTGGTCGTCAACGCTGTCATGAACGGCAAAGGCAACTACGGCTTCAACGCCGCCAACGACACCTATGGCGACATGATCGAAATGGGCATCCTGGACCCGACCAAAGTGACCCGCACGGCTCTGCAAAACGCAGCGTCTGTGGCGTCGCTGATGTTGACTACCGAAGCTATGGTTGCCGAGGCTCCGAAAGAAGAGTCTGGCGCTGGCGGCATGGGTGGCATGGGTGGGGGTATGGGTGGGATGGGCGGCATGGGCGACATGGGCATGTAATTTTTCCGCGAAACGCGCCGCTGGCGGCGTTGCCGCGCCTTGCCGCGCCTTGCCGTGCTAAAGCACTGTCAGCGTTGCAGCGCCTTGCCAGCGACGCGTTGCGCGAAAAAATCCGCTCTCCTCGACTCAAGTTGAGGAACAGCCGAAAACCAAAACCCGCAGGGCGCGAGCACTGCGGGTTTTCTTCTTGACAAGACAGCGGGGGGGAGAATTAATTTTTTTAATCCCCAACTTCCTATGACCTACAAACTCGGCGACACACTGATCGACAATGCTGGAATAAGCAGCGTAGACGAATTCCTTGCTACTGTTACGCAGGATGTTTCAGCTCGTATATCTGTTCGCGGTGTATTTGTGCCTGCATCGGTTCAAAAAGGTGCAACCATGACTCTTGAATTGTTCGTTGACGACGAAAGGTTACTCTCGGCATCTTCAGGAAATCCTGGGTATTCTTTTGAAAGTTCGACCGTTTGGGCCTTTAAAGTCGGTAAAAAGTACAGGATTCGTGCTGTTTAAAAAAATTCGAACGCAACGGCGGAATCCACCTCGGTTTTTGCGGTGATCGTAATAATTTAACTCCGGTAGCGGCAGTTGGCCAGCCAATTAACTGCCCACCAGCTCAATCCTCACCCCGCGCCCCAACGCCGCTGCCGCGCTGGCAAGCGTCGTCAGCGTCAAGCTGGTATCCGAGTCATCCAAAAGCCGGTTCAGCGCCGCACGGCTCGTATGCATGCGTTTGGCCATGGCGGTTTTGGTGAGTTGCTGGGCTTTCATGGCTTCTTCAATTTGCAGGGCCAGGACTTTTTTCATAGCCGAGGCGGTCGCCACTTCGTAGAGGCCTTCTTCCTTTAAAAAATCGTCAAAATTGCTTCCGATGGGCATGGTTTGTCC
>JANNMM010000154.1:0-4756 GCA_031397915.1 Rhodoferax sp. | reverse complement strand
TCCCTCGCGCAACTGATCAGCTGGGGCAGCGTGTTTTACCTGTTCGCCCTGGTGATGGGGCCGGTGGAGCGCGAGATGGGCCTGAGCCGCGTGCAGTCCTCGCTGGCGTTCAGCCTGTGTTTGCTGGCCGACGGCCTGCTCGCGTTTCCGGTCGGGCGCCTGATCGACCGGGGCCACGAGCGCGCGGTGATGACCGCCGGTTCGGTGTTGCTGGCCCTGGGCCTGGCGCTGCACGCATTCGTCAGCAGCCTGGCCGGTTTCTACGCGGTGTGGATGTTGCTCGGCGTGGGCATGTCGGCCACGCTGTACCCGCCGGTGTTTGCGGTGGTCACGCGGCGCTTCCCGCACGACTTTCGCCGCGCCATCATCACCATGACGTTTCTGGGCGGCCTGGCCAGCACGGTCTTCATTCCGCTGACGGCCTGGCTGATTGCTTCGATGGGCTGGCGCGGCGCGGTGCTGGTGCTGGCGGCGATCAACCTCTTGGTATGTGCGCCGCTGCACCTGGTCTGGTTGCGAAACGCACCCAAAAATCCGGCTTTGCAAGCGTCGGATGGGCCGGATGGTTTGGCACCTGAGAGCCTGCCACCGGCCGCACCCGCAGCCGCCGGATCCCTGGGCGCCTTGCTCAAAAGTACGCCTTATTTGCTGATCGGCCTCTCGATCGCCTTCATGACGGTGGCCACCGCCGCCTTGCCCTCGCACATGGTCACGCTGCTGCGCGAATACGGGCTGGACGAGCGCTGGGTTATCGCCATTCCGGCCAGCATCGGCGTGTTGCAGGTGCTGGGGCGCCTCGTTTTGTTCTTTTTTGAGCACCGCTTTGATGTGCACCTGGCCAACCGCCTGATTCCCGGCCTGATGCCGCTGGGCCTGGCGCTGCTGGTGGTGGCGCCCCTGCTGGCCGCGGCCAAAAGCGCGTTGATGCTGCTGTTTCTCATGGCCTTTGTGTTGCTGTGGGGCATGGGCAACGGCATGTTGACCATCGTCAAGGGCACGGCGATGGCGCAGTATGTGAGCCGCCAGCATGTCGCGTCATTAAATGGCGCTTTGGGGGTGCCGCTGGCGCTGGTGCGGGCGGCGGCGCCTTTGGGCCTCGGGTGGCTGTGGACGGCCGAGACCGGTTACCGCAATGGCCTGTTGGTGATGATCGTCATGGGAATTGCAGGCGCTGTGGCCTTGACACTGGCGCAGCGGCTGGCCAAACCGGCGTGAATCCAGCGACCTGAATTCTGCGACCTGAATCTGGTGAGCCGACGTTCAGGCAATCAGGAAACCAAGTTCTCAGGTGCTCAGCCTGCCCAATCCATCTGGTGGCGGATGGTGAACGGGTTCAGGCGCTCCGTCACCTGCGCCTCGAGCCTCGCCCGCGCATCCTGCCCAATGCCCGCGGCTTTCACCGCGACCCGGGCCAGGGTGCCATGGGTGCCGTCTGCGCCCACCGTCACCGTGATGGCCACGCCGTCGGTGGCCAATGGCGCCAGCAACTGGGTGAACACGTCTTGCGCCGCACGCCAGCGCAGTTGCGGCTTGAAGACCTTGCCCACACCCGTGAGTGGAATCGCATCGATCACGTGCACCACCACGGGCACGGCCGCGCGTTCGGGCGCGCGGGCGCGCACCCAGGCGTGCAAGTCTTCGGGTGACGCCGTGGCGCCGGGTTTGAGCTGCACATATGCCACCGGCAGCTCACCGGCGTAGGCGTCGGGCTGGCCCACCACCGCTGCCAGCGCCACCGCCGGGTGCTGGTAAAAGATCTCTTCAATCGGCATCGGGTCGATGTTGTGGCCACCGCGGATGATCAGGTCTTTGGCGCGGCCGGTGATCCACAAATAACCCGCGTCGTCGAGCCGGCCCAAGTCGCCCGAATTCACCCATCCGGGCTCAACAAAAGCGTTCTGGTTGTGAACGTCGTTCAAATAACCACTGAAAACCCCTGGCCCGGCCATCGCGACGACGCCAATTTCGTTCGCTGCGCAGTCGCCGGTGAACTGGCCATCGGCGCTGACGCGCACCACCCGCACGTGGCTGTAGGGCACGGCGTGGCCCACTGTGCCCAGGCGCACCGGGCGGTCCAGATAACTGATGGTGTGCACGCTGGCGGTCTCCGTCATGCCGTAAACCTCCAGCACCGGCAGGCCAAAATGGCTGGCGAACTTTTCACCCACGGCAACCGGGATCGCCGAGCCGCCGCCGCTGAAAGCCCTGAGGCTGCTCAGGTCCACGCCGTCCCAGGGGATCGCCGCCGCGGCCGCCAGCACGGTGGGTACGCCGCCAAACACCGGGCACTTGAACCGCTCCAGCAGTTTCCACACATTCTTTACCGCCGCCGCGTTGCGCCAACCGGCCGCCGACAACACCACCAGCGAGCCGCCTGCAGCCAGCCCGCTCAGGCCTTGCGTGAGCGCGCCGCCCACGTGGTACAGCGGCAAGCCAAACAACATGGGGCGGCCCGGGCCGGCATTGAGCATCACATTGCAGACCCAGGCCTGGTAGACCTGGTTCTCGTGGGTGTGGCGCACCAGTTTGGGCGTGCCGGTGGTGCCGCCGGTATGGAAGTAGGCGGCCGTGTCGTGGCGCCCGATTTGCCGGCCCGAGGTAAGCCGGTCTGCCGGGAATTTGGCGATTTCAGCGTCAAACGACAACAGCTTTTGGCCACTTTGATCGTCTGCCTGGACGGCATCGCCGCCAACCAGCAATATCGCCTTCAACGTGGGCACTTGAGAACGGATTTTTTGCACCTTGTCCCAGATGTCGCTGCCGGCGTTCGCGCCATGCACCACGGCAACTTTGGTGCCGGCGGCGTTCAGGATTTCGGCCAGCTGGTGCGGCTCCAGTAGCGGATTCACCGGGTTGGCGATGCCCGCTGCTTCGGCGCCAAACAGCGCGTAAAAATTCTGCGGCACCAGCGGCAACAGCAGGGTGACCACATCCGTCGGGCCAACGCCAAGCGACGTGAACAGATTCGCCGCCTGTGTCACCCGGGCGAGAAACTGCGCGTGGGTGATGACCACGGCGTCTTCAGCCGGGTCGCAGGTCGGCAAAAACTGGATGGCCGGTGCGGCCGGGTCGCGCCGCGCGCCAATCTGGATCGCCTCGTAGGTGCTGGCGGCCTCCAGGCGCTCGTGGAGGGGCACGGCTTCGATGGCGGCCACATCGGTAGCGGTGGCCAAGGAGGGCCGCGCGGCGCCCATGCGGCGGTCCATCAGGATGGCCCGGGTTTCTACGGTTGCGGTGTTTTTTGGTGCGGCATTCATGGAGTAATTGTTTTAATGATTTAATTGTATTGATTTATATAGTAATTAAGTCACGTATTTATTAATTTATTTGCTATCTTTTTATGATTAAAAAAGGCACTTATTTATACACTAATTTAGTAAAAATGCTTTATAGACGAACTTGCGGCTGTAATCCGTCACCTGTCTTCATGGGCCCACCTGCGCACCATTCTCCAGCAGCAAAGCCTTGAGCGCGCCCCGGTGGCAATGCGCCTCGTCCACACAATAACAGCCGACTGAAAAGTTGCTGGTTTTCGACAGGCTGGCCAGCAGGCGAATCGCATGGGCGGCCTCTGGCGTGGCCATTTCGCTTTTGTACTTCTTGATAAACGCTGCCCACTTTGCCGGCGAGTCTGCGACCTGGCCGAGTTTCATCACTTCGGGGCTGGGCGCCAGCGTGGGAAACCACACGTCGTACCAGTTTTGCGCCGCAAACTGCGCTTTGGGCACCCCCCGCGGCGGGCGGCGCACGGTGCCGATGCGGGTGCCCTCTCCGGGCAGGCGCGGCGTGCCGAGCCGAACCACCTGTAAGACCATATTGCCTCCTGGGCGCAGATATTTGCAAGACATTCTGCCAGTGGGCAACGTAAACTGCGATTTCACGCGCCCACGTGGTCAATTGCACCCTTTTGTACAAGGAAAGTCGCCATGAAACACCCCCTGATCTGGCCGGCCTTGCTGCTGGTTATGGCCGCGACCAGCGCCCACAGTGCCGAGGTCAAGCTGCGCCTCATGGAGACCACCGATCTGCACATGAACCTGATGGCCTACGACTACTACCAGGACAAGCCGACCGACCAATACGGCCTCTCGCGCCTGGTGACGCTCATCAAAGCCGCCCGCGCTGAAAGCCCCAACGCCTTGCTCTTCGACAACGGTGACCTCTTGCAGGGCAACCCGCTGGGCGATTACGTGGCCAAAATCAAACCCCTCAAGGCTGGCGAGGTGCATCCGGCCTACAAGGTGATGAACCAGCTTGGTTACGACGCCGCCAACCTGGGCAACCACGAGTTCAACTACGGCCTGCCGTTTTTGCGCCAGTCGATTGCCACGGCCAACTTCCCCTATGTCAACGCCAATGTGTTTCTGGACGAGAAAAAACCCGCCGGGCAAGAGACCCACGCCTTCACCCCGTATGTGATGCTGGAGCGGCAACTGGTGGACGCCAGCGGCGCGCGGCACGCCATCAAAATCGGCGTGATTGGTTTTGTGCCGCCGCAAATCATGCAATGGGACAAAGCCGCGCTGGAAGGCCGTGTGATCGCCAAAGACATGGTCGAGATGGCCAAAAAATACGTGCCCGAGATGCGCGCGAAAGGGGCGCAACTGGTGGTGGCGATTCCGCATTCGGGCATCGAGCGCGCGGCAATTGGCGCGATGGCGGAGAACGGTGTCTCGGGCATGGCCGACGTGCCGGGCATTGACGCGATATTGTTTGGCCACTCCCACGCCGAGTTCCCGTCCAAGGCCTTCGCCGG
>JANNMM010000137.1:0-10408 GCA_031397915.1 Rhodoferax sp. | reverse complement strand
AGGAAGTCGCTGTCGCGGTTGCGCGGCCGCTCCGGCGCGGTGGGCAGAATGGCAATGCCATTGGGGCCGAGGTGTTTGGCAAGCAGGGCGCGGCGGTTCGCATAAATGGAGGAAAAGGGCGTCATGGGCATATCGTGTTTTCAAGCGGCTTTGAAGATCCGTCAGGCAACATTTTCGCTCTGATTCAGCATTTGCAACCGCTGTGGGGTGCCAACGTCCGTCCACAGGCTGTAGTGAATCTCGGCACTCACCTGTTGGGCATCCATCGCCGCGCGCAAGATGGGTGCCAGCGCAGCACGGGTTCCCCCGGCATTGCCCAGCTGGATGGCACAAAACGGCGGCGTGAACAAGGCTCTGCGGTACAGGCCGATCGTGCTGTAGGTGAACTTTGGCGCGGGGGATTCTTTCGCCAGGTTTAGCGCAAGCCCATCGGCGCCCAAGCCGAAATCACCCAGAGGGTTGTGCGCCGGGTTGGGCACCAGCCAGATGTGGGCCAGTTTGCCGCTGGCTTTGAAAGTCTCCACGGCCGCTTGGGTGAACGAAAAATCAGGTGCAAACACATCGCCCGCCAGCACCCAGAACACCTCCTCTAGCAAAGGCAGCGCGCGCACAATGCCACCCGCCGTTTCCAGGGCGCCACCAAAATCGCGCCCTTCGTGGGAATAAACCAGTGAAACCGCGGGTGTCAGCTCTGCACCCTTGCCAAAAGTCTGCTCAATCTGGTCACCCAGCCAGGCGGTGTTGACCACCAGGTGCTGGAAGCCGCCGCGCGCCAGTGCCTCCAGGGGCCACTGCATCAGGGGCTTTCCGCGCACCTTTAGCAGCGGTTTGGGGCAGCTGTCCGTGAGTGGCCGCATGCGCTCGCCGCGCCCGGCTGCGAGAAGGATGGCTTGGGCTTTCGCGGGCATGGCACGGATTATCGGCGGGTCTTGTCCGCACCCCCGCTAAAATCCCCGGTTTCCCCGAAACCTCTCCCCCGGAACCCTTGATGGCCCAATCCCCTGGCAAAACCTTTGGCGTTTCTCAAACCATGGCCAACGCCATCCGCGCGCTGGCGATGGACGCGGTGCAACAGGCCAACTCTGGCCACCCCGGAGCGCCCATGGGCATGGCCGACATGGCAGTGGCTTTGTGGGGCGACCACCTGCAACACAACCCGGCCAATCCACACTGGCTGAACCGTGACCGCTTTGTGCTCTCCAATGGGCACGGCTCCATGCTGATCTACGCTGTGTTGCACCTAACGGGCTACAAGTTGCCGATGAGCGAGTTGAAAAACTTTCGCCAGCTGCACAGCAAAACCGCCGGGCACCCGGAGATGGGCATCACGCCGGGCGTGGAGACCACCACCGGACCGCTCGGCCAGGGGCTCACCAACGCCGTGGGCATGGCCTTGGCTGAGAAGCTGTTGGCCACGGAATTCAACCGTGATGGCCATGCCGTGGTGGACCACCACACCTATGTGTTCCTGGGCGACGGCTGCCTGATGGAAGGCATCAGCCACGAAGCCGCTGCGCTCGCAGGCGCATGGAAACTCAACAAGCTGGTTGCGCTGTATGACGACAACGGCATCAGCATTGACGGGCAGGTTACGCCCTGGTTCATCGACAACACGGCGCAGCGTTTCGCCGCGTACGGCTGGAACGTGATGGGCGCGGTCCATGGCAACGACGCCGCAGCCGTGTCCAAAGCCATCGCAGACGCCAAAAACAGCAGCGAGCGCCCGACGCTCATCATTTGCAGAACGGCCATCGGATTCGGTTCACCCAACCGCGCCAACACCGCCAAGGCGCACGGCGAGCCGCTGGGCGCTGACGAGATCAAACTCACGCGCGAGGCGCTGGGCTGGCCGCACGCGCCGTTTGTGGTTCCCAAAGAAATCTACGCGGATTGGGACGCCAGGGCCGCAGGCGCCGCCGCAGAAAAAGCCTGGAACGACAGGTTCGCTGCCTACGCCGCCGCTTACCCAGGACTGGCCAAAGAACTCAAGCGCCGCATGAAGGGCGAGCTGCCGAAAAACTTCGCGCAGGTGGCCGTTGACACAGTCATTGCTGCTGACCAAAAGAAAGAAACCGTTGCCTCGCGCAAAGCGTCCCAACTGGCACTCGAAGCCTTCACTGCTGCCTTGCCGGAAATGCTCGGCGGCTCGGCGGATTTGACCGGTTCAAACCTGACCAACACCAAATCCACGCCGGCCTTGCGCTTTGATCTGGCGGGCAACGAGGTGCAAACCACAAATGCCGACGGCTCCAAAACCGGTGGTCGCCACATCAACTACGGCGTGCGCGAATTCGGCATGGCCGCCATCATGAATGGCGTGGCGCTGCATGGCGGCTTCATTCCGTATGGCGGCACTTTTCTTACCTTCAGCGACTACAGCCGCAACGCCATTCGCATGGCCGCGCTGATGAAACTGCGCGTGATCCACGTCTTCACGCACGACAGCATTGGCCTGGGCGAAGACGGGCCCACACACCAGTCGGTTGAACACGCCGCCTCGCTGCGCCTGATCCCGAACCTTGATGTCTGGCGGCCTGCCGACACGGCAGAAACCGCCGTCGCCTGGGCCGTGGCGCTGCAAAACGCCTCGAAACCCACCGCGCTGCTGCTCTCGCGCCAAAACATCGCGTATTCCGTCAAAGGCGTTGCAGAAGGCGCCGCCGCCGAGGCCGACGCGTTTGGCCTGGACGCCGTCAGCAAAGGCGCCTATGTGCTGGCTGAGCCTTCCTATGTGGGCTTGAAGAAGAAAGCCCAAGCTGTCATCATTGCCACAGGTTCCGAAGTGCCTTTGGCCATCGCCGCGCAAGCGCAGCTGGCGGCCAGAAAGATCGCCGTTCGGGTCGTCTCGATGCCCAGCACCACGACGTTCGACAAACAATCCGAAGCCTACAAAACGGCTGTGTTGCCCGCAGGCCTGCCACGCGTTGCGGTGGAAATGGGCGCCACTGACGGCTGGTGGAAATACGGCTGCGCGGCAGTGGTTGGCATCGACACTTACGGCGAGTCGGCTCCCGCGCCGGTGCTGTTCAAACACTTTGGTTTCACTGCGGAAAACGTCGCGGCCACTGTGGAAAAAGTTTTGGCTCGCAATTCCCGCTGATTCAGCGTGCCCTGAGCCGGTCTGTTTTTTTTATCTCTGGAGCTACTCAATGGCAATCAAACTGGGCATCAATGGCTTTGGCCGCATCGGTCGCAACGTGCTGCGTGCAGCGGTGCAGAATTTTCCGGACATCGAGATCGTCGGCATCAACGACCTGCTGGAGCCCGACTACCTGGCCTACATGCTGCAGTACGACTCGGTGCACGGCCGCTTCAAGGGCGACATCGCGGTTGAAGGCAACACACTCATCGTCAACGGCAAGCGCATTCGCCTCACACAAGAGCGCGACCCGGCAGCCCTCAGATGGAACGAAATCGGCGCTGACACGGTGCTTGAAGCCACCGGCCTTTTTCTGGACAAAGCCTCGGGTGAAAAACACCTCGCTGCCGGTGCCAAAAAGGTCATCTTCTCGGCGCCGAGCAAAGACGACACACCGATGTTCGTTTTCGGCGTGAACGACAAGACCTACAAGGGCGAAGCGATCATCTCCAACGCCAGTTGCACCACCAACTGCCTGGCACCGATTGCCAAGGTGCTGAACGACAAATGGGGCATCAAACGCGGCCTGATGACCACGGTGCATGCGGCTACCGCCACGCAAAAAACCGTGGACGGCCCGAGCAACAAAGACTGGCGCGGTGGCCGCGGCATTCTGGAAAACATCATCCCCTCCAGCACCGGCGCGGCCAAGGCCGTGGGCGTGGTCATTCCTGAACTGAACAAAAAACTCACCGGCATGAGTTTTCGTGTGCCGACCAGCGACGTGTCGGTGGTGGACCTCACTTGCGAACTGAACAGGGAAGCCACGCTGAAGGAAATTTGCGCCGAAATGAAGGCACAAAGCCAGGGTGCCCTCAAGGGCATTTTGGGTTACACCGAAGACAAGGTGGTCGCCACCGATTTCCGTGGCGAAACCTGCACCAGCGTGTTTGACGCCGACGCCAGCATCGCGCTGGACAGCACTTTTGTCAAAGTGGTGGCCTGGTACGACAACGAATGGGGCTACTCCAACAAGTGCCTGGAGATGGTGCGCGTCGTCGCCCGGTAAACCTCAACTGCGGGAGCGCCTCGCTTCCCGCAGCATGAACAGGTACAGCCCTTCCACTTTCTCGCGAGCCCAGGGCGTTTTGCGCAAAAACTTCAGGCTGGAGGTGACGCTGGGGTCTTGCGTGAAACACCGCACCGGGATACGCACACCCAGCTCTGCCCAGCCGTAATGCGCCTCCAGCGCCACGACAATTTTCTCCAAGGTCAGGCCATGCAAGGGGTTGCGTGGCTGGGCGGGTGGCGGAATTGGCCCACCAGCAGGTTCAGGTTCTGGCACCGGTGAATCAGTCATCACACCCTACTTCGGCGGTCATGCCGCCACGATCGCGCCCATGCGCAGCCGTCGCGCCGCATCCTCGGCCCGTGCATCGTCAATCTCGCGCATCAGGCTGCCCACGTCCACATCCTTCTGCGTGCGTTGGTAGCGGCCTGTCAGGGCTGTTTCGTTGCTGAGCAATCCGGCCTGGTACAGGCTCCAGATCTCGGGGCCATAGTCGGTCACCCGCAGTTCGGGTGCGAACTGGCCGAAGAAGTCACGCAGGTTGGCGACATCACGCAGCAACATGCGCTGTGCGTGGTTGTTACCCGCGGCGTCAACGGCCTGCGGCAGATCGATGATGACGGGGAAGTCTGACCCGGGCGCACCCTCTTGGCCGGCGGTATGCGCGAGCAGGATGTTGAACTCGCTCAAGTCGCCGTGCACTACTCCCGCGCACAACATGCGCACCACTTCGCCCATCAGTGTGGTGTGGTGGGCCAGCGCCTGGGCGGGTGTGAAGGCGACGTCATTCAGGCGCGGGGCAGCGTCGCCGTTGGCGTCGGTGACGAGTTCCATCAGCAACACGCCGTCGTGGAAGTTGTAGGGCTGCGGCACACGCACGCCCGCAGCGGCCAGGCGGTAGAGCGCATCGACCTCGGCGCTTTGCCACGCTGCTTCCTGCTCCTGGCGGCCAAATTTGCTGCCTTTGGCCATGGCGCGCGCCGAGCGTGAGTTCTTTACCTTGCGGTTTTCGGTGTAGTCCACCGCTTGGCGAAAACTGCGCTGGGTGGCCTCTTTGTAAATCTTCGCGCAGCGGGTCTCCTCCCCGCAGCGCACCACAAACACCATCGCCTCCTTGCCACTCATCAGCTGGCGAACCACAACGTCGATCAGGCCTTCTTCGATGAGCGATTGCAGTCTGGGAGGGGCTTTCATGGTGCCGATTGTCCGCTGCCTGGCGGTGCTTGCCTTTTGGGCAGCACCACGGTCGCCCGCAATCCGCCCGAGGGCCGGTTCTCGAGTACCAATTCCCCGCCGTGGCAGGCAGCTGCGTCTCTGGCTATGGCCAACCCGAGGCCAAAACCGCCCGGACGTCCGGCGCGCGCAGGGTCCAGCCGAACGAAGGGCTCAACGGCCCGTTGCATGTCATTGGGGTCAATGCCGGGCCCATCGTCCTCAACGATCACGGTGAGGGCTTGGGGCGTGTCGACCAGGCCAACGGATACGTTCGTTCCATAGGCCACACCGTTGTCGACGAGGTTGGAAATGGCCCGCCGCAGGGTCAGCAGCCGACCGGGATACGGAGCAGCCGCCCCGGTGTCGGTCGCCGCGCCTGCCGCCAGCGTCACACGGTTCCCCATGGCCGTGGCGTCTTCGACGATGCTGGAAACCAGGGCTTGCATATTGATGGATTGAACGGCATGTTCTTCTTCCACGCCATGCAAATAAGTCAATACCGACTCGATCATGGCTTGCATCGTGTCGACGTCGGTGTTGATCTGGCCGCGCAGCGCTTCGTCGTCCACCAGCTCTGCTCGCAAGCGCATACGGGTGAGGGGCGTGCGCAAGTCGTGGGACACCGCTGCCAGTGCATGGCCCCGCTCCACCACCAATTGACGTACCTTGCGCTGCATCAGGTTGAAGGCTTTGGCGGCGTCCTGTACCTCCGCTGGGCCGGATTCACTCAGCGGCGCGGCTTCCAGGTCGCTGGCAAAGGCGTTGGCGGCTTCGGCCATCTGCTGCAATGGCCGTGTAACCCAACGCACCGCCACCAAGGCTACGGCGATCAACACCACCAGGGTCAGCACCATTTGCCACAAATAGCGCACGGGAAGCCCATACCCGCCCAGCATGTGGCCGCGCATCTGCCCGGGCCCCTCTGCGGCGCCCATCATGGCCATCATCTGCGCCCGGTCGTGCAGGTGCAACTGAAGCCCAATCAACTGCGCAACCAGCAAACCCAGCACCATGACCCAAGCCATGCGCCCGGCCAGCGTTCGGGGCAGCCATTTGTCCGGAATCAATTGCATGATTTGCGTCCTTCTACTACAGCGGCCAGCACATAACCCTCGCCCCGGATGGTTTTGATCAGTCTGGCCTCGCGTCCATCGTCCAGCAGGCGCTGGCGCAGACGGCTGATCTGCACGTCAATGGCGCGGTCGTAGGCCTCGGGCTCGCGGCCATGGATCAGCTCGACCAGCTGGTCCCGGTTCATCACGCGGTTGGGGTGCTCCAGCAGTATTCGCAGCAAGCGGAATTCCGCGCCGGAAAGTGGGGTTGCGACGCCATCAGCGCCCGTCAGGACACGCGTTGCGGTGTCCAGACACCAGCTACCAAAAGCCAGGCAGCGCTGGGGCTCGGGTTTCAAGTTCGGTGGCAACGCCCGGGTGCGTCGCAAGATGCTGCGGATGCGCGCGAGCAGTTCACGCGGGCTGAATGGTTTCACCAAATAGTCATCCGCGCCCATTTCAATACCCAAAATGCGGTCCGCTTCTTCGCCTCGCGCCGTCAACATCTGCACTGGCGTGCCCGATTTGCTCCGCAAGTCCCGGCACAGTGTCAGTCCATCGGTATCCGGCAACATCAGGTCCAGCACGATCAGGTCGATAGCGTGGCGCTCCAGCATTTGCCACATTTCCCGGCCATTTTTCGCGGTGACAGCGCTCATGCCCTGGCGTGTCAGGTAGTCGGCCAGCAGTTGGCGGATATCGGGATCGTCGTCGACGATCAGGATGCGATTCGTGGTGTCCATCTTGGTCAGCATCCTACAGGCACCTGGTCTTTGGCCCGAGTTTTGTATCACAGTGTTGCAAGGGCTGTTGAAGCAACCTGGCGATGCAAATGCCCTTCCTTGCAGAAATTGTCTAAACGGCCACAAGACCTTAAATCAGCGGTATGGCAATGCCACTTCCGGCATCCATGGTTCGCACTCTGAAAGGCGAATCTTCAAATCAATGTGTTTTCACTTTTTTGGAGTTGGCTATGAACCGTAAATTGAAATTGATTGCAGGTGTGGTGGTGACCTTGGGTTTGGGCGTGGCCGCCACCTTTTCCCTTGCACAACCGTCAGGACGCGGCATGGGAATGGGCATGATGCACGGCGGCGGTGGCGGACACACCGGCATGCTCACCAAGCAGGACGCTGGCTCTGGCGCCGACATGGATCTCGTGCAGACCATGGTGCACAACAACAACAAAATCCGCCGCACGGTGACTGAACTGCCCAATGGCATCCGCACGCTCACTGAATCGGACGATGCCAAGGTTGCGCAAGCCATTCAGGCCCACGTTGCCAGCATGTCGCAGCGGCTCAAGGATGGTCGGGAGTTCAACATCTCAAGCAAGACACTGCCAGTGTTGTTCGCCAATGCCGACAAGATCACCTCCAAGGTGGAGATGACCGCCAAAGGGGCTGCGGTAACCCGTACCTCTACCGACGCCAAGGTGGTGGCCGCGCTTTATGGGCACGCGAAAGAAGTGACCGAACTGGCCGACGAAGGCATGGTTGCCATGCGCCGGGGCATGATGCAGCGCATGGGCATGGGTGGGCAAGGCGAACAGCACGCTGGCATGGGGCAGATGGGTGGCATGGGCCACATGAGCGGCATGCATGGCATGGGTGGAATGGGGCATGGGCGAGACGACCGCGCGCACGCCTCTGAATCGGGCGGCCACAAGCACTGAAGGCAACCGGGCATTGCCTCACGCAGGGTTATCGGACCAGCACCGACCACCCTGCGTGCCGGTTGACCTTGTTGTTCTCGTATTCCCACAATGTGCCGCATCGTTCGCAGCGGTATTTGGTGATGGTGACCAGGCCGTGTTTGTGCGATACGGTGCGGTGCGTGCCCTGCATCAGCTCGGGGTGTCCTCGGGCGCGGCGCCAGTTTTGCTGCACGCCGGCGCAGGAACCGCACAGCGTCGTGGTTGTGGCGTCTTTTGGCGGGTTCGAATCAGGGGTCATGGTGCGGTTCTCAATGTGGGCTGATTGTCGTTCCGTCGCCTGCGCCATCAAAAAGACACTTCAAATTGCCCAGCTATTGGCGCGGCGGCAGGCTTGAGACCCAACTCTGAAGCACCCTGAGGCACCCGCATTCCGGAATTGCCACGCTCACTTACCTTGTGCATGGCGACACGGCCTATGAAGACGCCACCGGCGAACACGGCGAGCAGGGCGTGTTGCCCAAGGGTGGTGTTGAGTGGATGGTGGCCGGTGGTGGTGTGTGGCACAAAGGCGCCCCGGTCGACAACAAACGCGTGTTGGGTTTTCAGCTGTGGGTGGCGATGCCGCCCGAACTCGAACTGGCCCCCGCCTACAGCCGTTGTCTGGGGCCAGACTTTGAAAACAGGCGACATGGTGGTGTTTGACGACGCCACCGAGCCCATCGAATTCACAGCAACCAGCGACGCGGTGTTTGTGTTGGGCTCGGGCGCCCGGCACCCGCATGACCTGCACATGGGGAAATACTCCGTGCACACCAGCGCCCAAGCTTTGCAACAAGGCGAAGCGGGCATCAACCAATTGGGCGTGCGGTTGCGGGCGCAGGGGCGGCTTTAACCTTCACGGTTAGCAATAGCCGCGCAAGAGCTGGTGCTCAGCGTCTTCCAGATCGACTGGCCAGCTCTGCTTGGCGTTGAGGTAGTGGCGGGTGAACACCGCCAGGTACGCCGCCAGCGCCTCGGCCGCACGCGCCTCGCCAGCCACGGCCAGGCACAAGGCGGCCACCTCCGAGGTGCACAGGTGCTCCTCGCGTGTGGAGCGGCGCAGGCGGTAGGCGGAGAGCTGTTCGGGCTGCAGGCTGAGCACCGGCAAATGGTCGAGGTAGGGGCTTTTGCGGAAGATCTTGCGCGCCTCGGGCCAAGTTCCGTCGGGTAGCACAAAAAGCGGCCGCTTGGCGTTGACCAGCCCCGTGACCACCCGCCCGCCTGCCACAAACTCTCCCGGAAAGACCACATAGGGCTGCCACTGCGGGTCCGCCAGCAGCGCCAGCAAGCCCGGGTCAGGCTCGGTGCGGGACCAGCCAAAGGCGGTGGTGTCTGCCACCACGTCGGCAATCAGCCAGCCGGTGTTGCTGGGCTTGAGCGGCTCCAGGTCTGCCATGATCAAACACATGCCAGCCCGGGTCGGCACGTCCGGGCGCAGGGCGCACAAACAGTGGGAAAGCGGCACGCGGCAACCGCTGCAGCGCATCACCCGAGAACCCCGGGCCATGAAGGGCTTGGTGAGCAAGGCGGAACGCGCCGAGCGCAGGCGCGCCACGGCGTGGCTTGCAGTCAAAAGCCTAGACTGAAAGAAACCATGCCCTATTTGGCTGGCCGGTGCAGCGCGCACAACTTGTTGCCATCCGGGTCGCGCAGATACGCCAGGTAGAGCTTTCCCACCGAGCCGTCGCGAAACCCTGGTGGCTCCTCGCAGGTGGTGCCGCCGTTGGCAATGCCCGCCGCATGGAATGCGTCACCCTGCTCGGGGGACTGCACGACAAACCCGATCGTGCTGCCGTTGCCGTGGGTCGCGGCCTGGCCGTTGATGGGCGTGGTGATCGCGAACGTGCCTGTAGGGCTGCGATAGAAATACCGTTGCTTGTTGGCAACTCCCGGCGCGATACCCAGGGTGCCGAGCAGCGCGTCGTAAAACTTCTTCGAAGCCTCAAGATTATTCACGCCAAGCATCACGTGACTGAACATAATTTTCTCCATTTGGGGGTGAAACTGCCTCCTGACCATGGTACGCCAAACCATAGAGCGCCACCGCTGTGCGCCGAAAGCGGAGTTGATGCAGTTTTGCGCTGGCGTGCAAGCTTCATCTGTAACAAGACCCATACCTTTGGCACGAAGGTTTGCCGCAGCTTTACCTGGCCAAGTCTTCATTTAGGGCCCAGCTGGCGTTGTACAGGGGCCAGAAGCACCCTGGCCCAACAACAGGAGCGTCGCCCATGAAATTTACAACCCTGACCAGCGTTGCCACAATCTGCGCCACGGCGGCCTTAAGCGGCTGTGTGGTG
>JANNMM010000125.1:0-8461 GCA_031397915.1 Rhodoferax sp. | reverse complement strand
GGCAAGGTCCTGAAATAGTCCGCCAAGCTCATTTTCTCCAACACCTGCGCAGACTTACGCAAGGCCGGATCGCGGTTTTTTTCAAGCACCTGCAGCGTGGTGAACACGTAAGGGTTGCAGCCGGGCGAGCCGTCCCGCGTCATCGCGTCAAGGCGCACCACCGGCAGCACATTGAAGCGTTTTTCGATTTGGGGAATCAGTGCCGCCTGGATCAACGAGGTTTTTCCGGCGCCTGAGGGCGAGATCAGCAAGACTATGCGTTTGGCCACCACCAGGTCGACCAGCACTTGCACATCGGCCTCGCGTCCGTAGAGCGTCTGCCCCGTGGTGAAAGGCACCGGCCCGACGTAAGGGTTCTCGGGGTGGCCCTCGACGGCACACGGTGCCGGGACAGTTTGGGCTTGCATGCTCACGTGCCTTCCCGTTTCACTACGCCGTCCAGCTCGCACTGGGCCATCAGCTGCGCCATGAAGGCTTCCGGAGTGCCCCAGAAGGTGGTCATCTTGCCCTGTGTCTGGAAAAACGTGTCGATGTACCGGGTGGCCCGGTCAGGGTCGATCTGCACACCTTCCGAGGGGTTGATCTGAACCGCCACTCGCACGCTTTGTTCACCCTGGCGGTTGCCGGGCTGCTTGAGGATGCCGCGCAACAGCACCCGAAAGTCCCAGTCGTCCGGCTGGAACCCCAACAGCAGCCAGCCCGAGGCGGCAAACGCGCTGGACACCGAGCCCGGTATGCCCAGCTTCTTCAGGAACTCGGCCCGCGTTACGGCGGTAAGGAAGTCAAAGTAGTCGTCCTCCGTCAGAACCAGGCTCTCGGGTTGTTCCAGATTGCCAAAGACGTGGAAGATCAGCGGCTGCTGAACGCTCGGCACATACCCTTTGGGCGGCGGGTCACCAATTGGTTTGGGCATGTCGTTGATAACCCGCCAGGTGCACAGCTGCACCTGGGGTGCTTTGCCCTGTTCGATCAGCGCGTCACGCAACAGGTTGTCCCGGTTGGCGTTGACAAACACCTTCAGCGGCAAGCGCGCCAGCAAGCGGTGCACGTCCGCCGGGTTGCCGGCGCGCTGCGCCGTGCCAACCTCCTTCATCATCTCGTTGAGCAGGCCCTCTTGCACCTCGCAGTTGATGAAGTCCTTGCCCAGGCGTTTGCCGGCCTGCTCCAGCTCGGCGCCAAAGCGTTCGCGCACCTGGCTGATCAGGTACTTGCGCAATTCGGCAAACGCGTATTTGCGACTTTGACGGTAAGACAGGTACTGCGCCACCTGGGCCAGATCGTCGCGGTTGCGCGGCGCGAGGGGGAATTCATATCTCTCGGCCCATTTGCGCGCCATGTTGCGGGAACTGCCAAACTGCGACTCCACCAGGCCCGGTCCCAAAATCGGCACAAACTGCCCGCTCTCGATGTCCAGTGACAACGCTGGCCACTTGTCAAAGCGCAGAACCTGCGACGCGTCCGCCTGCCACAAGCGACCGGTTTTCAGGCGCATGAAGAGGGTCGGCATCCACCAGTCGGGTCGCGCGCGGATCAGGCTGCGTGCGCTGGCCACCGCGCAGTCAATCTGCCCCGAGTCGGCGAGCTCTTTCAACATGGACGCCATGAACAGGGCTGAACTCTCCTGGGTGATCTTGCCTTGCATTGCCAGCACCGCTGGCACCCCCACGGCCGCCAGGCGCGGCCCGATCGCGTTCATCACGCCTTCCTGCTGGCTGCCGGCGCTCTCGCAGGAGGCCAGAATGATCAAACGCGGCTGACGGCCATGGTCGCCCAGGCGCTCCACCAGTTCCTGGCCGGCGATCGACAGGCCATTGCCGTTCTCACCCTCCAGCAAGAGTCGTGGCTCGTGCCCGTCAATCAAGGCACCATGGCAAACCAGGTACAGGATGTCATAACTGGCGCTGTTGAGCGTCGAGACGATGTTCGTCAAGGTCGCGTGCCCGGACAGGGCGGTCGCCACAATACGCCGCCGGGACGTAGGCCCGGTGGCCTGCAATGCCGTCATGGCGCGTTCGATTTCCTTGACGTGGTCGATTTCGCCCTGCTTCCACTTCGTGACGACATCGGCCGGACTGGCGACCACCAGCAGCGCCTTGATCAAACCCGCCTCGGGCTCGGTGTGGGTGCGGTAGTCCTGCGAGGCGAGAAACCTTGAGAACCACAGGTTGTCCTGGGCCAGCAGCGGCCTGTTGCCCAGCGGGTCAGCGATCAGTTCCCAGGCCAGGCTGTGCAGCTCCGGTGCACTGGCCGGCATGGACAGGCGCACCCGCAAGGTGGACTGCGCGGCCGCAAGACTGCGCGCGCGGCTGTAGGCGTCAAAAACCTTGCTGCCGGGAAAGCCGAACACCATGGCGCTGAGTTGTTGCCCATAGGCCAGCGGGTCGGATGCCAGCTGGGCCAGGCTGTTGAAATCAAACTCGATCTCAACCGGGTCAAGCAACTGGTCTTCAAGGTCCCGCGCGGGGTAACTGAAACGCGCGGTGATGAAGTAACGCCCCTTGTCGAGCCACTCTATGCGCAGTTCCAGCTCACAATGGTTAACCGGCATGAACAATGCCCTCCGTTGGAAACCATTCTTCTATAGTCCCTTAAGCGAGGCAAGGCCGACGTCTACAAAAATAGGTAAGGACTCGGTTACAAAATCACACCTTTTGCGCGTGGGTGGCGGCTGCAGCTGCAGCGAGAAAGTCCTGCAGCAGGGGTGAATCATCGAGCACACCGGCTTCGCGCTGGTGAAATTCGGGATGCCATTGCACCGCAGCCACCCAGTCTGCGCCGGTGTGCCGGATGGCCTCCACCACACCATCGTCCGGGCAGTGTGCTTCGACCACAAAGCCAGCTGCCAGGCGCTTGATGCCCTGATGGTGGATGCTATTGATTTTATAACGGTTGGCCTGCGGCAGCAGATGCGCCAAGCGTGACTGAGGCACAACACTTAACCCATGGTAGTGGTCACTGAAGGCGTCTTCGTCGCGGTGGGCACGCGCGTTGGTGTGTTGTGTGGCGATGTCCTGGTACAAGGAGCCGCCATACGCGACGTTGATCAGTTGCAGGCCCCTGCAGATGCCAAACACCGGTTTGCCGGCCGCCACAAAGGCCTTCACCAGGGCGATCTCGTAGGCATCGCGCACGCGGTCCCCCTGCCACTCGGGCTTGAGGGCTTGCTCGCCATAGTTGCCGGGCCACACATCGGCACCACCGTGCATCACCAGGCCGTCCAGCCACTGGGCGTAGTGCGCCAGCGTGACGGCGCCATCGGCGCTGGCACCCGCCACGTTTGGGATCATCACCGGCAACGCCCCGCCCGCCATGACCCAATGTGCGGTGGACTGTTCGATGTAGTGCAGGGTGTTTTTGCCATACGACGCGCGCGCCGGGTCGGGGTGCAAAAAGCAGGCGCTGATACCGATCTTGAGGGAGGCTGTCATGGCGGCAGAAATAGGGTGTGCTTCGGCGGTGGTTCTCCAGATTAAACCGCGCTTTCAGGCAAACACCGCGCTGATGTCAAGGGTGCTGCTTCGTCCGAGTTCGGCGCGGTGGGCCGCCAGCCATGCGGCAGCCCGCGCCCGGCCCTGGCGGTGCAGCATTTGCAAAAAAGGTGCATGCGCCAGGGATTTGGTTTCGGAGCGTTGCAGGCTGTCGAGCTCGCTGGCATTGATCATGTGAAAACGCGTCTGGTGCAGGCGTGCGGCGAAGTTGTCGTCGCGCAGCGCGTCGGCGCGGTTGAATTCCGCCACCTGGGCAAACAGCTGCATCTCGCGCATGAAGTTGGCGTTGGTGGCCATCTCCTGCAGGCGCGTCTCGATCTCCGGCGCGGTGTGGGGCGTGGTGGCATGGTGCAGCGGGTTGAGCAACACCAGCAGGATGTCTTCCGAATCGCAATCGTAAAAAAGCGGCGATACCGGGGGGTTGGCGCAGTAACCGCCGTCCCAATAGGGTTGGCCGTCAATTTCAACCGGCGCGAACACCTTGGGCAGGCAGGCCGACGCCATCAGCACGTCCAGGCTCATTTCCCGCTCGCGAAACACGCGCAGCTTGCCCGTGTTGGCCTGGGTTGCACCGACAAACAGCTTGAACGGGCTGTGCGTGCGCAAACGCTCAAAGTCAACCAGGCGGTTCAGCAAGTCCCTCAGCGGGTTCAACGCCAGCGGGTTGAGCTCGGCAGGCGAGAAATAACCCGCCCAGTGTGCGATCCAGCGACCGGCAGGCAACAGGGTGAAGGTGTCGCCAGTGCCCGGCCCTGCCACACCCGGTGGAATCGGCTGCCCGACGTCGTTCCAGAAATCGGCCAGGGCCTGGCGCGCGCCCTCGCGTTCCGCGCCCGGCGGGCTGTTCATCCAGCCGTTGACGAGCAACACGGCGTTCATGGCCCCGGCACTGCAACCGCTCAGGCCTTCAAAGCCGACGCGTCCATCCTCGAGCAGGGCGTCCAGCACGCCCCAGGTGAAGGCCCCATGGGCGCCGCCGCCTTGCAGGGCCAGGTTGAGACGCGGCAGGGGCAACTCGTCGCCCAGGTCGAACGCCGCCTGAACGTTTGAGCGTCCGCGCGAGGCCGGCGCCTGTTTCAGCGCATCAGGCGCCGCTGCAGCATCGGGCAAGCCGTCCGCCAGGTCGTCAACCACATCTGCTGTTGCGTTTGCCGTCATCGGAACTCCCTTGCGCCAAATTTGGCATTTTGTGCAGTGCAGTATAGGGTTTTCCCGAGGTTTCTGCGAATAGCCCCACCAGGCGGGTGGGCGAAAATGCGCGCCATGAACATCACCAAAGACACCGTCGTCACCCTGCAATACAGCGTTTCAGACGCCAGTGGCAAGGTGCTGGAGCAAGCCCGGGAGCCGATGGCTTACCTGCACGGCGGGTATGACAACACCCTGCCCAAGATCGAGGCTGCCCTTGACGGCAAGAGCAAAGGCTACGCCACCAGCCTGGTGTTGCAGCCGCAAGACGCCTTTGGCCTGCGCGACGAGGCACTTGCCCACACGATTCCGAAGAGCGAGTTTCCACCGGGCGTGAAGGTGGGTGGCCAGCTCAAAGGGCGCGGGGTAGACGGGCAGGAACAGATGTTCACCGTGATGAAAATCAAGGGCGACATCGTGCATCTGGATGGCAACCACCCCTGGGCCGGCCGGGTGCTGCGGTTTCAGATCAGCGTGACCGATGTCCGCATGGCGATACCCGAAGAAATCGAGCACAAACATGTGCATGGGGCCGGTGGGCACCACCATTGAAAGCCTGGCGGCAAGTGGCGAACGGGCAACACCTTAAGTTTTAAGCAAATAAAGTTTATTTTTAATTTAAATCTTATTTTTGATAATTATTTATAATTTATTAGTATTAAATATATAGCAATAAATATAATTTATTCGTGACTTTATAGCTTAAAAATTTCATACAGCCGAATAAGAAAAATATATTTGTATGAACACCCGCGAGTCCGTCGACCAACGCCTCACCGATCTGGAAATCAAAGCCAGCTTCAACGAAGACGTGCTGGACCAGCTCAACCAGATCATCGTGCGCCAACAGCAGGAAATCGCCCTCTTGCAGCGCGACGTACGCGAGTTGCGCCAACGCGCGCCTGAGGCAGGAAGCGCCGCGCCACCTCTGGCGGCTGACGATCTACCGCCGCATTATTGAACGACCACCCTTGCGCTACGCTGCAAGGGGGTTCCGCTGACGCTCCTCAAGTGCCAATCACACCGCCATCGGCTTTGCGAATCACCACCGTGGCTGACCTTGGGCGGCCGGTGGGTCGCTGATCCGGCCAGTTCGAAATCTTGCGCGGGTCGGCCGGGTCGCTGCGTTCGCTGGGGCTTTCACCGGGGTGTTGGACATTGATGAACATGGTTTTGCCGTCGGGCGTGGCCGTGGCACCGGTGATCTCGCAGCCCGACGGGCCCACCAGAAAGCGGCGGATTTCGCCCGTCGTCACGTCAGCAGCGAGCATGGCGTTGTTGCCCAGGTTGACCAGGTCGCCTTTGCCCATGGCCGAGGTCGACATGTCGCACTGGATCCACAACACGCCGCGCCCATCGGTCCACAGGCCGTCGGGGCAGGCGAAGGCGTCGCCCTTGATGTTGCCTTTGGCATCCCCGCGCTCGAGTTTCGGGTCGCCCGCCAGCACGAAGTGGTTCCACTGGAAACTGCCGCCATCGAAATCGGCATCGTCTTTCCAGCGGATGATGTTGCCCATGGTGTTGTTGGCGCGGGGGTTGGGCCCGTCCACGGCGGGCTGGTTGACGCCGCCCCGGTTGCTGTTGTTGGTCAGGGTGCAGTAGACCCAGCCTTGTTTGTCTACCTCGATCCACTCCGGGCGGTCCATCTTGGTGGCGCCCAGGAGATCGCTGGCCTGGCGGGTTTTGATCAGCACTTCGCCCTGGTCGGCAAAACCATTCGCGGCGGTCAGCGGCCCTTGGCCGTGGGTGAGCGGCAGCCACTGGCCCTTGCCGGTTGAATCAAAGCGGGCCACAAACAAGGTGCCGTGATCCAGCAGCTCCATGTTGGCGCGCGCGCCGCCGGGCTGAATTTTGTCGCGGCTGACGAACTTGTAGATGTATTCGAAACGCGCGTCTTCGCCCATGTACACCACCGCACGGCCTTCGCGCGTGGTGGCCACGGTCGCACCCTCGTGCGCAGCGCGGCCTAGCGCCGTGCGCTTCATTGGCATGCTGCTGGGGTTCATCGGGTCGATTTCGACCACCCAGCCAAAACGGTTGGGCTCGTTGGGGTTTTTGGTGGCGTCAAAACGCGCGTCAAATTCGCTCCAGCGGTAACCGATCGGGTCACCTGGGCGCAAGCCCCAGCGGCGCTCGTGCGGGCTCGGGGCATCGGGCCCTTTGAAGTAGAAGATGAAGTTTTCTTCGCAGGTGAGGTAAGTGCCCCAGGGCGTGATGCCGCTGCCGCAGTTGTTCAAGGTGCCCAGCACGCGACGGCCATTGGGGTCGGCGGCGGTTTTCATGAGCGCGTGCCCTGCGGCGGGGCCGCTGACCGCCATCGACGTGTTTGCCGTGAAACGCCGCGCAAAGGGTGACGGCAGCACCATCTCCCATTTGCCCGCCTTTTGTTCGACCTCGATCACCGCCACACCGTGCGCGGCCTGCGCTTTTTGCACCTTTTGGGCTGACCAGTTGCTCGTGCCACCAGCGTGCAGCAGGCCATCGTCCACGTACTCGTGGTTCATCACCAGGAGGCCGCTTTTGGAACCGTCGATGGGGAAAAAATGGATGCCGTCGTGGTGCATGCCCATTTGCGCAGTTTGCTCGGCGGCGGTGTTGCTACCGTCTTCCTTGAAGGCCGGCATCTCGCCCGACAAGCCCACGGGTTGACCCCAGGCGGCAATCACGTCGGCCGTGTAACCCTCTGGCACCGTAATCTTGTCAGCAGTGGAAATCGCCACACCCTTGAAGCCCAGTAGCGGGCCGCCGCCCATACCCGCGCAGCCCGGCAGGGAAACAGCCGCGAGGCCTGCAAGAGGGGCCAGCAGCCCGCCCAGCGCGGTGCCGAAGCCGCCTTTGAGCAAGGTGCGCCGCTCGGGCGAGGAAACATCGTGAATGCTGAGGTTGGAGGAGCGGTTGCTGTCCTCCATCGTCGAAAAGTCTTTGGCCATGGTTTTCGTTGCAAGTGGTAGGAAAATAGCGCGAAACAGCCGCGCCGCAAGCCGCTGATGATGGCCAGACTCCATGACGGTTTTGTGACGAGAGGATTTCAATACCTTGCGGTACTGCCAGCCCGCCCATAATCTCGCCATGCGAACGCCCGCCACTGGCAGCCGACTGGTCTACTCCACAGATTCAGGCCGCATCTGCCCCGATTGCCGTCTACCCGTGGACCAATGCACCTGCAAATCCAGCGCTGCGGCGCGGCCACCCACCGACGGCATCGTGCGGGTGTCGCTGGAGACCCAAGGCCGCAAAGGCAAAGGCGTGACCGTCGTCAAAGGTGTGCCGCTCGACGACACCGCCCTCACGCAATTGGGCAAACAGCTCAAAGCCCAGTGCGGCTCGGGCGGCACCGTGAAAGACGGCGTGATCGAATTGCAGGGCGACCACCGCGATGCCCTCCTCGCCGCGTTGCAAAAACAGGGCTTTACGGTGAAACGCGCCGGTGGCTGACCACGCAAACACATGCAAGCCGAAGACCTGGAAAAACTCGTCACCTTGAAAATGCCCTTTGGCAAACACAAGGGTTGCCTGCTGGCCGACCTGCCCGGCAACTACCTGAACTGGTTCGCCCGCACTGGTTTCCCCAAAGGCGAAATCGGCCGCCTGCTGACGCTGGTGCAGGAGATGGACCACAACGGGTTGAGGCCTTTGCTGGAGCCGCTGCGGCGACGCGCGGCGCGTTAACTGGCAATATGTGGGTATGGATGAAGCGCAAGACCTGACTGAGGCATGGCCACCCTGATCCCTTCCATCGGCTCGTGTGTTTCGCGCATGACCGCTGGCGAGCGCCGCCTGGCCGA